>CAZWTH010000448.1:0-16675 GCA_964636715.1 uncultured Solibacteraceae bacterium | reverse complement strand
GGCCCGGATAAGGCGCATTGCCCTGAATGGCGGCCGCCGACCACGGGCCTCGATAGAAATACAGCGGGTCCGTGAAATACCAGCGGTTGTAGAGCATCCACAGCAGCGGACCCACGGACGCGAGCACGCCGAAAACAACCGCGCCGCCGATGCGCCCGGAAATTCCTTTGCCGCGCACAAGAATGAAAGCCGCCACGAACGGAATCAGGAACCAGCCTTCGTACCGCGTCATCGCCGCGCACGAGACGGCGACCGCCATGCCCAGGACTGAGCCCCAACCCTGCGTGTCCCCGAACCGCACCGAGAAGTAGAGGAGCGCGAAGAGCGCGGCGAAGTAGTACGGCTCGCTCATCGGAATCGACCCGAGATAGAGCGTATTCGGGTTCAGCAGAAAAACCGCCGTGGCGGCTGCCGCGGCGATCGCGCTTCCGGAGAGCCGCCGGATTGCCGAGAACTGAAACGCGCCGGCGAGCGCCATGCAGAGCGCGGCGGGAATCGCGCCCGCGAGGCCCGTCTTCCACAGTTCGTCATTGCGGACGAACGGAATCATCAGCAAGTGTGGCAACGGCAGCCACGTGGTGCCGAGTTGCGCGATTCCCGGCGTTCGCGAATCGACGATGCGCCGCGCGATGTTGAGGTGCGCTTCCGCGTCCCCGTACCAGAGCGTGACGCCGGTTGAGTAGAAGTGCCAGGCGGCGCACGCCATCACGGCCAGGCACACCACGGCGCAGATCGGTACGGAGAACGCCGGCGGGAGACCCGCCGCGTCAGAACGCCGTGAATTCCTGGAATTCTTCGAAACGGCCATCAATCTCAGCGCGTGTAAGTGTCCGGAACCTTCCGACGCCGAAGCGTTCACAACAATAGCTTCCCATTACGGACCCGTAGATGACGGCGCGGCGAATTTCGTTGTGATCCACGCGGTCGGCATGGAAGTCGATGCCCTGGCCGGCGAGGTAGCCCATGAAGCCGCCCGCGAAGCAATCGCCCGCGCCCGTGGGATCGAAAACGTCGCGCAGCAGGTAGCCCGGCGCCATGAAGTGGCCGTCGCGCCGCCAGAGGATTGCGCCGTATTCGCCGCGCTTGATGACCAGCGTTGACGGGCCCATCTCCAGAATCTTCGCGGCCGCCTTCTTCAGGTTGTATTCGCCGGAGAGCATGCGCGCTTCGCCATCGTTGATCAGCAGGAAATCCCATTGCGCGATGGTGGCGAGAAGCTGTTCGCGGAAATCGGCGATCCAGTAGTTCATGGTGTCGCCGCCCACGATTTTCTGCTTGCTGTCCATCTGCCCGAGAACGGCTTTTTGAAGCGCCGGCTGGATGTTGCCGAGCAGGATGTAGGGCGCGTTCTTGTAAGACGCGGGCAGTTTGGGATTGAAATCGGCGAAGACGTTCAGGTCCGTGACCAGCGTCTCGCGATCGTTCATATCCGGCGAATATTTGCCGGCCCAGAAAAACGTTTTGCCCGGCACGCGTTCGAGGCCAGTGAGATCGATGCCGCGCTCCGCGAGCAGATCGGCGTCTTCCTTCGCGAAATCGTCGCCGACCACCGCGACAATTTTCGGCGACGTGAAAAAGCTGGCGGAGAGCGCTACATACGTGCACGAACCGCCCAGCATTCTGTCAACTTTTCCGTGAGGAGTTTCCACTCCGTCATACGCGACGGAGCCAACAATAACCATGGACATTCGTCTGATTGTAACGGGTGAGAGAAGGCTGGGATAAAATTCCAGCGTGATCACAGGAAAAGTGGCGTTGGTGACGGGATCGAGCCGCGGCATCGGGAAAGCGATCGCCGTGGCGCTGGCGCGGGCGGGCGCGCAGGTGGTGGTGAACTTTCGTGAGCGGGAGGCGGAAGCGCGGGCGGTGGAGCAGGAGATTTTGTCGCTCGGGATGAAAGGCGTCTGCATTCAGGCGGACGTGTCGAAGCAGGAAGAAGCGCTGCGCCTTGTGGCGGAAGCCGGGCAGCGGCTTGGACCGGTCGAGATACTCGTCAACAATGCGGGCATCATTCGTCCGCAGGCGATTGCCGATATTACCGGGCAGGACTGGGACGATCTGATGACCGGCAATCTGAAATCGTGCTTCCTGATGACGCAGGCCGTGCTGCCGGGCATGCGGCAGCGGCAGTGGGGACGAATTATCAATCTTTCGTCCGTGGCGGCGCAGTTGGGCGGCGTTGTGGGTCCGCACTACGCGGCGTCGAAAGCAGGGTTGCACGGAATGACGCACTACTACGCGCGGCATCTGGCGAAGGAGGGAATTACGGCGAATGTGATTGCCCCCGCGCTGATTGCGACTGAGATGGTGCGCTCGAATCCGAACGCGAAGGCCGATCTGATTCCGGTGGGCCGGTTTGGGGAGTGCGCGGAGGTGGCGGAGGTTGCGGTGATGCTGGCGAACAACGGCGACATCACGGGCCAGACGATCAACGTCAATGGCGGCTGGTATATGAGCTAGTGAGGTGTCCGCCGCCGTGTGGCTCGCAGGCCAGCCCCACGTCTTTCTGTCAGAAATTAGCGGAGGCGAGTTGATGGGGCTTGCGTCCGGCAAGCGCGCCGGTAATCAGCAGCGCCGTCTTTAAACCATCGAACGCCGCATAAATCCAGTGCGACGAGGTAAACGTAATCGCGCCGCCGGCCAGAATCTGTGAAACGCGGGCATCCAGCTCCGGCAGCAGCCACCAGCGTTCCAGCAATAGCAGGACCGCAACCACCGCCACTATCGCGACAACAATCCGCCGGGGCCGCGCAAAAACCGCCGCAATCACGATCGCAATCAGAAAACCAAGCTCTACATTCGAAAACAGGCCGAATGTAGACCGGCCGACCTCGAGCGCCACCGGCATCGTGACGTGGGGCGCCTGAAATTTCACCGGAGTCGCAATGAACGACAGCCCGATAATCGCGCCGGCCCACAACGCCATCAGGAGTTTCACTGCGCCGCCGTAACCTGCTCGGAGATCGCGACCAGCAACAGGAGTTCTTCACCGGCCGCGGCGGTAACGCTGTGCGGCGCCGAGGGAGGCACGCTGATCAGAACCCCCGGCCGCAGGTCCTTCCGTTCCTCTCCGGCGATGAACACGCCATGCCCCGCCAGACAATGCACCAGAATGGCGCCCTTCGTCTGATGCTCCGGAATGTTTTCGCCCGCGTTCAGATGCAGCAGCATCGTACGCAAACCGGGTTCCCGGAACAATGGCGTTGTCCGCGGGAACGCGGCGGTATTCGCGCGGAGATTCTCCAGATCGGCCGAGGTCATGACTGTGCCTCCGCCGCGAAATGCTCGTGATGCTGCGAAATCGCGCCGAGCAGCCGCGCTCCGATCATCTCCGCTTTTTGAACGAAGACGTCCGCGGGCCCGCTGGAACACAGCCGCGCCGCCGTCTCGCGCCACAACTCCAGCCAGCGCGCGAAATGAGTCTCTGTCAGCCGTGGCAACTGCAAATGCGCCATCATCGGATTCCCCTTGTACGTGCGTGAAGCCAGCAGCACCGTCGCCCAGAACGCCTTCATCTTCGAAAGATGAGGACCCCAGTCCTCGCCGATCGCGCCGTTGAAAATCGGGCCGAGCAGCCGATCCTCGCGAATCGCTCCATAGAACGTATCCACCATACCGGCAATGCTGTCTTCGTTTACGTCGTTGTACATTTGTTTAAAGATGTATCTATAATACATCTTATACGATGTATCTCACGCGCCACGCCGACTACACCATGCGGCTGCTGATTCACCTGGCCGTTCAACCCGAAGGCGCCGCCACCATCCGCGAGATTGCGGACCGCTACGGTATTTCGCGGAATCACCTGATGAAAGTCGCGAACCACGCCACGCAGGCGGGCTACGTGAAGGGTGTGCGCGGCCGCGCCGGTGGACTGCAGTTAGCGAAGAGCCCACGCGATCTGAAGATTGGACAGATTCTGCGTACGGTGGAAGACCTGAACCTGGTCGAATGCTTCGAGTCCCGCGCGAACCAATGCCGAATCGCGGGCGGGTGTGGGCTGCATTCCATCCTGAAGGAGGCCGTTGAGGCGTTCCTCGCGGTTCTCGATCGCTATTCGCTCGAAGATTTGGTCCGTAAAAAGCCCGCGTTGGTGCGTTTGCTCGACTTAAAAAGTGCGTAAGATGCGGAGCAGCGCATCAATTTCATCCGGCGAAATGTAGAAGTGCGGCGCGATCCGCACCCATCCCTGCCGTGGAGCCGTGGTGAAACCCGCCTCGCGCAGTTTGCGCACGATGAACGGGCTTTCCACCCCAGGCTTGCGGATGGAAACAATTCCGGCGCCGCCGCCTTCGGGCCGCCGGCCCAGCGTTTCATAGCCGAGTTCGCGCGCGCCGTTCCAGACCTGATCTCCCAGCGTCCGAACAGCCGTCGATATCCGGTCCACGCCAATCTCGATCAGCAACTCAAACGCCGCTTCCAGGCCGAAGCAGCCGATCGTATTCAGCGTCCCGCATTCGTACCGCCCCGCATCGGGCCGCAACGTCATGTCGCGCGAAGCGTAATCGGCGTAACGGGCCACATTCGTCCATCCGAACTCCACGGGCTCGATCTGGTCCTGGAGACCGCGTTCCACAAAGAGCACGCCGCATCCCTCCGGCCCCAGCAGCCACTTATGGCCATCCGCCGAGAGGGCGCTGATGTTGGATTTCCGCACATCGATCGGGAAGGCGCCCATCCCCTGAATCGCATCCACGCAAAACAGGCAGCCCCGGCGCCGGCAGATTTCTCCAATTGCATCCAGATCGGCGCGGTACCCGCTCAGATACTGCACATAGCTGATGGCGAGCAGGCGCGCGCCTTTCGCCGCCTGATCGATCCGGTCGAGGTCGTCGAAAATCGAAAGCTGCCGCACCTCCACGCCGTGGTCCGCAAGGCGCTTCCATGGATACAGGTTGGCGGGGAACTCTTCCTCGAAGATCACGACAGCGTCGCCAGGCTTCCACGCAATTCCCATCGCAATCGTCGCGATGCCTTCCGACGTGTTCTTGATGATGGCGATCTCGCCCGCCTCGGCATTCAGTAACTTCGCCGCGCCATTGCGCACACCCTCATAGGCGGCCAGCCATCGCGCATAGTGCTCGCTGCCGTATTGCAGCGCATCTTCCGCCAGCCCCTGCATCGCCACGGCCGCCCGCCGCGAAAGCGGCCCGACGCTCGCATGATTCAGATAGACCAGATTTTTCGTTATCGGAAACTGCTCGCGATACTGCTCCCAGAGAGACGACATCAGTGGACGCCTCCCATCAGGCGTTTCATTGGACGAAGAAGCAATACAAGCAGCACTCCCACCACAATACAGAATCCCGCCACGATACCGAACAACGTGGGTAACGGAAACGTCTCGTAAACCGACGCCAGCCGCCCGCCAATGTAGTCGCCCACCGATATGGAGACGAAAAAGACGCCCATAATCAGTCCGCCGATGCGCGCCGGGGCCAGTTTCGTCATCGCGCTCATTCCGACCGGGCTCAGGCAGAGTTCGCCGATTGTATGCAGCAGATACGTTCCTGTCAGCCACCACGGGCTTGCCAGCCCGCCACCCGCCACGGGAATCAGAATGGCGAACCCGAGACCGACGAAGATCAATCCGAGCGAAAACTTGGCTGTGACCGAAGGCTCATGCTTTTTCAGAGCGATCCAGATCCACGCGAAAACCGGCGCTAGCGCGATGATGAAAATCGAATTGAACGATTGCAGATAACTCGCGCGGAACAATCCCCACAAGGGAGAATCCCACGCATGCAGATTGGTATTGCGGTCGGCAAAGAGATTGAGAGTCGACCCCGCCTGTTCGAACGCCGACCAGAACGCCGCGGAAGCAATAAACAAGACCAGGATGGCCCAGAAGCGGCGCCGTTCCACCGCGCTATAGCCTTTCGCCGTCAGCAGCCAAACGAAGAAGAGGACGATGATCGCGCTCAGCAGAATACCGAAGACATCGGACAACTGCTCCGCACTGAATATGGTGGAGCCCAGCAGAATTCCCGCTACCACCACCGCGGCGATCGCAACGCCACCGAGTTTCAGAAGCCGAAAATCCTCAGCCGACCGGCTGGGAGGAAGTCCGCGCTTACCAAGGTATTTATCGCCTAATGCGTACTGGATCACGCCCGCGGTCATCCCCACGCCGGCCGCGCCGAATCCGTAATGCCAGTTGATGTTCTCGCCGAGATAGCCGCACACCAGAGGCGCTACCAGCGCCCCCAGGTTGATCCCCATGTAATAGATGGAAAAACCGGCGTCGCGCCGCGCATCGTTTTCGGCATAGAGCGATCCCACCAGCGTGCTGACGTTCGGCTTCAGCAATCCCGTGCCAATGACGATGAGCGCGAGCCCCAGATAAAAAGTGTTCATGGTGGGAATTGCCATGGAAAAATGGCCCAGCGCGATAATCACGCCTCCCCACAGCACGCCGCGCCGAAGTCCGAGAATCCGGTCCGCCAGCCAGCCGCCGGGCAGGCCGAAGAGATAAATCATCGCGGTATAGAGGCCATAAATCGCCCCGGCTTTGGAAGTCGAAAAGCCGAGACCGCCCTTCGCCACGGTCGCCGTCATAAACAGGATGAGCAGCGCGCGCATCCCGTAATAACTGAAGCGCTCCCACATTTCCGTGAAAAACAGCGTGGAGAGTCCGCGCGGATGCCCGAAGAACGATCGGTCCCAGCGGGCATCGGATGCTGTATCTGGCATTGCGTTCATTCTCGCAGCCCGACCCGCTACTCTGAAGTCAGACGAATGCCGAAGCCTATCACAGACCTGGTGCAGATTGACCGCCTCGGCACGAAGAAGCTCGCCGAGAACGAGCGGTTCCGCAAACACCTCAAGCGGCATAATTTTTCCGACCTCCGCTTCCGCCGCGTGGCGGAGGAAATCGAAGATCAGGTGGATTGCCGCGCCTGCGCGAACTGCTGCAAGGTCGCTGAAACCGATATCACGAAGCGCGACGCCGCCCGGATCTCGCGCGCCATGGGTATGTCCGAGAAGGAATTCGTGGAGAAGTACACGACGTCCTCGGCTTTCGAAGATGAAATGATTCTGCGCCGCACGGACGCGGGCTGCATTTTCCTGAATGGCAATGACTGTACGATCTACGAAGACCGCCCCGACACGTGCCGCAACTTCCCCCATCTGGTGCGCGGCAGCGGGTCGATCGAAAGCCGCATGTGGCAGATGATCGACCGGGCGACGTATTGCCCCATCGTCTACAACTCGCTCGAAGCGTACAAGGATATCGTCGGCTTCCAGCGCGGATAATAAAACAAGGGGACAGAGCCCTTTTTTATGCCCCTCACACATTTCGATCCGCTCATTCAGGAGTGGTTTCGCGAACAATTCGGAGAACCCACCGCGCCGCAGGTGCAGGGGTGGCCCGCCATCCGCGGCGGCGAGGACGTTCTCATCTCCGCGCCCACCGGCTCCGGTAAGACGCTGGCCGCTTTTCTCATCTGTCTGGATAAGCTCGTCCGCCAGGCCCGCGCCGGCACGCTGCCCGACGAAACGGAAGTCGTCTATGTTTCGCCGCTGAAGGCGCTGAGCAATGACGTCCGGAAAAATCTCGAAATCCCGCTCGCGCAGCTTCGCGAACTGGCGGAACGCCGCGGCGTGGCGCTTTCTCCGATCCGCACAGCCGTCCGCACGGGCGATACCCCGATGGCCGAGCGCCAGCAGATGGGCCGCAAACCGCCGCACATCCTGGTGACGACGCCGGAATCCTTCTACATCCTGATGACGGCCGAAAAGTCACGCAACGCGCTGCGGAAGACGACCACCGTTATTATCGACGAAGTTCACGCCATTGCCGATGACAAGCGTGGCTCGCACCTGGCTCTCACGCTCGCGCGGCTGGACGCCCTGGCCGACAAGCGCCCACAGCGCATCGGACTCTCCGCGACCCTCAAGCCGATCGAAGAAGTCGCGAACTATATTGGACCGGCGACGCGAATCGTCAACACCGGCCATCGGCGCGAGATGGACCTCGGCGTCATGGTCCCGCGCGACGAACTGGGTCCTGTCGCCAGCCACGAGATGTGGGCCGAGCTCTACGATCGAATCGCCGAGCATATCCAGGCGCATCGAACCACCCTGGTCTTCGTGAACACGCGCCGGCTTTCGGAACGCGTCGCCCACGGACTCACCGAACGCCTCGGCGAACACGCCGTCGCATCGCACCACGGAAGCCTGTCGCGCGCGGCGCGTCTCGAAGCCGAAACGCGCCTGAAGAATGGCGATCTCCGCGCCGTCGTCGCCACGGCATCGCTCGAACTCGGCATCGATATCGGTTCGGTCGATCTCGTCATTCAGATCGGCTCCACGCGCTCTATCGCCGTCGCCCTCCAGCGCTTCGGCAGAGCAGGGCATTGGGTGAAAGCGATTCCCAAAGCCCGCATTGTCGCCACCACGCGCGATGAGCTGATTGAGTGCGCCGCCCTGATCCGCGCCATCCGCCGGGGCGAGCTCGAGCGTCTGGAGATCCCCGAAAACGCGCTCGATATCCTGGCCCAGCAAATTGTCGCCATGGCGGCCTGCGACCAGTGGAACCTCGACGAACTCTACAATCGCATCCGCACCGCCTGGCCGTATCGCAATCTGCCGCGCTCCGATTTCGATCAGATCGTCGAAATGCTCTCCGAAGGCATCACCACCACGCGCGGACGCGCCGGAGCCTACCTGCATCTCGATCGCATCAATGGCAACGTGCGCGGACGCCGTGGCGCGCGTTTGGCCGCCATCACCTCCGGCGGCGCGATTCCCGAGAACGCAGCCTTCACCGTGACCGCCGAGCCGGATGGCCGTACCGTCGGCACGCTCGATGAAGATTTCGCGGTCGAAAGTCTGGCTGGCGATGTCTTCCTGCTCGGCACGCACTCCTGGCGTATCAAGCGCGTTTCGTCGGGACGCGTCTTCGTGGAAGACGCACAGGGCGCGCCACCCAGTATTCCGTTCTGGCTCGGCGAAGCCCCCGGCCGTTCCGCCGAACTCTCGCACGCTGTTTCCGAAACCCGCGAACGCATCCTCGAACTTGCGCCGCGCCGCGAAGAAGCAATGGCGTTCCTCGATGTCGAATGCGCGCTCGATGAAGCCGGCGCACGCCAGGCGATCGACTACGTCGTCGCCGGAGCCGCCGCGCTCGGCGCGCTGCCCACGGAGTCAAGAGTGGTCGCCGAACGCTTTTTCGACGAAGGCGGGGGCATGCAACTCATTCTGCACGCGCCTTTCGGGAGCCGAGTCAACCGCGCCTGGGGACTCGCCCTGCGCAAGCGCTTCTGCCGCACATTCAATTTCGAACTCCAGGCCGCCGCCACGGATAACGGCCTTCTCATCTCGCTCACCGAAGGCCACGCGTTTCCGCTTGAACTCGTCTTCGAATTTCTGAAGCCGCAAACGCTCGAGCACGTCCTCACCCAGGCTCTGCTCGACACGCCGATGTTCACCTCGCGCTGGCGCTGGAACGCCTCGCGCGCCCTTGCGATTCTCCGCTTCCGCGCGGGCGGCAAAGTACCGCCGCCGATTCAGCGCATGCGCTCGGACGATCTCCTCGCCGCCGTTTTCCCGGACCAGGTGGCCTGCGCGGAAAATCTGACCGGCGAACCTCGTATCCCAGACCATCCGCTGGTCCGCGAAACGATCGACAACTGCCTGCACGAAGCGATGGATCTCGATCGCCTCACGGCTATCATCAGGGCCATCGGCGATGGCGAAATCCAGACCGTCGCGATCGATAACCCGGCCGCCTCGCCGTTTTCGCACGAAATCGTCAACGCCAACCCTTACGCGTTTCTCGACGACGCTCCGCTCGAAGAACGCCGCGCCCGCGCCGTTCAGTTGCGCGGCTCGCTGCGGACCGATTTCGTCGGCGGGGCCGGGATTCTCGATCCGGCAGCGATCGCCCAGGTTTCCGAAGACGCGTGGCCCGATGTCCGAGACGCCGACGAACTCCACGACGCGATGCTCTCCCTCATCCGCATTCCGCCCGCAACGGATTGGCAGCAGCACTTGGACACGCTCCACGCCGCCGGCCGCGCTTCAGAAGTGATCCGCAACGGCAAGGTTTTCTGGGTTGCCACCGAACGCCTCGGCGTTGTCGACGACGCCGAACAGATTCTCCGCGGCTGGATGGAATCGCTGGGTCCGGTGACCGCCGCCGAGCTCTCCGAAAGACTCGCTCTGAGCCGGGAAGAAGTCGATCAGACTCTCGCCGCCATCGAAGGCCAGGGACAAATCCTCCAGGGCCGTTTCTCCGTCGCCGAAGGAGATGGCGATATCCAGTGGTGCAATCGCCGCATCCTCGCGCGCATCCATCACATGACGCTGGGCCGCCTGCGCCGCGAAATCGAACCGGTCAGCGCGCTCGATCTGCATCGCTTCCTGTGCCGCTGGCAGCACGTCGCGCCCGGCGCGCAACTGCACGGCGCCGAAGGCACGCTGCAGATCATCCGGCAGTTGCAGGGCTATGAAATTCCGGCCTCGGCGTGGGAGAGCGAAATCCTCAGCCGCCGTATTCGAAACTACGAGCCCGAATATCTCGACGAACTCTGTCTCTCGGGCGAAGTCATGTGGGGACGGCTGTCTCCACACCCGGCCCTCTCACCACAACCATTGGAGGAGGGCGAAGGCCGCCGCGTTCGCGCAACGCGCATCGCGCCCATCTCGTTCTTCCTCCGCGAATCGATGGACTGGCTGCCGCCGCACATCATCGCCCCACCGGATGAAAACGGCCTCTCACCCGCCGCGCAGGACGTGGCCGCGGCCCTCCGCGCTCGCGGCGCATCCTTCTTCGCCGACCTCTCCCGCGCCACGGGACGTTTGGCCAGCGAAGTGGAAGACGCGCTCTGGGAACTGGTCGCCGCCGGTCTTGTAACGGCGGATGGTTTCGAAAATCTGCGCGCCCTGATCGATCCGCGCCGCCGAAGAGCGGAGGGAAGAGACCGCGCCCGCCGTCCCCGCCACTCGGGCGGACGCTGGGCGCTGATGCAGCAGTCCGACCATCGCGTCAGCAACTCAGCCCGCGCCGAAGCCTTCGCGGATCAGCTCATCCTGCGCTGGGGCGTTCTCATCCGGGACCTGCTGACGAAGGAAAGCACGTCGCCTTTCTGGCGGGATCTGCTTCCAGTTCTTCGTCTGAAGGAAGCCCGCGGCGAACTCCGCGCCGGCCGATTTGTCGCGGGCTTCTCCGGCGAGCAATTCGCCGCGCCCGAAGCCGTTGAGATCCTCCGCGCTGTCCGCCGGTCGAACGATCACCCGGAGGACGCTGTCCACATCGCGAACGCCGATCCCCTGAACCTCGCCGGCATCCTGCTGCCCGGGCCGCGCGTCAATACGCTGTCAATTGGAACCCGCCAGCTGAATCCGGCGGCAAAAGCGAGCTGAACTACCAGCCCGACCCATACTTCGGCGGCGGCATCGGCGTCCCCTCATAGGGATCGTAATCGTCCGCATCTTTCTTCGTCCGCCGTTTCGGGGGAGCAGCCTTTGCCGCCTCGGCCTCCTGCGCCGCGGCAGCCTCCTCCACCGACCGCGCCATCGCCTCTTCGGTAAAAACCACGTCCCGCTCCTCGCCCGTCCGGCGCTCCAGCACAGAGACGCCCAAAAGCGGTAGTTCCTGAAGCCGAATCCCGTGCTTGCGGCTCAATTCCAGGTCAACCCGCACGCTGAAAAGGGTCCTGACGCCGTCTTCGCCAAGGGCCTCATACGAGAAGACACGCGATCCGCCGTCCTGCCGGAAACCTGTGAAAGTAAACCGCATTGGGGCAGGAGAATCCTGTGGAGCCACCGGATCTTGTGGCTCTTCGAACTGGGGTGAGGGGCTCAGACCCCCATGGTACCAGCTTCCGTAGTACCCGCGTGTCCCACTCGTCCGCTTCGGACCAGTGTTAGACTACGTTTTGAGATCCGTATCAGCCTCCGCCATCACCTCCAAATCCGTCACGCCCATTGAAGTAGACGAGCTTTACCGGTACATCAATCTGAAACTCGCCTCCCTGGGCGAGCCGACGAGTACCGCGACCGAGGACCCCGAATTCCTCCATTTGGCCGGGCCGCTCCTTCGGAACTATTACCAGAAGGACCAGCTGCTGGGCGGCCGCCTCTGTCCGGCCGATCTACGGATACAGGACTACCTCAATTCCATCCTCGGAGCGGACGCCCCCCACCTTCCCGCCCACGCCTTCACGCTTGACCGGCCCGGTCTGGCTCGCGCCCTCTCCCTGCCGCCCGATGCCGATTCGATCTCATCGCCCTACCTGAAGTCCTACCGGTTGCCGCAGGGCATCCTCCACAATCCGCGCAGCGACCGCCGCACTACCGCCGGAAGCTTCCACATCGCTGAAGGCGGCTTGCCGATTCCCGCCGATAAAATCGGCGTACCGAAGATTGCCTTCGCCCGCCTGCTCAGCGCCGCGCTCCAGCCGCCCAGGGATGTACTCGCCGCGCCCTTCACCGCGAACCAGCCCAATCAGGCGCGCTTCTTCGTCACCCTGCTGCTTCGTCCGCTCGTCGTTCCCGCCGCCGCGGGCGCTCCGGCGAAGAGCATGGAGACGCGCTTCTTCGTCCCCGCCAGCCTGGTCAGCAATCTCGATTTCGTCGAAAGCATTTTTGGTAACGCCGGCGATCCCTACCTGCCGGAAAACGACGCCGCTCTCGACGTTGATGGCTGGACCGGCCATACCGGTTGCGTTATCCTGGCCCCGCACATTGCCGGCATGCTCAAGAAGGATCTCGGCCTGCCGCGCTTTGAAGACGCCACCGAAAAGCAGCGCAAAGACGGCATGTGCTGGAAGAGCGAAGACGAGCTCTACAACAACGGCTCGGCGTTCAAGCTGACGTGCCGCGATGCGCGCGGCGTTGTGGTCACCATCATCGCCGATAACTATTACGGCTATTGCAAGAAGGAAGTCAAAACCCAGATCAGCTTCGCCGCCAATCTCTTCGGCAATTGCGAAGAAGAGCACGCCGGTGGAGCGATCGCGTTTCCGTCGTACGTTCTCGGTCAGGAATTCTATGCAGGCCGCACCGTGCTCACCAAGCCTGTTGAGTACGAAGATGCGATGAAGCTTTTGGGCGACCGCGTCGAAATGCGTCCGGAAGGTTACGCGGTCGATCGTCAGTTCCCGAACATCTATTACGTTCCTCGCAACTCGGATTTCCTGGTCAGCGAAGGCTGCGTGAAGTGGGGAGAGAACAAGCTTGTTCTGCGTCCCGGCGAAGTTTACGTGCTGCCCTGGGGCACCAAGATCCGTCTGGAGAAGCAACCCGGCGGTACGGCGTGGCGCCTCACCGCCGCGCGCGCCGATGGCGTGCTCTGCCACAAGCCCTGCACCGTCTCGGGCGGCGGCAAATCCGAGATTTCGAAATCGCTCGCCAGCATCATCCTGAAGGGCAGCGTCTTCGTCCGCGATTTCGAAAACGATTTCCGCATCGTTGACGAGATCCTGCAAAAGGATTTCTCCGGCATCTACAGGGACCCGAAGCCTGGCAACCGCGCCGCGCGTCCCATCCTCAGTCCGGAGCGCTCGCTCGGCTCCGTCATCAAACTGCTGACGCCGTCGAAGGACTACACGGACGAGCACAATGACTGGGTCCGCAATCTCCCGCAGACCATCCGCCAGCTCATCGTCACGGTCAAGCGTTACTATCGCCCGTATTGGGGCGCGGACTGGCGGAAGTACTTCACGGTCGATCGAATCAACGGCCGCGAAGGGCATGAGCTCAAGTACCGCAATCAGAAGCTGGTCGGTAACTATTTGCGGGTGGGCTACGACCCCAACGGAACGTGGAGAATCTATAAGTTACGGCCAGACTTTAATCCAGCGGATAAGGTCCAGGTGGAGGATGATATTACGGCCTCTACAGTGCTGCCGCGCGAGCGGCTGGAGCACCTCGACCCCGAATATCAGCACCACCACAGCGTCAAGCTGGTCCAGAATTGCGAAGAGCGGCTTTTCCAGCGGCCTGATGACGCTATCCATCGCGGCTTCGATAAGGACGCCGAAGCCGACCTCGCCGGTCCCGGCAACTTCATTTCGAACTTCGAGCCGCTGACCGTCGCGCAGGCGCAGGAACTGGTTGATCATGTCGTGGATTTCGATCAGTACACGGAGCCAATGAAGAAGCTTCTGGCCGATTTCGCCGCTCACGGCAGCGGCTACGTCGTTTCATCGGCGCATCCACGTCTGGTCGATGGAGTTCCTTCGAAGAATCCCCGCTATCTGCAGCGCCGTCCGGATCTGGTGAATCCGCGCGACAAGTATCTCGCGGAAATCGGCACGCGCCTCGCGCGCGAAGTCCCGTCCGACAAGCGCGTGTACTTCCCGGTGAATGCTGTCCTCGCCGGACGCCGTAATAATCCTCCCGATCCGAAGCTCGGCATTCCGCCGCTCGCGGTCTATAATCCCATCCACTATCAGGAACTGCCCGAGCTGTTCATGGACTTCATTTGCAGTCTGACGGGCAAATCCCCCTCGACTACGGGCTTCGGCTCCGAAGGCGCGCTGACCAAAGGGCCGTTCAACATGCTGTGGCCGATCGTCGATCTGAATAACGCGCTCGTTTCTTACATACTCACCGGCCATGGCGGCTTCACCACCGCCGCTGGGCACATTGGCCCGATGTACCGCGTCGATCATGACAACTCCATGCTGGTTCCGGAGCTCTGGTGCCGCATGCGGGTTCACGAACGGGAGCCGCGGTATCTGATCGGGAATGGCCTTCTCGAGAAGGTCAGGGATTTCGATCACAACGGCCGCCGTGTTCTGGCCAGCCGTCTGGGCTATCGCATTACGGAACTGTTCGTCGATCGCTTTCTCGGCCGTATTTTCGAGCTGCCGGGCGCAGTGTTTCCGGACCTCCTCCTGCGTCCCGAGAAGCAGGATATGGAAAGCTACGTGAAGGGCATCGAAGCCATCTGCGAAGCCCAGCGTCTCGTGGCGCTCAATTACTTCGAAGACGGCAGCGTGAACGCCGCCTGCCCGCCGATCCGGGCGTTGCTGCACATCATGGCCCATGGGAGCTATGAAGGGAAGGGAATCGAAGATCCTTCCATCCGCGAAATGTTCACCCGCGAAGCTCTCCTCGCGAGCGACTGGTACGCGGAGCGGCTGGCGACAAAACAAAAGCGCGACATCGCGCTCTGGACCCGCCACGTAGCGGCCACCAATACCGCCGCCGCGAAAGCCGAACTGGCCCGAGTCAGTTCGCCGGCGTATCTGGACGAACTCAGGGGAACTATAGGCGCCGATCCCTTCCACGGTCAGTAACAGAGTCCTTTTTCCTGCACGCGCCCATTTTGGGCGGCGTCATAGTTGGAGACAACGATGCGCGCCGCCCTCCTGCTTTTCGCCGCTCTTATCCTCCCGGCCCAAACCTTCGAAGTCACTTCTGTCAAAGTGAATACCTCCGGCTCCGGATCTTCCCGGGCGCCGTGGCTCGCCAAAGGGCGTCTTACGGCGGAAAACACCACCATGCGCCAGATGCTGCAGTCCGCCTGGGGATTCAGCTCGCCCCAAATCACAGGACCCGCCTGGATCGATACCGATCGCTATGATCTTGAAGCGAAATCCCCGGAAGGCGTGGCGGACACCGAAATCAAGCCGATGCTCCAGGCGCTGCTGAAGGAACGCTTCGGGCTCATAGCCCACATCGAGGCAAAAGAGATGTCCGTCTACAACCTGGTTGTCATGAAAGATGGCCCGAAGATCAAGCCCACAGATACGGATCATCCGTTTACTCAGCCACCTCGTATGGCGGGAGCCTGCTGCATGATGGTCGCGTATCGCGGTCAGCTCGACGATCTCGCGCGCGGCCTCGCCGGCACTGTCGGCCGGACCGTCCTCAATAAAACGGGTCTCGAAGGCCCGCACTCCTGGGCGCTTCAATATGCGCAGGTCGATAACGCAGCCGACCCCAACGGGGCGCCGGACATTTTCGGCGCCGTCCAGCAACAACTTGGCCTTAAACTCGAATCAGCCAAAGCGGATGTTCCAACTCTTGTCATCGATCACGCCGGGCGCGTGCCCACGGGAAACTGAGCGATGCGCATAGCCGCTCTTCTTTTCATCGCAGCCACTGTTGTCTCAGCCCAGACTTTCGAAGTCGCCTCCGTCAAAGTCGACGCCTCCGGAACGGGAATGTACAGATACTCCGGACTTCAGAACGGACACTTCAGCAGCACCAACACCACGATGCGCCAAATCCTCGAAAACGCCTGGCATCTGAGTTCCGTCCAGATCGACGGGCCTTCCTGGATCGATTCCGACCGCTACGATATCGACGCCAAATCGCCAGAAGGCGTCCCGGACACCGCACTGGAGCCGATGCTCCAGGCCCTCCTCAAAGAGCGCTTCCACCTCGATGCGCATCTGGAACAGAAGGAGCAGTCCGTCTATCACCTGGTTGTTCTCAAAGGAGGCCCAAAAATCAAACCCTTTGAGACAGACCATCTGATGACGATGATCATGCCGCCGCGCATGACAGGCGCTTCGGGCATGATGACGGCGGCGAAGAACACGATGGATCAGCTCGCCATCGCCCTTGCCGGTCCCACAGACCGTCCCGTCATCAATAAGACCGGTCTCGCAGGTCCCTGGACCTACATCCTCCAGTGGGGGCAGTCCGACCATTCCGATCAACCGAACGGCGCGCCCGATATTTTCGGCGCCGTCCAGCAGCAACTCGGGCT
>CAZWTH010000447.1:0-28088 GCA_964636715.1 uncultured Solibacteraceae bacterium | reverse complement strand
GACTACACAAGAGCCCGCGGCGGGACCCTCACAGGCTAAAATAGACCCGATGGAAAACTTCCGCGATTTCCAGGTGGGGCCCGACCCGTTCGGGCGTACCTGGCGTGCGCTCTTCAAGTCTCTGCAGACGGGGATTTCGATCCGGCACGCCGACACGGTGGATGTCTGTTTCGTGCTGGACAGCCCGGAAAGCGGCGAGGCGGAGCGGCAGAAGATCGTGGCGCTTTCGCATCCGGAACTGCGGGCGTTTTCGAAGCGCACCGGGCGGGAGATCAGCGATACCTGGTGCTCACGCGTGGCGCTTTGCAAGCTTCGCCAGGTGATCGAGAACGGTGAAGACATGGACAAGGATTATCTGACTGTCTCGCCGCAGGAACTCGATGAGTACGATGCCGCCATCCGCCGCTGGGAAGCGGACTGGGTGCGGGATCACGCGGCGTAGGGCCGGGCAGAAGCCCTGCCGCAGAGCCGAAGCTCTGCCCCACGCTGTGCACAGCAAATACAGGGTCTGGATAGTTTGTGCAGGAAGTTCCTGACGGTTCAGGAAATTCTTACCGTTCACGTCTCTTTAGGTTTTCGTAATTGCATGAGTTGCAAGTACTGGCGTACTGCGTGCTCCAATGCCGGACGTGCGCGGACGCCTGACATTCCGCGTAAACCAGATAAGGACAACCAAAATGAAAATTACATTCTCCGCGATAGCTCTCATGGCGGCGTTGTCTATGGCATCGTACGCAGCTGATTTTACCGGTCAATTGATGGACGCGACCTGCGCTGAGCAGAGTCACTCAGGCACACCGGGCGCAGCTCCGGCGGCGACGCCGGCTTCCCCCTCCACCAGTTCGAGCACCACCTCCAGCACAAAGGCTTCGTGCAATGCGACGACAGCCACCACGGCATTCGCGCTCGAAGCAAACGGAAAGATGTATAAGCTGGATTCGACCGGAAATACCAAGGCCGCGGCCGCGATCAAGAGCCGCGCCGACCGTTCCACCGACCCCACCAAGGCCATGTCCGCTACTTATACGGCTAAGGTGACTGGCACGGACGAGAACGGGACAATTTCCGTGGAAAGTATCGATATACAGTAGGCCGGCAACCTTCCTCTTCGTGATAGCCTCAGGAGGTGACGCTTCCGCACCTCCCGAGGCTTTCTGCGCTCTTTTCGGCGGTCTTGCTGTTTTCGCTCGCATGGGGCGCACAGGCGCAGGAGACTACGGAAGATCGCCAGGCGCTCGCGAACCGGTACGTTCATGAGATTTTGCCGTACTGGCAGCACCGGCTGGCTCTTCAGGATTGGGACGTCCACGTTCTGCTTTCGCGGCCGGAAGATTTGCGGCCGGGGACTCTCGGGAACATCCACTGGGATCGCGAGAAAAAAGCGGCCACTATTCGCGTGATGGACTCCACCGGATATCACACGGATCTGGCAGCCATGCTGAAGGATATGCAGGTCACTGTGGTCCACGAACTGGTGCACCTGGAACTGGCATCGCTGCCCGTTGCCGAGGCCGACCGCAGCAATCAGGAATTTGCCATTGACCACCTGACGGACGCGCTGCTGGCGTCTACCGGATCCCCATTGGTTCCAGATCCACCTGCACTGAGCCGCTAGCCGGCAGATCCACTTCCTTAAAGCGATTGTGCGATTGCCAGAGCTTGCCAATGCTCTCCGGCGTCATGTCGTACGAGTCTTCCGTCGCCACCGCGTAGTATTTTCCTGGAGCGAGAAAGCCGGATTTGTATTGCCCTGCCTGATCGGTCTGGCCGGAGGTGAGGAGAGCCGCGAGTTCGGCCTCTGACTGCGCTCCTTCGGGCATCAGAATGACCGTTGTGCCGCTGACAGGATGATCGTCTCTGTTCACGACGCGCGCGGTGATCCTGCCGCCATCCTGGGCCACGATCACACGGAGGGGAACATTGGCGCCTTCGCTTCCCACTCGCAGAGGCTGGTGAAAGACGCTGCGGGCGCCGTAGGTGATGTCTTTGATGTATAAGCCCTGGACGTTTATGTTGGGCAGGATGGAGTAATCGTCCCACGTCAGTCCGGTGAGCTGGAGCGTGCCGGGGACATCGACGCGTCCTCCGGCCTTTTCTCCCGGTTGTTGTGTGCGAAACATGGGCATCAGATTGAAGCGGAGCGCCATCGGGAATGGATCTTTGTGCGCCTCGCCTTCGAGTACGATTTCGGCGTCCATCGAAAGCCGGGGCGAGGTGGGAATCCGGAGGTCTGTCACGTCGCGGTCGGAGATGTTGACGATGGTGGTCCCGAAGGTGGATTCCGGCGCGCGGGCGGGCTCATTTACCGAGATGCGGTAGCTGCCTGGCGCGAAATCGCAGAGGCGGAATTCGCCGTTCGATCCGGTTGTGGTTCCGGGCGTCACGCGGTAAGAGCCGCCACTGCTGGATGTGCCGTTCGAGGGCGAGAGCAATTCCACGTCGAGATTCAGCGCAGCGGGGCCGTTGGGCGTCATAGTGACGCCTGAGATGCAGTAAGAGGGCGTCTTTCTGACCTCGATGTTGACGCCTTCGCGCGTCTCGCTGTCACGAAGCAGGAGGGACGCCGCGCCTTCCTTATCGGGCGAGGAGGGGTACCACGAACGCATAATGGCGCGGCGCCGCATCGCGGGATTCAGGGGTGTTTCGGAATGGGCTCCCTCGCGGCGGCGAGACGGTTCCGCCATGAGGTAATACGTGTGGCCGGATTTCGCGTTGGGCAGCGCGTATTCGCCTAAATCGTTGGTGAGCGCGCTTCCGCCGTAGTAATAGCCGATGGATCCGAGATAGTATTCCTTCGAGACGAGAGTGACCATCATGTTGGGGACACCGTCGCCATTTTCGTCGATGACTTTGCCGGAGATGGTGGCCGGGACGATTGCGTTGAAGTCGATGCCATCCACATCCTGGCCGGCGACGACAACGGTGCGGTTGCTCGACGCGCCGAAGAAGCCTTCCGGGCCCTGCATGAGGATCCGGTATTGCGCGGGGGGAAGATCGCTCAGGCGGTAGTGGCCCTGCTCATCGGTTTTCGAGACCACCTGTTTCGTGGTGGCGGTCATGGTGATGGAGTTACCGGACCAGGTGGCGTTCACGTAAGTGGAGACGCTGTATCCCTTGAGTGGCGCGCCCGTGGTTTTGTTGCGGACTACGCCGCTGACAGAGGCGTTTGTAGCGGCGGCGGCCGCCGGATCGGCCGGTTGCTGCGCCTGGATGACGGGCAGGGCCGTCAATGCCACGAAGAATACGAATTTCGATCTCACTGCTCACCTCCCGGCGCGGCCGGTCTTGCGAGTTCGACGGCGGTGGGGGCGCCGCCGCGCACCTCAATCTCCTTCATGCCGGAAGCGTTCTTCAGCCAGCGGCTTTTGGCGCCTTCGGCCGCGAGTCCGGCGGCGATGCGATAGCGCCCGGGGCGCAGAGCTGAAAACACGAAATGGCCCTGCGCATCCGGGTAGGCCAGATGGGCATTAGTTCCGGGGGAACCGCCGGAATCGAGCATGGCATCGAGCAGAACGACGGCGTATGCGGCGGTGGGCGCGGCGCCTTTCTCGAGGGTTGCATCGACGGAGCCAGCCGCTGCGACCTCCACAGACAGCGGTTGCGAAACTTCGCCGCTGAGATCCGCTGTGAGGTCGCCGGTCTGATAGCAGCCTGCGCCGAGGTCATTCGCGACGATGCGAATTTTGCCGGGAGGGAGATTCTGAACGGCCGTCTCCTTTTTGGCGCTGATGGTGGCGCTGGATTCCAGAAGCAGGGCCCATGGTTCCGCCTCGCTGACGAAGACTCGGGCGGTCTGCGGGCAGGCGGCGGGGAAATCTTTGCCGCCCTGCGCGCGCAGCACGAGAGACAGCGATTTTGCGGGCGCGAGCGGCACCGCGAGATTGGCGATATCGGAGCCGCCGACCTGCACGCGGATCCGGCCGAACAGCGCCGAGGCCTTGTCGTTCAGCACGGATTCGAACTGCGTGTAGCCGTTGGCGGGTCCCGCCGCGAGAAGGTCGTACGCGCCGGGCGGGACGCCATCGAAATGGAAGTCGCCGTGGTCATCCGTGAGGGCGATGGACACCGGCAGGATGGGCTGATCCGGCAACGTCAGGGCGAGCGAGAATTTGTCTTTCGGGGAGGGAAGCGCGACGGATCCGCTGATACTGTGCGCCTGGCCGGGGGCGATCAGGAAATTGAGGTTGTCGTAGACTTCGCCACCCGCCACGGTGAAGATGCGTGGGTTGGCGTTATCCGGATAGAGCTTCATGCCGGAGCCTTCGGGGATTCCGTAGTACCAGAGGGCGAGTTCATAGTCGCCGGGCGGCAGGTCAAAGAAGCGGAAGTGGCCTTTCGCATCGAGGGTGGCGTCTTTGATGGAGTGGAATCCGTCGCTGCCCGGCTTCTTCGCGAGAACGGTGAGACGGGTGGCGCCGATGGTCTGGCCGTAGGGAGCGCGGACGATTCCTTCGACGGATTCGCCCTGCGGGTTGGTGACGTGGCCGTCAAGCACGGCGTAATGCATCATGCGGACCTGGAGGGCCGCGGCCGGAAGCTGGATGGGAAATGAGATGGTGAGGTGATTCGGTTTCAGGACATCAATGGCGTATTCGCCGGCGGGAAGTCCGGAGGCCGCGAAGTGTCCGGTCTTATCGGTGTCGAGATCGGCGATGAGTTCGCGCATGCCGGTCTTGTGGATTTTGACTTCGGCGGCGGGGATTGGTTCGCCGGAGGCGTCTTCGAGGACTTTGCCGGAGAAGTCCTGAGCGGAGAGGGTGAGAGGGATGAGGACCGCGAGAAGGAGCCACGCTGGGCGGAGCATCTCCTTATTCTACTTAAAATTTAGTAGGGCGGGAGGGGAAGTTTACGGGTGTGACGTTAAAATGTGTAACGCTCGTATGCTTTGCGCATCCGGATCCACGCGTCTATGCCGAGTCCTGACTCGACTTTATGGAGCATGGCGCGTGGTGGCGATGGTGGCGCTTTATTCTCCACTCGCTTGCGTGATTGCGACCGCGCAACCTCAGAACGCGCAGGCGGGGCCGGCGTTCGACAGCGTGGAGATCCGCGCCGCGGCCCCGAACACCATGCCGCAAATGAGAAGCCGGTTCGGAAACGGGCGTTACGAGTTGCACAACGCAACGGCGGTGGACCTGATTCGAACGGCATGGGGAGTGGATGCGGAAAGCGTTACGGGCGGGCCGGACTGGCTCGACCTGAATCGTTATGACGTGATCGCAATGGCTCCGGAAACGGCCACGCCGGAGATGCTCAGGGCGATGCTGCAGAGCGTGTTGAAAGACCGCTTTCAGCTCTCGATTCGACACGGTAACAAAGAGAATTCCGCTTATGCGATCACGGCGGGACGGAAGGCTCAGCTCAAGCCCGCGCAAGGGACGGAGAAAACAGGATGCAGTTTTGAGCCGGTTCCGGCCGTGCCGCGGGGCGCTCCCCTGCCGCGAATGACGCTGGACTGCGGCAACGTCACGATCCCAGCGTTCGCGAAAATTCTTGCCGGCGCCACGGAGGCGTCCGGTTACTTGTTCGGCTATCCGGTGCTGGACCGCACCGGACTCGCGGGGGCGTGGAACTTCAGCCTTTCGTGGTCCCCGCGGCGAAACTACGTGTGGTCCCCGGCGCAAGGCGAGGCCGTGACGTTGTTCGACGCATTCGAGAAGCAACTCGGTCTGAAGCTGGCGCTCACCAGGGTGGCGACTCCGGTTCTGGTTGTCGAGAAAGCAACGCCGCCGCGAGTCGACGAGGCGCCGAAGCCCGAGATGAAGTTCGAGGTTGCCGAAATCCGGCCGGAAGATCCCAATGGACCGGCGAGTCCCTGTGGGGTGGTCAATATCCAGCCAGGAGGACGCGTGCGCATCCGTATGGCCCTGCGCAATCTGATCTGGGAAGCCTGGGGAGCACCGTTCGACTTCAGCCGCTTCATCGGCGGCCCGCCCGGCATGGATTCGCCATGCTGGGAGATTCTGGCGAAAATGCCTGTGGAGCGGAATGTTTTGGGAACGGTGAATCCGGGCGGCTGGAACGGGGCTATCTGGAACGGCGTCGACCTGGACACGATGCGGATGAGCCTGCGATCATTTCTGGTGGAGCGTTTCAGGCTGGCGGCGCATCTGGAGGATCGTTCGATTGACGGCTACGCGCTGGGAGGGACTGGGCGCAAACTCAGGAAGGCGAATCCGGCGAATCGTCCGAGTTGCAGGGAGGGGCCGGGAGACGATGGAAAAGATCCGCGGCTCACCAATCCGCTGGCGACGAGGCTGATCACGTGCCGCAACATGACGCTTGCGCGGTTTGCCGAGGAGTTGAATGGCTTATTCCCCGGATCTCCGCCGCTGAGCGATGCGACGGGAATCGCGGGAAGGTTCGATATGACCATCAGCTTCAGCCCGGCTGGGCTGATTCAGGCAGCTTCCGGTGAAGCGGGAGAGACGTCTGAGCCGAGCGGCGCGATTTCGCTGTTCGATGCGCTGAAGGGGCAGCTTGGTTTGAAGGTGGAAAGACGTAAGGTGATGGCGCCGGTTCTGGTGGTCGATCGTGTGAATGCGATGCCGACGGAGAACTGAGATTGGGGCGGGGTTGTCGCTGGCCCAGTGGGTCTGTATCTGGGAGGCGGGGATTTAGTTTTGGGCCGCAGATGAACGCAGATAAGATCCGCCCAGCATCGGTGGCGTAACTCCCGGCGTATTGGAGCCCAAACGTTTCGGAGGGGCGGCTGCTTTGGGTTTTCGTCGTGGATGGCCTGTTTGAGAGCCATCGGGGACTCTTCAATATTAACTGCCCGCAGCCGTCGAGCCGAAGCCCGCTCCACAACTGAAATAATGCAACGTGGCAGGGTGGCGGCGCGTCCAGCAAAGAGCGGGTGTTCCGCTATGTTACCCTTTTCCTATTAACCGTTTATAGAGGAGTTTCACTCGTATGTTTCGCATTCCGGCGTTTCGTCCGGCCATGGTTTGCCTCGCGCTCGGGCTCTTTGCTTCGATCGCGTCCGCTCAGGTCAAAATCGGCGTCATTAATGTGCAGAAGGCGCTTTCCGATACGGACGAACTGAAAAAGTCGTCGGCCGATCTCCAGAAGAAGTATCAGCCGCGCCAGGATGAGCTGGAGAAGATCCAGAAGCAGCTCGAGGATATCGACACCCAGCTCAACAGCGGGAAGCTGAATCAGCAGGCGGTGGCGGACCTCCAGTCCAAGGGCAGCCGTCTGCAGCGCGACCAGCAGCGCCTGCAGGAGGACATGCAGGCCGACGGCGATAAGGACCGGCAGGACATTCTGGCCAAGATGTCGCAGAAGATGCAGGACGTGATTACCAAGCTGGCCGAGTCGAAGGGGCTCGACCTGATTGTGGAGGCGTCACAGACGCTCTACAACAAGCCGGCGCTCGATCTCACCGCTGACGCTACCGCCGCATACAATCAGGCAAACCCGGCAAAGTAGACTATAAGTTCATGGCGGGTTATCTGGATCAATACGGCGCTGGCGAAGAGCGGCGTAACCGGATCATCATTCGCCTGATCGTCACCGTAGTGGTTCTGGCCCTTGTGGCCGCGCTCGGATGGTATCTGTTTCTGAACCATCGCCAGGAGAGCGCGGTCAAAAATTTTGTCGCCGCGCTGAAGCGGGGCGACACGCAGGCCGCCTACCGAATCTGGGGCTGCACTTCCTCGCGGCCCTGTCCCGATTACACATACGACAAATTTTTAAAAGATTGGGGTCCGGGCCCGGAAGGTCCAGACCCCAACGTTTTGGCGCTGACCGACAGCGAGGCCTGCAACAGCTCGGTGATGCTGACGGTCCGGGTCAACTCCAAACGCACGGAACAGTTGTGGATGGACCGGACGAGCGACATGATCAGCTTCGCCCCCATTTCCATCTGTCCGCATCAGATTCCCTATGAGATCATGGCCCACCGCACGTTGGGCAAACTGAGAAAGTTATTTTTTTAGGAACGGAAAAACGGAAACTTCATGAGCACCACCACAACCCCCACTGCCGCCGGCCTGGAAGGCGTCGTCGCCGGCGAATCCGAAATTTGTTATATCGATGGCTACGCAGGCGTCCTGAGTTACCGTGGCTACAACATCCACACGCTGGCGACCGAAGCCACCTTTGAGGAAACAATCTGGCTTTTGTGGAAGGGCAACCTTCCGAAGAAAGCCGAGCTGGACAGCCTGAAGGCGGAACTGTTCTCGAATTACGGACTGCCGGGCCAGGTGGTCGATTTCCTGAAGGCGAACCTGAAGAGCGCGCCGATGGACGTGCTGCGGACGGCGGTCTCGATGCTGAGCCTGGACAATCCGGCTGAAGCGAAGGACATGTCGCCCGAAGCCAATCAGCGTAAAGCCGGGAAGCTGATGGCGCAGACCTCGATGATCGTCGCCGGGTTCGGACGGTTGCGGACGGGCCAGCCGCTTGTCGCGCCCGATAAGACTCTGAGCTTCGCCGGGAACTTTCTCTATTGCCTGACGGGCAAGAAGCCGGACAGCGTGATGGAGCACGTGTTCGATGTGGCGCTGATTCTGCACGCCGATCATGAGCTGAACGCGTCCACGTTCGCGGCGCGCGTGACGGCCGCCACGCTTTCCGATATCTATTCGTGCGCGACCTCGGGCATTGGCGCTCTGAAGGGACCGCTGCATGGCGGCGCGAACGAAGAAGTGATCAAGATGCTGCTCGAAGTGGGCACGGCGGATAAGGCGATTGAGCGCGTGGGCGAGATGCTGGCGAAGAAGGTCAAGATTCCAGGCTTCGGGCATCGTGTGTACCGCACGGAAGATCCGCGGGCGACGCATCTGCGCAAGATGTCGGAGAGCCTGGGCAAGAGCACGGGGCATGAGGATCTGTATCTGATGTCGAGCCGCGTGGAAGAGATGGTGAAGGGCGAGAAGAAGCTGAATCCGAATGTGGATTTTTATTCGGCTTCGACCTACTATTCGCTCGGGATTCCGGCGGATCTGTTTACGCCCGTGTTCGCGGTGAGCCGCATGTCCGGCTGGACGGCGCATGTGCTCGAGCAGTATCACAACAACCGGCTGATTCGTCCGCGGGCCGAGTATAAGGGCAATCCGGACGGGATGCAGTGGGTTCCGCTGGACAAGCGGTAGCGTTTTCTTTGCGATGGACGAGCGCGCGTTTTATCAGGAATCGCGAACCACAAAGCCGATCACGCTGAATTGTCCAGCGTGCCGGACGCAGGATACGTACGATCTCAACTGGGTGGTCCAGAAGAAAAAGGACCGCCTGCCGGGCGGGGCGGACGAGCGGGACCGCGCGAAATTCGCGAAAGCGCAGAGTTATATGGTGCTGGTGGATAGCCACGCGGTCTGCAAGAATCTTCGGTGCCGGAAACGGTTTGAGATTTCCGGCGTGAAGACGATGGCGTTTCTCTGACGCCGGCGAGATGGAAGTATGGCAAAGTGACGCTGAATATTGATGACGCTACAATGGTCCGCGCTCAGGATTATGCGGCGCAACGAGACGTATCTGTATCGCGGCTGGTGGGGGATTGCTGCGGTGGCGGATCCCGATTCCAATCGCACAATGATGCCGGTGCTGAATGCCATACGTGGCATTCTCAAGTCGGAAGGCCGTGAGGAGAAGTGTTTGTGAATAACCGGCGGCGAGCGGAAGCTCGCCGCGCAGGGCCGAAGCCCTGCCTCACGAGGCAGAAAAGAATCAGAGTCTGGTAATGGATTGCTATGTCAGTGGAGACAGGCGGATGTTGCGGTAGTAGACTTCGGCGCCTTCCGACTGGAAGATGATCTTTCCTCTGGTGACGGCGGTTTGAGTCGCCTCATTCACCAGCTTGCCATTGACGTAATACGTCACGTGGCCGCCCTCGACGACGAGTTCCACCTGATTCCATTCGCCGTGTGGTTTTTCGGGATCGCCGTTGGGGTCGCGGTAGCCGGTGACGTCCTTCCACGCGCCTTTGCCGATACGGTTCACTCCTACGTACTGACCGGGACGTCCGATGATGCGTTTGCCTTCGCGTGAGGTGAGGGCGAAGCCGTTACAGAGATAGATATCGCCTGTGGCGCCTTCCTGGATCTGGAATTCGGCGGAGCTGGGCCAGATGGTGAAGGGCCCGGTGACGCCGTAGAGGATGCCGGCGTCGCGGGCTTTGCCGTCACGCGGAGCGTGCGTCGCTTCTCCCCATTTGAATTCGGCGGAGAGGTAATAATTCTCGTAATCCTCTTTTGTCACGAGGAAGCCGTATTCTTCTCCCGAGACGTGGATCGCTCCGTTTTCGATGGAGAAGAGATAGCCTCTGTCGTTGTTCAGGCCTTTCGACGGGGAGAAGGTGTCGAAGTGGCTGAGGTCCGTGCCGTCGAAGAGAATAATGGCGGGGCCGTGTGCGGGAATGGCGGCCGCCAGCGCGCCGGCGATGGCAATGGCGGCGACGGCGAGAAATTTCATATCCGTATCATCCCAGATAGCGGGAATAGACGCTGCGCGCGACGCCGGGATCCGTGGTGCCTTTGATGATGGCGCGGCCGTCGGGGAAGATGGTGAGCTCGTGCTCGCCATCGTGGAAACGCAGGGCGAATTCGTTGGCGCGCACCTGGCCGAGACCGGCAAGCCGGCCAGCCAACTCGGTCAGATCGAATGGGCGCTGGCGCTCGTGGATTTGCACGGCGTTTCGTCCGCAGAGGCTGACGGGGGCGCGGCGGCGGTTATCCAGATAAACGAATTCGCGTTTGCCGCACGCCGGGCATGAGGGATCGCGGGACGGCATCGAGATTTCGCGGATCGGTCCTCGCCACAGATCGGCGGTGAAGATTTTCCGCCGCACATCCGCTGTACGGCCTGCAAGGATTTTGAGGGCTTCCATTGCCTGGATGGAGCCGATCAGGCTGGTCACCGGGCCGAGCACGCCGGCGGTTTCGCAGGTCGGCTGCACGCCTTTCGGCGGCTCGGGGTAGACACAGCGGAAGCAGGCCGAATCGCCTGGGAGCACGGGTATGGCGATTCCATAGGCCGACACGGCCGCGCCGTAGATCCAGGGGATGCCGTCGCGAATGGCGAAATCGTTGATCAGCATGCGGGTCTCGAAGTTGTCGGTGGCGTCGAGAATGACGTCGGCGCCGCCGAGAAGCTCGTCGGCGTTGGTGGCGTTGAGATCGCTGACGTGGGCTTCGATCGCGATCTCCGAATTCACTTCCAGCAAGTGGCGGCGCGCGCCTTCCGCTTTGGGGAGTTCGGCTGCGGCGTCGGCTTCGGTGTAGAGCACCTGGCGCTGCAGGTTGCTGAGCTCGATGTAATCGCGATCGATCAGCCGCAGCGTTCCAACGCCGGCGCGGGCGAGCAGAGAGGCCTGTACCGTGCCGAGCGCGCCGCAACCGGCGATCACGGCGGTCGCGCGGGCGAGCTGCTCCTGACCTTCGGCGCCGAAGGGCGCGAAGCGAATCTGGCG
Source organism: uncultured Solibacteraceae bacterium (assembly GCA_964636715.1). GTDB lineage: Bacteria > Acidobacteriota > Terriglobia > Bryobacterales > Bryobacteraceae > BOG-234. The sequence continues at coordinate 16,675 of CAZWTH010000447.1, read as the reverse complement.
GCTGTATCGATTTGTGGCGGAGTGGGTCAAATGCCTGTAAATTCAGCGTAACGCAGCACCACGGCGGGGCTTCCATTGGATAGTATGGATCTGGTGCAGTGCGCTTATGCCACGCAATTTATATCGATAATTGTGCTCGGCCTCGCCGCTGGCGCGCACGCGCAGACCCCCGCGCCGCAGACAACTTCGATGGAAGGGAAGCCCATCAGCGGCGTTACGTTCGATCCTGAGGTTCAGCCGGTCGAGTCTTCGGTACTGAACGGACTGATTCCTTTTCACGCAGGCCAGCCGTTTCACGCCGCCGATGCGCAGCATGCGATTGAAGCTCTCTACGCGACCGGCCGCTATGAGGATATTCAGGTGGACGCCGAGCCCGCCGCGAACGGCGTGAGCGTCCGGCTGATTACGGTGAACAGCTGGTTTTTCGGGCACGTGGAGATTGACGGCGATACCTCGGATTCGCCGAATCCCGGCCAGCTTCTCAGCGTGGCGGGGCTTCCGCTCGGAGGTCCGTTCGACAACGCAGCCGTGCTTTCCGCGGAGGCGAAAATGCGGCAGTTATTGCAGAGCAACGGATTTTTCGACGCGGATGTTTCTCATCATTTCGAATACGACCCGACGTTCCAGCAGGTGCGGGTGACGTTCGACGTTCACGTGACGAAGCGCGCGCATTACGCCAAACCCCTGATCACCGGCGATACGTCCGTGCTAAGCGAGAAGGCGATCGATAAAGTCACGGGCTGGCAGCGGTTTTTGGTCCCCGGATATCGCGGCATCACGCAGACGCGTACGCGGACTGGAATCGATAAGATTCGTCTGAAGTATCAGAAGTCGAACCGGCTGCTCGCGACGGTGACCTTTTCCGGTATCACTCCGGTGACCGGCGACAAGCGGAAGCCCGAGGGAGCGGCCCATATCGATGTGAAGCCCGGCCCGGTTGTGGAGGTGAAGGCGACGGGGGCGAAGGTCTCCGATAAAACGCTTCGCGATTACCTGCCGATTTTCGAAGAGGGCACGGTGGACCCCGATCTGCTTTCCGAAGGCGCGATCAACCTGCGCGAATATTTTCAGCAGCGCGGCTACTTCGACGTTCAGATCGATTTCAAGCAGCAAAAGGAAGCCAATAACAAGACCACGATCGAATACGAAGTCACGCAGGGGGAACGGCATCGTCTGGTGCTGCTGGCGATTCGCGGCAACAAGTACTTCGATGAGAAGACGATTCGGGAACGAATGTCGATTCTGCCGAAGTCATTCGAATTCCGCCGCGGCCGGTACAGCGAGGCGCTCGCGGCGCGGGACAAAGGCGTGATTGAAGACCTCTATCTCTCGAACGGTTTTCGCGACGTTCATGTGACCACGGAATCGCAGGACGACTACAAAGGCGTGAAGGGCGATATCGCGGCGTTCTTCACGATTGAGGAAGGTCATCAATATTCCGTGGAGTCTCTGGTTGTGACGGGCAACGAAAAGCTGGATCTCTCTTCGACGCTCGACCATCTGAGCTCGCAGCGCGGCCAGCCGTTCAGCGATTTCGACATCGCGAGCGACCGCGAGGCCATTCTCGACCGATACAGCGCGGCAGGTTACCCCGACGCGACGTTCGAGTGGGGATGGACGCGGGGCGCGAACCCCTACACCGTCGATATTCTGTTCACCGTTCGTGAAGGCGAGCCGCAATACGTACGGGACGTTGTGATCACGGGGCTTTCCGCCACGCGGCGGTCGCTGATTCTGGAGCAGGTCAATCAGCACGCGGGCGATCCTCTCTCGTCTACGGTTCTGACGGAAACGCAGAGGCGGCTGTACGATCTGGGCATTTTTTCGCAGGTGAATATGGCGGTGCAGAATCCGGATGGCGAAGAGGAGCGGCGGTACGTTCTCTACGATCTTCAGGAAGCGTCGCGCTATTCGGTGAGCGGCAGCCTCGGCACGGAATTCGGACGGCTGGGCGGCGGTACGCCGGCGGAAGATCTTTCGAGTCCCGGCGGATCGACCACGCTCACGCCGCGCGTTTCGCTCGGTCTTTCGCGCCTGAATCTGTTCGGGCTGGGGCAGTCGCTGGGATTGCAGGTGCGGCTTTCGAGCGTGCAGAAGCGGTCTTCATTGAACTACTTTGTGCCGCGCATTTTCAGCCGGAAGAATCTGGACGGCAATTTCACGGTTTTGTACGACGATACGTATGACGTGAATACGTTCCGCGCGATCCGGCGCGAAGTATCGGCCCAGACTTCGCAGCATATCTCGAAAACGCTGACCGCCTTCTACCGTTTTTCCTATCGCGACGTGAGCGTTTCGAATCTCAAGATTTCGCCGCTGCTGGTGCCGCGGCTGACGCAGACCGCGCGAGTCGGCATCGCTTCCTTCAATGTGGTGCATGACCGGCGGGACGATCCCACCGATCCGCATAAGGGCATCTACAGCACGCTTGACATGGGGGTTGCGGCGCGTGAGTTCGGGTCGCAAACCAGCTTTGTCCGCGTGCTGGGCCGGAATGCGACTTACTACAGCCTGGGGCCGAAGTTTGTGCTGGCGAGGGAGACGCAGTTCGGGGTGGAGCCGGCTTTCAATCTGCATGGCCCGTCCGATCCGTCCGACCCCGATCCGGTTCCGCTGCCGGAACGCTTTTACGGCGGCGGCGGAAATACGATGCGCGGCTATCCGCAGAATCAGGCCGGGCCGCGCGACAAAGACACGGGATTCCCGCTGGGCGGCTCGGCGCTGTTTTTCAACAGCACGGAAATTCGTTTTCCGCTCTACGGGGCGAATCTTCGCGGAGTGTTGTTCGAGGACATGGGGAATGTATTTGCTTCAGTCGGCAGGATCTCGTTCCGGTCATCGCAGCATGGCGTCGGCGATTTCGATTACATGTCTCACGCGGCGGGATTTGGCGTGCGTTACCGGACGCCGCTCGGGCCGCTGCGGCTCGATCTGGCGTACAGCATCAATCCGCCGAAATACAACGGGTTCGCCGGGAACTATTCGCAGCTTGTACAGTGTTCGGCGTCGGGGACCTGCGCGGCGTCTACTCAGCAGGTGAGCCATGTGCAATTCTTCTTTTCGATCGGGCAGGCTTTCTGATGCGGACGCGGCGCTTCATTCCAGGAATTTTGGTGGTGGCGATCGCGGCGTCGGCTGCGATTGTGGACCGGACGGCGGTGACGGTGGGAAATCGCGTCATCACGGAGAGCGAAGTTCTGCGGCGAATCCGGCTGCAGGCATTTCAGGCTGGTGATTTTCCCGTAATCAATGACAAGACGCGGCGCGAGGCGGCGCAGCGTCTGATCGATCTGAAGCTGGTGGACCGGGAGATGGAACTCGGGCATTATTCGAGGACGCCGCCGGAGCGCGCGAAAGCGCTGGTGGACGCGTTTACGGCGGAGCATTTCCAATCGAGTCCCGAAGCGCTGCGCATTGCTTTGGCGGGGCTGCAACTCACACCCGCCGATCTGCAGGCGGAATTCGCGGAGCAGGCGGATTTTCTTTCGTTCACCTCACTGCGGTTCAAGCCGGCGGTCGATATTCCGGAGCAGGCGATCGAGGATTACTTCCACGCGCACTTCGCGCCGAAGGCGGGCGAGCCTGCGGTCAATCTCGCCGATGTTCGATCGGGAATTGAACAGACGCTCGTCGCTCAGAAAACGGATGAGGCGCTCGACGCGTGGCTGAAGGACCAGCGGGAGCGCACCCGTATCGTTTATCTGGAGAAGGAACTGGAATGACGCGGCCGGTTCGCATCGCGCTGATCTCGGCGGCCAGCCTGGCGGCGTTGGCTGTGGCGGCGGCCGTTTCGGCGCTGCTGATCGCGCGGAGCGACTGGCTGCAGGAGCGGCTGCGGACGATGGTGGTGGAGCAGACCGAAATCGCGACCGGCGGGCGTGTGGAGATCGGGAAGTTCCGGCTGAACTGGACGGGGTTGACGGCGGATATCGATGGGGTGGTGATTCACGGAACGGAGCCGGCCACGGCGGCGCCGTTCCTTGCGGTGGACCACGTCACGGTGGGGTTCCGGATCATCGCGCTGCTGACGAAAGATATTCGTCTGGAGCGGATTGACGTGGCGCATCCCCGAGTGCATTTGATTGTGGACGCGGACGGCGGGACCAATCTGCCGCGCCCGAAGGTTCACGGTACGAAGAATACGGCCGATACGATTCTGGATCTGAAGATCGGCCGCTTCGATGTTCGCAACGGGGAGGCGTTCGTGGAATCGCCAGGAAACCCGCCGCACACGTATCCGTGGACGGGAACCGGTCGCAACCTGGTGGCGCAGGCGACGTACGATCCGGCGAAGGATCGCTATGCGGGCGATGTCTCGCTGGCGCCGCTGCATCTGACGCTTGAAGGATATGGGCCGCTCGATGTGGAGGTGAGGGCCGCGGCGGCGATGGAACGCAATCAGATTGTGGTATCGAAGGCCAGCGTGAAAACGGACGTTTCGGAAGTGACACTGAGCGGACTGAGTATCGGAACGTTTGCGGCGCCGGTGGCGTCCGGAGACTATGAGATCCGCGCCGCGACCGCGGAGGTGGTTCAGGTTCTGCACTGGAAGATGCCGGTTACCGGGACGCTGCGGGTCGCCGGGAAAGTGCGCTATGTTTCGCCGGAGAAGTTCGATGTGAGCGGCGCGTTTCAGGGCGCCGGGATGTCATATGCGAAGGTGCGCAATATCCGGATTGCCGGCAACGTTACGGCGAGCTCCGAGAAGCTGGCGCTGACTTCCGTGCGGGCGAACCTGCTGGGCGGGGAAGTTGTGGGGAGCGCGGAAACAAAGGGTTATGAGACCTATCGGATCCGCGGGAAGATTTCGGGATTTGGGGTCCGCAGCCTTGCGGGGTTGCGCACGGCGAAACAGATTCCGTATGACGGCGCGGTATCGGGCACGGTGGAGGCGGCTGGCCTATTCAGCGATATTTCCCGCCGGGGACTTGCGACGGCTTCCGCGCAATTGAAGATTGCAGGACCCACGGCGAATGGCGAGATCTCCGCCGATTACCGGAATGCGAAGCTGGAACTCGCGAATTCGTGGGTGCAGTTGCCGGCGTCTCGCGTCGACGTGGCGGGCACGCTGGGTTCGTCACTGGACGTGAAGATCGAGTCGAAGGATCTCAGCGATTTTCTTCCGCTGCTGGACGGAAAGGAGCTTCCCATCGCGCTGAAGGACGGGTCGGCGACGTTCGCGGGAACGGTGAATGGACCGCTGGACGCGCCCGAGGTGGACGGACGCGTGGAACTGCGGAACGTTGTTTATCAGGGGCGGGTCATCGAATCCGCGGCGGGGGATGTGGCGGTCACTTCGGAGCGGGCGCGCGTTGCGAATGGCGCGGTGACCTTTGAGGGGATGAAGGCAACCGGAGGAGGATCGATCCAACTGGCGGATTGGGAACCGGGCGATGCGTCCGCGCTCGCCGGAAGCGCGACCGCGTCTGAAATCGATGTGAGCCACGCACTGGCAGTCGCCGGCTACAAGGACGCGCAGGTCTCCGGATCGCTCAACACGACGCTGAGCTTTTCCGGAACACTGGGGCAGCCTGCCGCCAGCGGCGAAGTGGCGCTCAGCAAAGGTCTCATTTACCGGCAGCCGTACGATTCCATCAGCAGTCAGGTGCAGTACACGAAAGTGGGTCCGCAGACCGCGAAAGGCACGTTCGTTTCCGGCGCGAAGCGCGTGACCTTCGATGCAATTTATTCGCAGCCGGGAACGCTGCGGATTTCCGCCGGCAGCAACGTGATGGCCCTGAACCAGATTGCGCTGGTGCGGCAGCGGCAACCCGATATAGAGGGCACGGCGCAGTTTCAGGGCGCGGCCACGCTGACGATTGCCAAAGATCATCATGTGAATCTCGTTCAGCTCGATGGCAACGCCTCACTAACGAAGATCGCGCTGGGCGGGCGCGATCTGGGCGATTCGCACATTGTGGCGCGCACGCAGGGGAATATCATGACGGCGACATTCGATTCCGATGCGGCGCACGCCAACATCCGCGGCCAGGCGAAGGTGGAACTGGCGGGAGACGATCGCACTACCGGCACGATTACGTTTTCGAACGCCGGGCTGAATGCGCTGGCCGCGGTTATCGTGACTCAGGCGCAGGCGAACAGCATCACGTTCGATGGCAGCGCGGAAGGCCAGGTGGACTTCAGCGGGCCGCTCTTTTCGCCCTCGCAATTTTCGGCAACGGCTACGGTTCGTCAGCTCGAAGTGCATCCGCTGCCGGGAACGCCGCTCGCGAGCGCGATTCCGGGTTTCAGCGCGCGCGCCGTGGAGCCGCTGAAGGTATCGCTCGAGAAATCGGTTCTTCACGTCGATTCCGCGCACTTCCAGGCGCCCGACACGGACCTTACGCTCAGCGGGACCGCCGATCTCTCGAGTTCTTCGCCGCTCAATCTGCGAGTGCAGGGGAACGTCAGCCTGGCGACGATCCGGAATTTCGTGCCGGATCTGGCTTCGTCGGGTACGGTGTCGGTGCGCGGGAATATTCGCGGCGGCTGGAGCGCGCCAGACCTGAACGGCAGCGCGAGCATTCGTAATGGCGAATTCCACTATGCGGATTTGACGAACGGGTTGACCAACGCGACCGGCGAGATTGTTTTCTCCGGGAATCGCGCGCAGATCCAGTCATTCAGCGCGGATACCGGGGGCGGCAAGTTCACGGGCGCGGGATTCGCGACGCTGACGAATGGCGTGGTGGCGTTTCAGTTTTCGGCGAAGACGCGAGATGTCCGTCTTCGGTATCCGGCGGGTATCAGTTCCATTTCGGACTCCGATATCCAGCTTGTGCATAACGCGCAGCGCAGCAGTATTTCGGGTACGGTCACGGTGCGGCGGCTGGTGTTTAATCCACAGCAGGATACGGCCGGCATGCTGGCCGATATCAGCCACGCGGCGCCGATTCCTTCCGCGGGTGACGATTCGCTGGCGGGGATGAACCTCGATATCCAGATTCAGACGGCTCCCGATGTGGCGCTGCAATCGAAGGTGGCCGAGAGCATTCAGGCGGACGCATCGCTGCGGCTGCGGGGCACGGTATCCAATCCGGCGCTGTTGGGACGCGTGAATATTTCGCAGGGGAGCGTGCTGTTTTTCGGGAATAAGTACACCATCAGCCGGGGGACGATTTCGTTTTATAACCCGACGAAGATCGATCCGATTCTGGATGTCGATCTGCAGACGCGCGCGCGCGGCGTGGATGTGACGCTGACGGTAACGGGGCCGCCGTCGCATCTGGGATTCACGTATCGATCCGATCCGCCGCTGGAGTTTTCGGATATCGTGGCGCTGCTGGCGACGGGGCGTACGCCGGACGATCCGTCGCTCGCGCTGCGCGGGAATGCGCCGACGCCGACGTTTGAGCAACTGGGGGCTTCGACGCTTTTGGGGCAGACTTTGGCGACGCCGCTTGCCGGACGGTTGCAGCGATTTTTTGGCGTCAGCCGGATTAAGATCGATCCGCAGCTTGCGGGTGTGGGCGGTACGCTGGGGGCGCGGTTGACGGTGGAACAGCAGGTCACGCCTGACATTTTGTTCACGTACATCACCGATGTTGCGAATACGAGCCAGCAGTTGATTCGGGCGGAGTGGGCGTTTAATCAGCGATGGTCGGCGATTCTGGCGCGTGAAGAGAATGGGTATGTGGGGGTGGATTTTGAGTATAAGCGGCGGTTTAAGTAGGAGTGTTGCGCCGAGTCGAAGCTCGGCGCGCACCATTGAAAGCCCGCCGCAAATTATTGATAACAATAGAAGCGCTATTGGCGGGCTTTCATGGTTGCTTGTGGCGCGAAGCGCCATCCGGACAGGGCGGAAGCCCCGCCCCACGTTTCGGGTCTTTGGGGGAAGTGAAGCTGGCAGGGTGTGTCAGGTCTTCAGGTAGCGTTTGAAGTTTGCCGGGTTTGATTGGTAGCCGGGGAAGACTTTCTCGATTTGATGATTTCCCAGGTGGGCGTATACGGCTTCGGCTAACACATCGCGGAAATCGGTGGTCAGGGCGAGATCGCGATTCTCGTAGAGCTGTTCCGGCGCGAGGCCTGGCCACTGGCCGTAGACCTTTCCGCCCTTCACGGGGCCGCCCATGACGAACATGGCGTTGGCGTGGCCGTGGTCGGTGCCGCGGTCGCCGTTCTCTTTTGCGGCCCGGCCGAATTCCGACATGGTGACGAGGACCACGTCTTCCATGCGATCGCCGAGGTCCTGATAGAAGGCGGCGAGCGACGCGCCGAACTCGGCGAGGCGCGCCGGCATACGATTCGGCTCCTGGACGTGGTGGTCCCAATCGCCGATATCGGCGAAGGCGACTTCGAGACCGACATCGGCCTTGATGATCTGGGCGATCTGCTTCAGGCTGGCGCCGAAGCGGCCGGCAGGATACTGCGCGCCGTCGGCCGGCTGATACGGCGTTTTCTGGAGCGACTGGAGCAGGGAAACGGCTTCGAATGTCTCGCGTCCGGTTCCGTTCAGGATTTGATCTGAAGTGCCTGCGTACATGGCTTCGAGCGCTTTCGCGGCGGCGGCGTCCCTCACAGTGAACGCGCCCAGGCTTTCCACCGCTACGGCGTCATTCCTGCCGCGCATGGCGCGGGGAAGGGTGGGCCCCAGACTCACGGCGCGTACGGGCGAAGGCTTGCCGGCTTCCGGCGTGAGCGCGCGATTGAGCCAGCCATCGGCAGTCGACTTTACGCCGGGCGTGCCGGATTCCATGTAGTCCTGCGCGTCGAAGTGGGAGCGGGTGGGATCGGGCGATCCGGCGGCGTGTACGATGGCGAGCTCCTGCTTATCCCAGAGCGGCTTGAGAGGCGCGAGAGAGGGGTGCAAGCCGAACAGGCCATCGAGATCGAGAACTTCATCGCGAGGAATGGCGATGGTGGGGCGGAGATCGTAATAGCGCTGCTCGCCGTGCGGGACTACGATGTTGAGGCCGTCCGCGGCGCCACGCTGAAAGATGGCGACGAGGATTTTTTTTCGACCGCCGGCGCTTTCGTTCGCGAGGGCCGCGCGCTCCAGCCAGAGCGGCGCCGCGCCGATACCGGCCATCGCGATGGCTGAATCACGGAGAAAGAGGCGTCTGGAAAGTTGCATGGTGTCCTCTGTTTACCGCCGCTGAAAATCGGGCGAGCCGAGCGTGAGCCCCGCTATGCGCGTGCCCATTCCGGAATCGATGGCGGACTGCAACGCGGCTGAGGCGTCCGTCAGAAGAATATTGTGCTCGATCTGCGCGGCGTCTCCGGAGAACTGCGTGAGATCGACCTTCACGCCCTTGATCTTATTCTGCGCCAGCGCGTTCGCAAAGTTCATGCGCGCGAGCAGCGAGGCGGAATTGAGCCAGTCCGCGCCGCGGTTCGTGTAGCCGGTGGGTTCGATCTTGAGATACAGCGGCTCGCCCAGAGTATTCATCAGGTTCGCCATCTGCTGCGCATTTTCGACGTCGCCGTTTACCGCGCGCACGGCGCTGACCACCATTTCGAGCGGCGATTTCATTTTCGACCGGAAGCTGGAAGCGGCCCAGAATTCATCCGAATTCAGCATGGTTCGCATGACTTCGCGGAGATCGCCATCGGTCTTCGTAAAGGTGGCGGCCATGCGGCCGATCAGCTCATCGGATGGATTATCCGAAACGAAGCGGATCGCAAGGCTCTTCGAGATGAAGCGTGCGGTGGCGGGATGCTTTGCGAGGATATCCAGGACTTTGAGGCCGTCTTCCATGCCACCGCCCGCGGGAATGGCGACGCCCAGCACGTGCTTCTCGCCGCGATCGTGCATGCGCGGGTTGAAGAAGAAGCCGCCGCCCTGCTGCGGCTGGCGAATCGTCCAGCCGGTGAAGCAGCGGGCGACCTCGGTGACATCGCGCTGGGTGTAGCCACCATCGACGCCGAGCGTGTGGAGTTCCATGAGCTCGCGGCCGTAATTTTCGTTGAGTCCTGTTTTTCGTTGCTTCGGCGGGGCGAACGGCCGCACCATGCCGGGAGCGGCGGATTGCCAGTTATCGAGATAGAAGAGCATGGCCGGGCTTTGCGCTGTGGCGAGCAGCAGATCTTTGAATCTGCCGAGCACGTGGGGACGGATGACATCGCGCTCGTAAGCGGTAACCATGTAGCGGTCCGCGCCTTTGTTCAGATAGACGTTGAAGTGATTGAACCAGAAATCCGTAAGCACTTCTTCGAGCTGGCGATTGGAATAGATGGCGCGCAGGAGCTTGCCTTCGGTGAGATCGCGATTGACCACCTGGCCGGGCGCCATAACGCGGTCGCGCGGCGGCTGAGGGATGGTTGCCGGTGGCGGCGGCGTCTGGATTTTTGTTTGCATGTCGCCGATGGTGACTTCGCCGATTTGCGGAGTGGTGGGAGCCGCGGCGTTGGCGTCATCGGCGGCTTGCCGGCGGCGATAGCGTTCGATCGCGATCTGAACGGCGGCGCGCGTCTCCTTATCTTCGGGAAGCGCCATGCGGCCTTCGCTCATCGCTTTGATCATTTGCTGCGACGGATATTTCTCCAGCATTGCTTTTGTGGAGAGGCCAAGCGTGTCGAGCGGTTCGAGCTTCTGCAGAAGGACAGGATTTTCGGGGATGGAATCGGGATGGAGTTGTTGCTCGATCCACCGCCGCACACCGATTTTTTTCACCTGCTCCAGATCGCCGGGGCGCGGGCCGAAGGTGAGGCGATTCAGCGCGTGGAGCACCTGCTGGTCCTCCGTCATTTTCGCGGCAAAACCGGTTGCAATGAGGGTCAGGCCGGCCAGCGCGAGGGTGAGGCATTTTCGCGGCATGGATTCTCTGTATAGTCAAACGCGCTACAGAGGAGAAAGTTGCGGTTTAACGGCTCTCGGTTAGCTGGAGGTTGACCATGGGGTCCTCGCGCGGGTCATATGTGCTGAGGACATGCGGTTTGCTTTCATGGTCTTTGGTGCTGGCGCTCAGCTCGTAATCATCGTCTTTGATCAGGCCGTTGAACAGGTACGCGCCTTTTTCGTGGGTGATGACGGAGCGGATTTCCTGGGTTCGTTTGTTCTTCAACTGAACGACGGCGCCTGCCACGGCGTTTCCCTCGGCATCTTTTACCGCGCCGTGGACCGAACGCTCGGCTGGATTCTTTTTTTCCGGCTTATCCTGAGGCGCGGCGCTGCGGCCCGTCGTCATGGGGATGCCGCCTCCGCCTCCGCCCCCACCTCCGAACTGTGCCCATGCGGGCGCGGCGAGAAAGCAGATGGCCAGAAAGAACAGGCGGGATCTGGACATGGTGTCTCTACTGTATTACCGTGCGGACGCCAGGTCCGGATCTCCGCGGTTAGTTCAACTTCAGGAAGTGCCCGATGGCGCGGGTCGCCTGACGAATGCGGTGCTCGTTTTCAACGAGAGAGAAGCGCACGAAGCCTTCGCCGAGCGGGCCGAAGCCGATGCCGGGCGAAACCACGACCAGACCTTCCTGGAGCAGCTTCTTGGCGAATTCGAGCGAGCCCATGGCGCGGAATTTTTCGGGCAGCTGGGCCCAGAGGAACATGGTGCCTTTCGGCGGTTCGACGGGCCATCCGGCTTTGGCGAGACCGTCGACCAGAACGTCGCGGCGGTGTTCGTACGACTTGCAGATGCGAACGGTATCGGCCTCGCAGTCGCGAAGGGCGACGATCGACGCGATCTGAATCGGCTGGAAGGTACCGTAATCGAGATAGCTCTTGATGCGGGCGAGCGCGGCGATCATGCGCTGGTTGCCCAGACAGAAGCCCACGCGCCATCCCGCCATTTCGTAGCTCTTCGACATGGAGAAGATTTCGACGGCAAGGTCTTTCGCGCCCGGCACCTGGAGGATGCTGGGCGGTTTGTAGCCATCGAAGCCGTAATCGGCGTAGGCGAAATCGTGGATGATGAGCGTGCCGTGTTTGCGGGCGAGCTCGACGATTTTGGTGAGGAACTCGAGGTCCACGCACGTGGTGGTTGGATTGTGCGGGAATGAGATCAGCAGCATCTTCGGCGGCTTGGGCGACTCGCGGTAGAGGGCTTCGAGCCGGTTCATGAACTCGTCGGCCGTGGGCATGGGGAGAAGGACGGAGTGACCTTCGGCCATGATGACGCCGTATTGGTGGATCGGATATGCAGGGTTCGGCGCGGCGACGATGTCGCCGGGGCCGATGGTGGCGAAGAGGAGATGCGCGAGAGCGTCCTTCGCGCCAATGGTGACGATGGCCTCTTTTTCGGGGTCGAGATCGACGTCATAATTGCGCTTGTAGCGGGCGCAGACGGCTTCGCGCAGATTGGGAATGCCGCGCGAGAGCGAATAACGGTGATTGCGCGGATTGCGCGCCGCTTCGACCAGCTTGTCTACGATGACTTTGGGCGTCTCGCCGTCGGGGTTACCCATACCGAGGTCGACGACATCCATCTGGGCTGCCCGTGCCTTTGCGCGCATTTCGTTGAGGACGGCAAAGACGTAGGGGGGCAGCTTCTGGATGCGATAAAATTCGTCGGTTCCTGACATAGGAGATACCATTTTAGCGGGTGAGCGCGGATGGGACGGTTGGAGAGCGGCGGAGTGCGGGTTTTCGGAGGGGCGAAGTGGGGCGTGTTAGATTGGAGTTTTACCCACTTGCGTCCCCATCGTCCAGAGGCCCAGGACATCGCCCTTTCACGGCGGTAACGGGGGTTCGAATCCCCCTGGGGACGCCAAACTTCAAATTCAGGCTCTACGCACTTCATGGGGGCAACTCAGCCTCCGACCGATTCCACGTTTAGTTCTCCGATGGCCGCTGGACGTGGTCGATGACGAGCATACTGACCGGTCCTTTTCCGGATTGCAGTTTCAGGCCAAGCTGCTCCTCGATCGCCGTTGTCAGGGACGGGCCCGTCAGATCGTCGGCAGCCAGGCTGGGCGTCCATTTCAGCTCGATCTCGTACTTGCCGGGCAGGTTGGTTCGATCCACGATCAGCCGTCCCACACTGGTTTCCAGAACGGAAGCGAGTTCGGAAATGGGAATGAAGTGTCCCTTCATATATCCGCGATCGTTATACCCGCCGGTCTGACAGGCTTTCGGAGCGGCATCTTTCGCGCACACGCTCTCTTTGAGCTTTGCGCCGCCACTGGCTATCGTCAAAATAAAAACCGGCGTATCCCTTGTTTCCCGATGGGCGTTAAGTTGAAACCGTTCGGTCAGCAGCGTTTGCAGCATCGTCCGATACTCGTCCCGGCTGACGTTGTTCAGGTTCGCAGTAGCCTGAATGTCGAAGCGATCGGTGTCCGTCCACCCAGGAGCGTCCACAATCTGAAAGTCCTGAACGTTATACGCCACCCGCAGCAACATTTTGACGTAAACATTGCTCGCGGTGAACCGATTTCCCGTGGGCGGGGCCAGATTCGAACCCGTGCTTCCCGAATGGTTCGCCCGAATCGAGGCTACTTCGAATTTGGGTTGCGCAGTTTGCTGTCCAATCGCAATGGGGATGGCGATTCCCGCGACCGCCGCGAAACCGATCAGCAGTTTCCTCAGGCGGCTCAGTTTGTGAATGGCGGTGTTATCGATGATCCGTTCGATGCGCTGGCGGAGATTGCCGCCTGAAATTCCGGAAACGCAGGCGATCGGCGATTGGAGGCAAAGCTCGCAGACTTTCAGGATGCCCTGCGCGTAGATTCGCGGATCATTTCCCAGTTGCAGTACATCTTCGTCGCAGGCGCGTTCTTTTTCTTCGAAGATTCGCTTGCCGATCCACCAGACGAGCGGATGAAACCAGAAGACCGTCTCAACCAGCATCTGAACCGTTGCGATCAGATTGTCGCGATGGCGGATATGAGAGAACTCATGGGCCAGAACCGTTTTCCATTGCTCCGGGGTCAGCCGTTCGGTGATGCCTTCCGGCAGGAGCAGCACGGGCCGAAAGACGCCGTAAACGCCGGGCTCAGAAAACGCGGGCGACGATACTGCCCGGATTCGCAGACCCAGTTCGACGGGCGATCCTGTGCGAACGGCGGCGGTCACGCGGCGCCATCGAACCCACCACCCAGCGGCGAAGCCCATAACTCCGCACGCCCACACTGCAAGGAGAAGCATTGGCAAGATACTCGCAGGCTGCTCTACCGGCATCCGCAGGATTTCAGCGTCGATCGGCGCCGCGAAGGGCTGGCTGACCCGATGAAGCGCGACGGAGAAATTTTCGGGCGCGGTTATGGGCGCGGCTCGCCAGAGCGCCAGCATGGAGAACGGGACAAGGAACTTGAAGGAAGCCGCAACCCAGATCCAGTGGCGCACCCGGGCCGAATTTCCGTGCAGCGCCAATGTCAACAAGCCTGCCGCAATGGCGAACGCCGTGGACTGCCACAGGTGATTCGCCAGCGGAGAAAGAGAACCATACGTCATTTGGCTTTGTCCTCTCGTTCCTGTTCCTGAAGAATCTTTTGAGCGTCGCGCACATCGTCCATGGTGAAAGAGCCGGCCTCGATCAGATGCGCGATGATCGGGCGGCTTCTGCCGCCGAACAGACTCAGCAGGTCATCGATCAATTTCCGCTCCGCGGCGTCGCGCGAAACCGCCGCTTCAAAGATGAACGCCGTGCCGATCTTCTTCACCCGGCGGACCGCTTTTTTCAGTTCCAGCCGGTAAACCATCGTCTGCACCGTGGTGTAGGCGAGCTTCTTCCGCGCCGGGAATGTTTCGTGGATTTCGCGGATAGAGCAGGAGCCCCGAGTCCACAGAGCTTCCATGATTTGCAGTTCGAGTTTGCTGAGTTTGGGGAGCGCCATCACGATTCTTACTCGTGTAGGCTACGTTACTATAGGTGTGGTTCTCTTAGCAAGAGAAATTTATCGCGCGGGCTGGCGCAGCGCGGTTACAGGCCGCTCTGAAGCGCCGAGTAGCGGACCAGCATGGAGTACGTATTCGCTCCGGGTTGGTATTGCCACACCAGATTGATCAGAATGTTCTGCTGCTGGGATTTCCAGAGGACATTGCAATCGATCGTGTCCGCGCGGCTCTGCAGCAGCCGGCGGGTTTCCGAAGCTTCGCAGGCTGGGCTGATCTCGAGCGGCACGCCGTATTTGCCCATCAGCTCATTCATCACAGGTTCGCCTGCGTAGTTCACCAGATCGCCTGCGTTCATGCCTTCGGTTTTGTGCTTCTCGACGTCGAGGGTGAGATCCACGCGCGCGAGCTGCCGGTCGGCATTGAAAAAGTGCAGGAGCGTCTTGAAATGCAGCGGCGAATTCAGCGCTCCCAGCCAGAGATCGAACGGCGGCTTGATGGTGTAATCGCCTTCGCCCGAAAGCTGTTCAATTGTGAGACCGGTGCAATCGTGCTCATCGCCGGTCTGCGGGAAGGTGCAGATGGGGGGCTGCCGGGCCAGCACGTTGCGGACGTGCGCCAGCGAGCTGCCGAAGGGCAGTCCCGCCCAACCCTGCGCCGGAAGCGACGCGGGAACAGCCAGTGCGAGGAACAGCAAAGTCGATGTTTTCATAGCGGACACGGGTCCTTATCAATCATTGACGCAGCGCATAAAGGAATCGTTCAAAGGAATTGGGATACGATTAGCTCCATGAGTTCCGGAATGACACGAAGATCCGTGCTGGGCGCCGCGGCCGGCACTGCCATGGCGGCGCAGATGGCTGCCGCCGCTCCCGCTGAAAACGACCGCGAATACTGGATTCGGACTCTGCGCAAGGTCGGCGACCCTGTGCTGACGGCCCTCAGCCAGCGCCGTCTTAAGGCCGAGATGCCGGTGGAGGCGCACGAGAACGTCACGGACCGCCGCAACTATACCTATCTCGAAGCTCTCGGCCGGCTGCTGGCGGGCATGGCGCCGTGGCTCGAATCGAATGAGAGCGATGTTTCCCGCCACTATGCCGATCTCGCGCGGAAATCGATCGCGGCCGCGGTCGACCCGGCGTCCCCCGACCTGATGAATTTCTCGCAGGGTGGACAGCCGGTGGTCGATGCTGCGTTCCTCGCGCTTGGCATCCTGCGGGCTCCGAATGAGCTTTGGGAAAAACTGGATTCTTCCACCAAAACCAATCTGGTTCACTCGATGCTGGCGACGCGCGCGATTCAGCCGGGGTTCAACAACTGGCTGCTCTTCAGCGCGACCGTGGAAGCATTGCTCGCGCATGCCGGCGAGAAATGGGATCCCATGCGCGTCGACTATGCGGTCCGCCAGCACGACGAATGGTACAAAGGCGATGGCATGTATGGCGACGGTCCGCAGTTCCACTGGGATTACTACAACAGCTACGTCATCCAGCCGATGTTGCTCAACGTGCTGGACACGATCTCGAAGGTTTCGAAAAGCTGGAACGCTTTCGCCGCGCCTGCGTTGACGCGCGCGCGGCGGTTTGCGGCTATTCAGGAACGCATCATCGCGCCGGATGGCTCCTTCCCCGCTATCGGGCGATCGCTGGCCTATCGATGCGGGGCGTTCCATCATCTGGCGACCATGGCGCTTCGGAAAGATCTGCCGGATGGAGTTTCGCCGGAGCAGGTGCGCGGGGCGCTGACCGCGGTTATCCGGCGCACGCTCGAAGCCGACGGCACATTCGATGCGAAAGGGTGGCTGCGCATCGGGCTTTGCGGGCATCAGCCGAGTGTCGGCGAAACGTATATTTCGACCGGCAGCCTTTATCTTTGCGCGGAGGCGTTCCTGCCGCTCGGGTTGCCGGCGAGCGATCCATTCTGGAGCGGTCCGGCGAAGCCCTGGACGTCGCAGCAGGCGTGGAG
>CAZWTH010000446.1:0-28863 GCA_964636715.1 uncultured Solibacteraceae bacterium | reverse complement strand
AGATCCACCTTGCCTTCGGGCGCGGCGCGGAGCAGATTCGTGCTGGAGACGACGTAGTTGGCGATCGTCTGGGTGTAGTACCGCTCGTGGAGCGTAGCTTCCGGCAAAAGCGTGAAGCCGCCGAAGTGGAATGCCGTGGCGACGGAGGGTTCCATCTCGGCGCGCGCACTGAACTGGCTCGTCGAGTAGTAATACGGCGCTGGGGCCCCCAGCGGTCTCGGCTGCACGCGATGAAACAGGCCCACATCCGCATGGAGCGAATAGTAGAGCGGCAGTGGACCGCGGGTGAGAGGCTGATAGCTGGTGTTGAGTTCTGCTTCGGGCAGTGAACGAACTTCCACCGAATTACCCGCCACGGTGTCGAGAAAATTCTCCGTGCGGGTAGCGGAAACATCGAATGCGTAGGGCCCGAAGTGCTTTTCGAGATAGCCCATCGACTGCGCTTCGGAAACGACGGCCTGCGTGAACGAGTCGGTGAACTGCTGGTGGAAGAGATAAGAGCTCAGGTAATCGACCGAGCCGCGCGCCACCCAGCCTTTGCCGAATTCGATCTTCCCGGTGCCGGTGATGCTGTAGCCGGGCGCTTTCAGGAGCGCGCTGCCCTGCATCACGCCGCGGTCCTGCACGCCATAGAAGATGATGTTGAAGTCCGAGCCCTGGGTGGGACGGCCGCGGAAATCGACGTGATGGGCGTAGCCGCGCTTGGTGAAATCCTGGAGGACGTAGGTGGCGTCCATGGAGCGCCCGATCGTCTGATAGTAACCCAGACCGAACAGAAATCCGCGCGTTGTGCTGTTGCCGATGTTGGGCGTCAGGAAGCCGCTTTTGCGCGGCTCGGTTTTGAGCGACTTGTGGAACCAGGGGAAGTAGAACACCGGAATGTTGCGAAAGTGATAGACCGCCTCATGGGCGACCGCGCGATCGCGCGGGTAGTAATCGACCGTTCTGGCGTTCATGGTCCACCACGGGCGGGGCATTTCGCAGTCCGTAATAAAGGAATCGTGCAGGACGTATTTGCCCGGCATCTTTTCGACGCGGGCCGCTTCGAAGTAGAAAGGCTCCTTCGACGTGAGCACGCCGGGACGGGCCACGATTTTCGCTTTCATATAGCCGCGTACGTCGGTGAACTCGCCGGTTTCGGTTTCGGTGCTATAGGTCGCGCTGGAGGCGTACAGAACTTCGTCGTTATCGTAGTCGCGGTAGTAGACGCGGCCGGTGGCGGTGGCGGTCTCTTTTTCCCTGTCGTAGTCGACGGAGTCGGCTTTCAACGTGGCGTTGGGAAATTCGAAGACGACCTGCCCGTTGCCTTTGCCGCGCAGATGCCAGTTGCCGTGATCGTCGACGGCCTGATCCACGCAATCATCTGTAGTGGCGTTGCCGCATTCGGCTGAAAAGGGGATATCGTGCTTGTCTTTGGGCGCGCCCGGGCGGGGGACATGAATGCTGAAATCGGGCTTCTCGATGGAGCGTTCGTTCTCCTGTTGCGGAGTGGGTGTGGGAGGCGGTGAAGCGGCATCGGCGGCCCTGCCAAAATCGGGTAACAGGGCAATGAAGGCGAGGGTGAGAAGGATCGCCGAAATATTTGAAAAATCTGGCGTTTTCGCGTGACAAGCGGCGCGGATTATGTTACTCCAGAAAATAGAGACTAAGCGGGAAAAGATCCTCAATTCGCAACCGTAGCACGGCATTAGTTGCGTGGCAAGAGGAGGCGCTCCCGGCGATGGTTTCCGGAACACCCGGCGAATGAAATAACGCGTCCGCAAAGGAACACAAGAGAGTAAGAAATGCGCTGCCAGCACTGTGGATTGATGAACGGAGAGGACGATCATCGCTGCCTGCATTGCGGGCGGAGAATGCCGGGAATCGTGGTGGCCGCGCCCGCTGCGTACATCGGGAATACGGCGCTGGCGGTTTCCGAGGCGCCAGTTGTTGAGCAGAGCCGGGATGTCAACCCGGCGCCGGAGCAGGCTCCCTTGTTTCAGCAGGCTGTTCCGCAAGCTTCCATTCCCAAGGTGATTCCGTTCGAAGCGATCCAGCGTCAGGCGGGTTCGCGCGCCGCAGCCGCGGCTGCTCCCGCACTGGCTCCGCCGGCTTTTACCCCAATTGAGGAAACCGTAAAGAAGCCCCCAGCGCCGCGAACCGCGAAGAAGGCGCAACCGAGCGGGCAGGGGAATCTGGATTTTCGTCCGAACAGCGGGCACAATGAACGGGTCCTTGCCACCGGCGTGCCTGCGCAGGTCTCGGGCGACGGTCGCGTCGCGCCGCCCATGCGCCGGCTGACGGCTGGAGCGATGGACGCGGCGATGGTGGCGATCGGTTTCGGCATCTTTGTGGGAAGCGCGTTCATTGCGCTGAACGGGCTGAGCGGTTCGAGCTTCGGTACTGGCAAGCCGCTGTGGATCATGATGGCGATTTCTTTCGCGCTGATCTCGCTGCTCTATGGACTGGTGTGGGCGATCGCGGGCCGCGAAACCGCCGGGATGAACGGAGCGCAGCTTCATCTGGTCACGTTCGATGGCGCGCCGCTCGATGCGCGCAACCGGGCTGTACGATTCGTCGCGGCGTGGCTCAGCTATTGTTCGGGAGGGCTCGGTCTGCTGTGGGCAATCGCCGATGAAGAGAACTTGGCGTTCCACGATCACATTTCGAAGACGTATCCGGCGGAGTTGCCGCCTTCGACTGTGATGGTCCGGCAGCGGCGGTAACATCCGCTTATGCGCGTTCTGTTCCGGGTGCTTCTTTTCGCCACGCTGCTGATTCTGGTGCTGGCTCGGGTTTCGGGCGGAAGGCTGATGCCGCCGTTTATTCTCGGACCATTCGTTCAGTGGTTCCATGTTTCCGTGTTTGTATTCGGATTGTTCGGCATGCGCGCCGCCTGGCTCGCGTGGCGGGATCCGCTGAACCGCAAGGCTTACATGCTGGACGTGATTCTCGCGGCCGCGTGGATTCCGTACTGGTTTATCAATCTGAAACGGCAATAACGGTCAGTTCTCCGAAGGCCGTTCGACGCTCTCCACGACGACGAAATTCACCGGAGCTTGGGTGGCTTCGATCCGCAGGCCGAGTTGTTCCTGGATGGCGGAAAAGATGGACGCCGCGGCCGACTCGGGGTTTGGGTCGGGTGACCATTCCAGTTTTACATCGTAGTTGCCGGTGACACCGGTCTTGTCGATAACCGGACGCCCCGCCTGACGGGAAAGAAAGCGAGCGAGACTTCCCATCGAGAGGGCGTCGGCCTTCAACACCATTTTCCCGTCCTGAAGCGAATTGCCCATGGATGAATTCGGGTTGTCGCTCGGTTTGAGCTTTGGACCGTTTTTCGCCACGACGAGGGAATAGATGGTGGACGGGCGGTCTTCGCGGTACACTTTCAGCCGAAAGCGGGCTTCGAGGAGGCTCTGCAGAATCGGTCCCAGGTGGCTTTCCATCTCCGCTGCGGCTCCAGGTTCGGTTCGGGCGTCGATATCGAAGCCGGCGGAGCGCACCCAGTCCGGCGCGCCCGATATCTGATTGTCCGGGATGTTCCAGGCGATCGACATCAGCCATGCGAGGCTTTTGTTCGCGCAGCGGAACCGTCCGGGCTGTATATCGGAAGTGGAGGGAGCGCCGGCCGTTGAGGGCTTTATGGATGCGACGTCGAAAGCGATTTTGGACGGCGTCTGTGCGATGAGCGCGGCGGCGAAACCGGTGGCGAGAAGAAATTTCACGATTGCCTCTGGTTCCTCATACTGAGGAAAGCGGCGTTGGTTACAAAGGAGCGCTTACAAAGTTATGGTTTCAGCGATGCTTTGGCGTGTCCGTCCGCCAGATCGCGGAGGCAGTGCGCCACGAGCGCTGTGGCAAGCGCAGGCGGCGCCGGCGTCTTCACCTGCGAAGCTCGCGGAACAAGGCTTACGGCTCTCTAACGGCGAGTTCCGGGAATGGCTGGAAGTCTGACGTGTTCCACGTATAGATGCTCTTTACGTTGTTCGCCAGCATGACGGCGATGAGCTGTAGATCGAAAATATCCGCGCCCGTTACGGGCCGTCGCCGGAGCAAGTCCATCCAGCTTTCAACCGCGTTGACGGGAATGGGCAGCACCACCAGAAAAGCGAGGAACCCCTCAATGGCGGCCAGTGCGTCCGCGCTCGAACGCGCGACAGTCATGCGGCGCGGACTGGTAACCACCGAATAGAACTCGCAAAGAATTTGCGAAGTGACGTAAAACGCCCAGGGGTCATCGCGCGCGGCATCGAGCAAGGCTCGGGAAGCCGCGTGCTGCGGCGCTTCGGCTGCTGTGGCGTAGACAAGAATATTCGCGTCGACAACGCCGGGCTCAAGGGACATCGTTGTAGATATCCCGTCGATGCAAAGAGCCGATCACGCCGACAGGCCACACGGGGAGTTCCGGCCGCTGCGCCGCAGCCGGGCGGGTGCGCTCGGGTATGAGCTTCTCCAGAAGCGCGTCCACGGAAAGGCCCTGTCTCCGGGCTTCCTCGGTCAGCCGGGCTTCGGCATTTTCTGAAATCGTCAAACTCATCGTGGCTGCTCCTTTCTTCAGATTATCGTGAATGCCGCAGGTGTGCGAGCGGGATATAGTTTTGCGGCTTTCTGCGGTCCTTTTACGGCTTCAGTGTTGACGAATCTTTGGCGTGTCCATCCGCCAAATCGCGCAGGCAGCGCGCGACGAGGGCCGTCCAGCCGGTCTGATGGGACGCGCCGCAGCCGCGGCCGGTATCGGCGTGGAAGTATTCGTTGAACCAGGTGAGGCCGCGCCAGTGCGGGTCTTCGGAGAAGATTTTGTCGTCGCCCTGCCAGGCGCTTCGACCGTTCGCGTCCGGCAGAAATATGGCGCAGAGCCGGCGATTGATCTCGCGCGAGACTTCCCGCAGACTCATCAGGTTGCCGGAGCCGGTTGGGCATTCCACGCGGAAATCGTCGCCGTAGAAATGGTGGTAGCGTTCGAGCGCTTCAATCAGGAGATAGTTCGTGGGGAACCAGACCGGTCCGCGCCAGTTGGAATTGCCGCCGAACAGCGGCGTCTGCGACTCGCCGGGTTCGTATTCCACGCGCCACTCCTGTCCATCGAGCCGCAGGACATAAGGATTCGGCCCGTGCTCGGCGGAGAGGGATCGAATGCCCCACGGCGAGAGAAATTCCTTCTCATCGAGCATACGGGCGAGCACGCGCTTCAGCCGCGATTTGGTGGGGATGCCGAGCAGGCGGTGCAGGTGCTTGCCGCTCGGCGTGTCCAGCGTGGCGGATTCCATCATCGAAATCTGGTGATAGAGATCGCTGCGGTTGGCGAGGAACCATTCCATCCGCTTTTTGAATCCCGGCAGCCGGTCAATTGTTTCCTGCTCCAGAATTTCGACGGCCATGAGCGGAATGAGCCCCACCATCGAGCGCACTTTCATCGGCGTGCTGATTTTGCCGGCGCGAAGCTGATCGTAATAGAAGCCGTCGTCCTCGTTCCAGAGGCCAGTGCCGCCGAGCCGATTGATGGCGTCGGCGATTGCAATGAAGTGTTCGAAGAATTTCGAGGCGATGTCTTCGTAGGCGGGATGCTCCAGCGCCAGTTCGAGCGCCATGGCGAGCATAGTCAGGCAGTAGAAGGCCATCCAGGCGGAGCCATCCGCCTGTTCGAGCACCGCGTCGCCGATCGGCTTCGAGCGGTCGAAGACGCCGATGTTGTCGAGCCCCAGAAATCCGCCGGAGAAAATCTGCGAGCCCTCCACGTCCTTACGGTTGGCCCACCAGGTGAAATTAATCAGGAGTTTTTCGAAAACGCGCCGCAGAAAATGGCCATCGCGCTTGCCGGGTGGAGCGGAGATCTTGTAGACGCGCCATGCGGCCCAGGCGTGCACCGGCGGATTGACGTCGCCGAATTCGAACTCGTAGGCGGGGATTTGCCCGCTGGGGTGCATGTACCACTCGCGCAGGAAGAGCACGAGCTGATCTTTAGCGAAATCCGGATCGAGTTCGGCGAACGCCACCATGTGGAACGCGAGATCCCAGGAGGCGTACCAAGGGAATTCCCAGTTGTCCGGCATCGAAATGACGTCGCGATTGTAGAGATGACGCCAGCCGCAGTTGCGGCCGTTGCAGCGGCTCTCGGGCGGCTTGGGATAGGCCGGATCGCCATCCAGCCACTCGAGAACGCCGTAGTTGTAGAACTGCTTCGACCAGAGCAGATTCGCTTCCGCCTCGCGGGCGATCCGCAGCTCTTCCGAAGGCGGAGCCTCAAAGGGGAAACCGTAGAACTGATTCGCTTCGGCGATGCGTTGCGCGAAGATCGCATCGAAATCGATGGCGCGGGTCTCGGCGGGCGGATGGAGCCGCATGCGGATCTCGATGGACTCGCCCGGAGCCAGCGTGGCCTTGTAATGCGCCGCCGTCTTCGTGCCGGAATTCGCCCGGTTTACCGCGCCGCTCTCGCCTTCGACGACGTAGCGGTGGAACGCGTCCTTCACCCAGGGGCTGGCGTTGATTGCGGTGTGGTCCGCGCCGAACAAGGCGGTGAAGTCCGTTTCATTTTCTGTGAAGAGCCATTCCGCGGGGTGAGTCATCGTCTGCAGGGCGAAGCTGCCGAGCGTTTCGTGCTGCGTGACGACCGTATCGCCCGCGGTGGCGAGAGCGATGGAGGGCTTCCGGTTGTAGCCTTCGCCCGTACGTCCCCACGCCCATGTGTTGCGGAACCAGAGCGTGGGCAGGATGTGGAGCGGCGCGGCGTCGGGCCCGCGATTCGTGGCGCGAATGCGGATCAGGATGTCGTCCGGCGAATTTTTCGCGTACTCGATCTGAACGTCGAAGTAGCGGCTTTCATTGAAAATGCCGGTGTCGATGAGTTCGTACTCGCGATCCATGCGCGAGCGCCGTTTGTTTTCGGCGACAAGCTCGTCATAGGGAAAGGCGCGCTGTGGATATTTGTACAGCGCTTTCATGTACGAATGCGTCGGCGTGGAATCGACATAGAAGTAGCATTCTTTTACGTCTTCGCCGTGATTACCTTCTTTGGTTCCGAGGCCGAAGAGGCGTTCCTTGAGAATGGCGTCCTGCCCGTTCCACAGCGCGAGCGCGAAGCACAGGCGGCCCTGACGGTCGCAGATGCCGAGCAGTCCGTCTTCGCCCCAGCGATAGGCGCGGCGGCGGGCGTGATCGTGCGGAAAGTAGTCCCAGACGTCGCCGTTATCGGAGTAATCCTCGCGAACGGTGCCCCACTGGCGTTCGGAAAGATAGGGTCCCCAGCGCTTCCAGTTGCGGCGGCGCGCCGCGTCTTCGCTGAGGCGGAGCCGTTCGGGATTCATGAGGCCATCTGGACGACGCTCTTGATTCCGGAAGCATCCCGGAGTGGCGTCTCAAAGTCTTCGAGCCGGAAGCGGCGCGTGATCAGACCGCGGACAGCGCCGGGCCAGCGCGCGCAGATTTCGGTGAGATCGGAAATGGCGCGGTCGAAAGCGTCATTGCCCGCGTTGACGGTGGCGAGCAGGCATTGATTGCGCAGCGTCATCTTCGTGATGATGGAGCCGAGATCGAGGGGCTCCGGCGCATGCGCGCCCGGCACGCCGGTCAGAAGCAGCAGCCCGTTGCTGCCCAGGACTTCGAGGCTCTGGAAGGCGAGATGGCCGGAGCCGGTCGCTTCGTAGATGAGATCGATATTGCCGGCGCTCTTCGCCATCTGCGTCAGTGTCTCATCTTTTGCGCTGACGTATTTCGCCCCGATCTCGCGCGCGATTCCGGCGCGAACGTCGGTTTCAGGCTCGCGGGAATAGACGGTGACAGCGCAGCCGCGAAGGCGGAGCGCCATGGCGCCAAGCAGACCGACCGGCCCCGCGCCCAGGACGAGCGCATTCGGCGCCGGCTTTTCCCACGGCAGGCGGGTTTGGACGCGCTCGGCCTGTATGAATGCTTTTTCCGCAATAGTGAGCGGTTCCACCAGCACGGCGACGTCGCGAAGCGCGGGAGGCGCCTTGCGCATGTAGCGCGCTTCATCGACTACCAGTTCGGTGAGGAAGCCGTGCATGCGCTGGATGCCGTGTTCGGTGTAAGTGCCGGTGGCGCAGAAATCCGCGCGATCGTTGCGGCAGGCGATGCAGGCAGGATCTTCGCACGGGCGGCGGACGGTGGGGACTACGAGATCGCCTGGCTCAACGCCGTGCGCTTCCGGCCCCGCTTCGATGACTTCCGCGAGGCCTTCATGGCCGATCACCAGATAATCGAACCCGTCGGGCGCGGCGCCGAACATGCAGGAGGCAATCTCGCGGTCCGTGCCGCAGATGCCGACCTGCAGCATGCGGAGACGAACGCCGGTCGCGCTGGTCAGCTTCGGTTCGGGAACATCATTCACCAGCCCCAGCTTTCGCGCGCCAGGGAAGACCGCCCCGCCTTTCACCGGGCGGGCTCCGCGCGGCGGAGAATGGCGCGGGCTGGAGCTCCTTCGCAATCCACCCATTTGAGCGGGAGGCAGACCAGTTCGTAATCGCCCGGTTCGATTTCCGAGAGCCGAAGCCCTTCCACGATCCAGATGCCTTTGCCGAGCAGCGCGACGTGCGTTTCCACCGAATCGACGCGGAAGCCGCCGACGGAAAGATAATCCACGCCGACCGTGAGCACGCCGCATTCGGCCAGATACTCCGCGCCATCGCGCGCGATGTAGATGAAGTCTTCATCGAACGGCAGATTCTGCCAGTCGCGATCGGAATTTCTGGTGCGGAAGAGAATGCGCTCGCCCTGTTTGATCCCGTAGGGCACGAGCTCTTCGCGATGAATCGCGGTCTTGTCTTTGATGTGGATCACGCGCGCCGGTCCCACGGTCGCGTCGATCGGCATCTGGTCGATCGTTTTCGCGTGCGGCACGAAGTGCAGCGGAGCATCCATATGGGTGCCGGTGTGGGCGCTCAGGCTGGCGCGGGTGAGGGTGCAGACATCGCCTTTGGTCTGTTCCTTCGCGCGTTCGAGGCTCAGGGTCGGGTCGCCGGGCCACTGCGGCATGCTTTCGCGAACGTTGACGGAAATATCGATCCAGGGATTTTCAGGTCGGCTCACACTGCCATCCTATACCTGACTATCGACGCGTCATACTCATGTATTGGCAACGACATTGGCGCGACGGTGGATCTTCGCGGCGCTCGCGGCTGCGAGCGTGGCGTTGCTCTATCTGACCAGCCTCACCGCGATGGGCATGTACAGCACCGATGAGCCGCGCTACGCGGACATCGGCCGCGCCATGGCGCGCACCGGCGACTGGATCACGCCGCGCCTCTGGGGACAGCCCTGGTTTGAAAAGCCACCGCTTCTGTATTGGATGACTGCGGCTGGATTCCGCGCAGGCCTCGGGACGGATCTTGCGCCGCGATTGCCCATGGCGTTGCTGAGCGTCGCATTCCTCGCGTTTTTCTGGTGGCGGCTGCGAGAGCTCTGGGACGACCGGGTGGCCGCATCCGCAACGGCCATGCTCGCCACGACGGGCGGCTGGCTGGCGTATAGTCACGTCGCCGTGACGGATCTGCCGGTTTCCGTTTTTTTCACAACCGCGGTGCTGCTCTCGGTGGCGCGAGAGGGCAGGGAACCGCACCGCGCCGCCGCAGCTGCCTCGCTCGGGCTCGCTGTGCTGGCGAAGAGCGCGCCATCGCTCCTGCTCTTCACCCCGGTGTTGTTTTTCGATCGCCATAACTGGAAGCGGTGGTTCGCTTCCTGGCCAATCCTCGTTTTCGCGGCCGTCGCGCTGCCGTGGCACGTCATCGCCACCATCCGCAACGGCTGGGATCTGCCGTATGTGCTGTTCGTCGAACAGCAGTTCGGCCGCTTTCTCAACAGCTCCCGCCAGCACGGACAGCCCTGGTGGTTTTACCTGCCGGTCTTTCTCGGACTGCTCTTCCCCTGGTTCACAGTGCTGCCGCTCGCTTTCCGCCAGGTGTCCGCCGACCGCCGGTTTCGTACCTTCGCGGTAATCCTGATTGTTGGGCTGGTCTTCTTTTCGGCATCCATCAATAAGCTGCCCGGCTATATCCTTCCGCTGGCGCCCGTGACCTGCGTTCTGATGGGAGCGGGATTGGCGGCGGCTGCGCGGCCCGAACGATGGGTGATCGCGCCCATCATTCTTCTCGGCGCGCTTCCATTCGCCGGCTCCATCGTTCCCCAGGCGGCGGCCAATGGGCTGCGCGCGGCGTCTCTTGACTGGCGCCTGGCGTGGGCCGGCATTGCGGTCGCGGCTGCCATCGCCGGAGTTCTGGTCTTCGGCGTTCGTTCGCTCGCGGTTCCCGCCGCTTTTCTCATCGCCGCGGGTGGGTTTTTCTGGCTCGAAACAGGCCTTTTTCCACAACTCGACCGCGCCGCCACCGCCCGCCCCCTCTGGCTGGAAAAGCACCCATCCTGCGTCCCGGTACCAGCACGACCGATACGCTACGGTCTGTACTATTACTCCGAAAAGGAGCTTCCCCCTTGTGTTATTGTTGACAAGAACGCATTCAGCCAGGGCACAGCGGTTTTTTGAGCCCCAACACGTTCAAAATACGCTTTAATCGAAAGAAAACAGGATGATTCTCCCCGGCAGCGAGCTCTACAATCTGATTCTGCTTGCGATCGGCATGCTCTGCCTCGGTACGTGGGCAAACACTTACCGGATGACATCGAAGTGGCGGTTTGAGCTTTATTACTTCGATTTCGCGGTCGGCGCGGTGGTCGCGGCGCTGATCGCCGGGCTCACTTTCGGCACTCTGGGCTGGGACGGCTTCGCGCTGCTCGACGACCTCCGGGTCGCAGGCAAACAGAAGATGGCGCTGGCGCTGGCGGGCGGTGCGGTGTTCAATCTGGGGAACATGCTGATCATCGGCGCGCTCTCGCTTTCCGGCGTGACGATCGCCTACGTTTCCGGGATCGGAATGATGCTGGCTTCCGGCATTCTCATCACACACTTCACTTCGCCTGGCGGAAATGGGGCGATGACATGGGGTGGGGCGGCGCTGGTGCTGGCGGCGGCCATCGTGCTGACGGTCGCCTTCCGGCAGCAGGCTATGGCCCGGTTGGTGGCGCTGATGCGGGAAGGCAAGACGAGGAGCACGCGGAAGACCGTCAGCATGAAAGGCCAGATTCTGGCGATCATTGGTGGGGCCGTGGCCGGTGGATTCTTCCCGCTGATCAACTCCGCTCGCACGGGTGAGAATGGACTGGGACCCTACTCGCTCGGTCTCTTCTTCGCGATCGGGATTTTGATGTCCACTTTTGTGTTCAACCTGTTCTTCATGAACCTGCCGATTCACGGCGAGCCGATCGAGTTCACCGCCTATTTCAACGGCAAGGCGAAATTTCACCTGCTCGGCCTGCTGGGCGGCGCGCTCTGGTACGCGTGGTTCTGCACGACTCTGGTCGCGGCGCGGGCGGAAGGTCAGAACATCGTTTCTCCGGTCACGTCCCGTGCGTTGCTGCTTGGCGCGATCCTGATCGGCTCCATCTGGGGATTGATGCGATGGAAGGAATTCAGCGGCGCGAGCGGTAAAACCCGTACCCTGCTGCTGATCGCTCTTCTGATATTCGTGGTGGGGGCGGCCGGGCTCACCGCCGCCGCCGGCCTCGCGGCTAACGGCTAGATCAAGCGGGCGTGCGCCGCCGTTTTCCGGGTGTCACCGCCGCCGCTCAATAGTCCCGCGGTTATTCCAGCTCGCTACGCCCGAAGCTCTAAACTGGTTACATGGTGGCTATGGGCGTGCTGATTTTCGTGCCGCTCTTCGCGCAGTCCCTGGCCCAACCGGCGGACTATCTCGCGCAGGGCATGAAAGCGCTGGACGCCAATCAGCCTGCCGCCGCCGAACCGCTCTTCCGCAAAGCGCTGGACGCCGATCCTTCGGACCTTCAGGCGAATTTCAATCTCGCGCTCGTGCTCGGGATGGAGAACAAAGATTCCGAAGCCGTCGCGGCGTGGCGTAAAACGCTCGAACTGAAGCCGGGTCTTTACGAAGCCGATCTCAACCTCGGCATCCTGCTCATCCGCGACCATCAGCCTGGCGACGCGCTTCCGCTTTTGAAAGAAGCAACCGGCGCGAAGCCTTCCGAATTCCGTCCGCACTTCTACTACGGGCAGGCGCTGTTTGACGCCGGGCAGTTCACCGAAGCGGAAACGCAGCTTCGCGACGCGATCGCGGCCAATCCGAAATCCGCGCCGGCGAATCTCGCTCTGGCCCGCACTCTCGTGAAGCAGCAGAAATTGGCGGATGCGGAATCGTATTTCCGCGCCGCCGCCGCGATCGATCCTTCGTTCCACAATGCGCTGCTCGAACTCGCCGCGGAATATGACCGCATCGGTAACAGCGCGGAGGCTATTGCAATTCTCCGCGAGTTTCCATCGAACCCCACCGCATCGAAGCGCATGGCGGAACTGCTGGTTTCGAGCGGCAATGCGAAGGCCGCTATTCCGGCGCTCGAATCGACGGTCGCGCAGACCCCGACTACGAAAAACCAGATGGCGCTGATCGACGCTTACCGCGACGCCGGTATGCGCGACAAAATGCTCGCGCAGTTGAAAATCGCCTCGGAAAGCGATCCGCAAAATTTCGATCTCCACATGTCATACGGGCGCAACCTGCGCGATCAGCGCCAGTTCCGCGCCGCAGCCGCCCAATTCCAGGCCGCGGCGAATCTCAAGCCGGATTCTGCGGAGGCGCTGAACGAAATGGCGGGAGTCCTGATTCTCGCCGAGGAGTATGACGCCGGCCTTGCGGCGCTCGACCGCGTTCACGCGCTCGGCAAGGAAATTCCCGGCGATTATTATCTTCGCGCCATCACGCTCGATAAACTCCGCCGCAACAAGCCCGCGCTCGAAGCCTACAGGCAGTTTCTCGCCATGGCCGGCGGCAAATATCCGGATGACGAGTTTCGAGCCCGCCAGCGCGTGATCATCCTGCAACGGGAGTTGGGTCAATGATCGCCATCTTCGCGCTGCTTTTCTTCGCCGCCGGCAATCAGCTCACGCTCGATCAGGTTCGGGCTGAAGCGAATCCCGAACACCGCGCGAAAGCCGCGGTGGAATTCGCCGTGAGCGCCGAGCGCGCCGCCGAGCAGGCGGCCAGCAACAACGACAATACGTCCTTTCAGAAAAGCATCGCCGATATGGTGACCGCTATGGAGCTGGCGCGGGATTCGTTCGAGGCATCCGGCAAAACCCCGTCCCGGAATCCGCGCAATTTCAAGAATGCGGAACTCCAGTCGCACGAGTTGCTGCATCGGCTGGGCGACCTGAAGGAAAGTCTCGATATAGATCAGCGCGCCATGCTCGAAGGTCCAATTAAGAAGATCGAAGCGATCCATGATGTCTGGTTTTACGGCATCATGGGAAGGAAGAAATAGCTATGCGAAACTTAGCGCGTTTCCTCGCAATCCTGCTGGTGGCGTTCCCGGTGTTCGCCGAGCATGACTTCCTCACGTCATCGGAGACCGATCAGGTGCGTGAGGTGCAGGAGCCTGTTGCCCGCATCAAACTTTATCTCACGTTCGCGAAGCAGCGGCTCGATCAGATCCAGTCCCTGCTCGCGAAAAACCGCGCGGGCCGGTCGGGCGAGATTCGCCAGTTGCTCGAAGATTACACGGCCATTGTGGACGCCATTGGCAGCGTTTCCGATGACGCGCTCGCCCGTAAAATCGACCTTACCCTCGCGCCGCCTATCATCATCGAAGGCGAAAAGACGTTTCTCGGTCAACTCAACAAGGTACAGTCCTCCGCGCCCTCCGATCTCGAAATGTACAACTTCGAGCTGAAAGATGCGATTGAAGCCACGAGCGATGCCATCGATACAGCCGGTGAAGATCTGGGCGAGCGCGGCAAGGAAGTGAATGCGAAGGTGGAGAGCGAACGCAAGGCTGTGGAGCAGGTCAACGCCGCGGAGCGGAAAGCCGGGCTCGACGCCGGGGCCGGCAGCCAGGCCGAAGCAGCCGCCGAGAAAGCGGCCGATGACGCCACCAGGCCCAGACGCAAGCCCCCCACGCTCTTACGGCCCGGCGAGAAGCTGGATGACGGTAGTGCGCCGCCGAAGCCGAAGCAGTAAGGGGCTGATCTATGCTTCTTTGGCGTTGGCTTTGAGATCGAGATAGCGCTGGCGGCTTTCGACGATCGCGCGCCGCGCTTCCATGGGGCCGCCCCAACCTTCCATCGTCGTCACGCGGCCTTCGAGCTCTTTGTAAATCGTGAAAAAGTGTTCGATCTCGCGGCGCACGTGGGCGAAGATCTGATCCATGGTGTGGATTTGGTCATAGCGGGGATTCTTCGTCGGAACGGCGAGAATCTTCTGATCGCCCTCTTCGGAATCCACCATGTTCAGCACGCCTACCGGCCGCACTTCGATCATCACGCCCGGATAGCTGGGTTGCTGCACCAGCACCAGGCAATCGAGAGGATCATTATCTTCGGCGAGAGTGCCGGGGATGAAACCGTAGTCTCCGGGGTAATGCATCGGCGAAAACAGCGCGCGGTCGAGACGGAAGACGCCGAGCTCGCCATCGTATTCATACTTGTTGGCGGAATGCTGCGGGATCTCGACGATCATCCGCACGATTTCGGGTGAGTAAGGACCAGGATCAATGTCGTAAAGGCCAGGCACTTCCTTCAGGATACTCGACCGATACGAGTGTCAGTCCTTTCGCGGGGGCGGTTCTGCCCGATTGTTTCGGCAATGTTTCAGCGCTGACGTTGCCGCGTCCGGCTTCGAGGATCGTGCCCACGATGTTGCGCACCATGTGCTTCAGGAATCCGCTGCCGCGCACGGTGTAGATCATCGCGCTGCCGCGCCGTTCCATCACGGAGCTGAAAATCGTGCGTACGGTGGATGCCGGCTCGGAGCGATGATCGGCGGCCGCGAAGGGTTTGAAATCGTGCTCGCCCGCGTAAACCGATGCGGCGCGGATCATGGCGTCTTCGTCGAGTGGATACGGATGATGGTAGACGTAGCGCCAGTCGATTGGTGGGCAGACTTCGTCGCGAAAAATGGTGTAGCGATAAGTTTTGGCGATGGCGTCGAAGCGCGGATGAAAATCCGGGCGCACTTCTTCGGCGTCGAGAATGCGAACCGAAGCGGGCAGCAGCCGGTTCATGGCGCGGCGCAGATTGGTGCCGGGAATCGGGTTTTCGATGGTGAACGCGCCAACCTGCGCGAGCGCATGAACCCCGGCGTCGGTTCGGCCCGAGCCCTCCACTCGCACCGGCCGGCCCTCGATTCCCTCCACAATTTCTTCGAGGACGGCCTGGATGGTGGGAAGCCCGGGCTGCACCTGCCAGCCGTGAAAATCGGTGCCGTCGTATGCGACGACGATGCGAATGCGGCGCGGCAAAATCTTACGCGGGCCGTGAGCCGGGCTTGGTGACGGGCTCACCGGCTTCGCACATGGGACACTTCGCGGGTTCGTGCGATTCCACTTTCAGGATGGTGAGCGCCTCTCGGGGAATGCCGAGATCGGCGGCGCCGCCGCTGCGGTCGATGATGGAACCGGCGGCGACGGGAATCGCGCCGGCAGCGCGGAGAACGTCGATGACTTCGCGAGTGCTGCCGCCTGTGGTGATTACGTCTTCCACAACGAGAGCGCGTTCGCCGGGTTCGAGAGCAAAGCCGCGCCGGAGCGACATTTTGCGGTCGGCATCGCGTTCGGTGAAGAGAAATCGCACGCCCAGCGCGCGGGCGACTTCGTGTCCGATGATCAAGCCGCCCAGCGCGGGCGAAATGACGAAGTTGACTCCTTCCGGACCAATCATTGGGCGCAGCGCATCGGCCAGCATCCGGCCGAGCGTTTCGGCGTGTTGTGGATGGGCCAGGACCAGCGCGGATTGCAGGTAGGCTGCGCTGTGCAGGCCGCTGCTGAGTTTGAAGTGCCCGCGCAGATAGGCGCCTGTTTGGAGATAGAGATCGAGAACCTTACTGTCAGCCGACATTGTGCCCAATATAGCGTGACCCACAACTCCCACCTGAAGACGCCGCGCAAAAGCCCGCCGCGAAGACCAGAAGTCCCGCTCCACGTGGCGTTATAGATGTGAGGTGCCTGGCTGGCTGGCCGGAGTCGATTCGGTCATTTCCCTCCCGAAACCGGAGGAAGAGTCGCAATTGCAACTGGAAAGTTAATCCGAAGTCGGCGAACACGGTGTGCTGATTTTCTCCGGTCTGCCGCTAGTCGGCGCCATTCGGAGAGTAGGCGCCGCCTGACATCCCACTCGGATCGATCCATTGTTCGTCCTGCGCGCCGGTTTATGCAGCGGCGTTAGAATTCTTTTCAGTCCATGATGCTGCGAAGGATTCTGAACTCGGGATTGTACCTGCTGCTGTGCGTACCGTCTTTGGCACAGAACGATCACCCTCTGCGTTTCGACGCCGCGGTGATCAAGCCCTACGTCAGAGATCCGGCAATGAAGACGTTGATGGGCCAGTTCACCGGCGGGCCTGGCGGTAAAGATCCGGGACGGGTTTCCTGGGGTCAGGTTGCGCTTCGTACCCTGATATCCGAAGCCTTCGGCATCAGGAATGCGTTCGATATTTCCGGGCCACGGTGGATCGATAATCCGTACTGGGTAATCACCGCCACTTATCCGCCGAATACAACCAGGGACGAGTTCCGGAAAATGGAGAAGAGCCTTCTCTCGGATCGATTTCATCTCGCGGCGCATGTCGAAACGAAGCTGATTTCCGGATTGGAGAT
Organism: uncultured Solibacteraceae bacterium; assembly: GCA_964636715.1. Classification (GTDB taxonomy): domain Bacteria; phylum Acidobacteriota; class Terriglobia; order Bryobacterales; family Bryobacteraceae; genus BOG-234. Next base: position 12,219 of record CAZWTH010000446.1, on the reverse strand, counting down.
GACGGTCCCGCCCACCGGCCTGAAAATTTCTCCCACCACCGACGCTGGTTTCGCCACTCTGCCGCCTGGGGCTCGTCTCTTCGACCCGGATGGCTTTCCGCTCCTCCGGGCTGGGCTTCCGTTTGCCGTTACAACCGGAGGAGACACGATGCGGATGACTTTCCGGCAGGTGACGATGTCGTTTCTTGCCCGCACACTCAATGACCTGATATCCGGAGGAGGGGAACGTTTCTACGGTCCGACCGCCTCGACTATTTTTATCGACAACACAGGTCTGACCGATCAGTTCAATTTTCATCTCGAAATATCCGGGAACGCGGAGGTCGGGGTCGGCATTGCGAGTATCTCGCAGGCAGTCGAGAAGCAACTCGGTCTTCGACTCCACGCTACGAAGAAATCGGTGGATCGGCTCGTCGTCGACCATGTCGATCCGGCGCCGACTCCCAATTGAAAATATCCGTTGACAATATATCTATAAATGATACATTCACAGCAGATAGATGTTGACGCGCACCCGAATCATCATTTCCGTCGCCGTTTTGGCGGCGGCCGCCTCTGCCCAGCCTCGCCCCGCGTTCGAGGCGGCGAGTATCCGGCCTTCGGCGCCCATCGATCAGGCAAAGATGATGGCCATGCTTCGGGAGGGCAAGGCGCCGCTCGGAGCCCACATCAGCGCCACGCGCGCCGAATACAACTATCTCGATCTGAAAACTCTTTTGAGCTACGCCTATGGCGCGAAGGCCTATCAAATCACCGGCCCTGACTGGATGCAGAGCACTCGCTTCGATATCGTCGCGAAACTACCGGCGGGATCCACCAAAGCCGACGCGCCGCGGATGCTGCAGACGCTCCTCGAAGATCGCTTCAAGCTGGTCATACACCGCACCACGGAAGAGCACCCGGTCCTCGCCATCGTGGTGGGGAAAGGCGGACCGAAGCTGAAGGAGTCGGCGGAAAAGCCTGTCCCGATCGACGAAGACGCGCCCCCGAAGCCCGGGGAGATTGTGATGGATGGACCGGACGGCCCGATGCGCGGCAAGATCGATACGACGACCATGAACTCCGTTGTCGACATGGGCGTGAAAGGCAAGATGGCTTACAAGATCGACCAGGCGGCGAAGACGGTTCACATCGAATTCATGATGACGACTCTCCCGGGCTTTGCCGATATGACCTCGCAGCTTCTCACTCAGATGGGCGGCGGCATCGTGGCGCGGCGCATAGTCGACATGACGGGCATTCAGGGCAATTACGACGCCTCGCTCGATATTTCCCTCGCCGAAATGTCTGCGATGGCAAGAGCCAGCGGAATCGAGGGTCCGCAACCTGCCGCCACGGCCGAAGCTCCAGATCCCGGCGCGAACGGAGTAACACTCGCCCAGGCCCTGCAATCCATGGGCCTGAAACTCGAATCCCGCAAAGCCCCCGTTGAGCAATTTATCGTCGATCATATAGAGAAGACGCCAACCGACAACTAACCACCATGGAATCCTCCGCCACACCACTTGCGCCCGCGGCTTTCTATATCCTGTTCGCTCTGGCGGGCGGCGCAAAGCACGGTTACGCCATCATGCAGGAAGCGCGCGTTATCTCGGATAACGCGTTTGACCTCGGCCCCGCCACGCTCTACACGACCATCCAGCGGCTGCTCGATTCCGGCTGGATCGAAGAAGTGGAAGGCCCGGCAGGTAGCGACACCCGCCGCCGGTACTACAGCCTGACCGGGGAAGGGAACTCCACGTTCGAGGCGGAAGTCCAAAGAATGGAAGCCATCGTGAAAAAATCGAAAGCCCTGCGTCTTCGCCCCGTGAGGTCATCATCATGAACGCCCGCATGTACGGTCTGCTGCTTCGCCTCTATCCCGCGGAACTCCGCCATGACTTCGGCGGTGAGATGACGCAGGTGTTTCTGGACGATATCGATGACAGCGGCGCCGCCCGTGTCTGGTGGCGTTCGCTCAAAGAGCTCTTCCGAATCGCGTTGCCCGCGGCGTTCTCGCGCCGCTATGTTCAGGTGCCGGCCATGATGTATCTCCTGATGCTGACGTATTTCGGCTGCATCGTGACGCTGGCGCCGCGCGGTCCCGACTCTGCACTCCCGCACTCGTCCGTGGAGTTTATATCCCTGCTGATGATTCCGGGCCTGGCCTCCGCCGCCATCACGCTGGTTGCCCTCTATGTCGGCGACCGCGCTGTTCCCGAGCCATTGAATCTTCGCTGAGGTCCTCCGGTGAACAAACGCATTTACTCGCTGCTCCTCCGCCGCTATCCCGCCACACTCCGCGAAGATTTCGGCCCCGAAATGATGCGGGTGTTTCTGGACGACATGGGTGACAACGGCGCCGCCCGCGTCTGGTGGCGTCCGTTCAAAGAGCTTTGCCAAACCCCGCTTTGGACGCCGAGGGCGACGGTTCCGCTCGTCCCCGCGCTCACGGCTTTCATGCCGATCAAAGTGCACGATAGCGAAGTCCCCGACCGGTCTCCATTAACCCGACGCTAATGCTTGAACTCCGCGCCGTCACGAAGAAATTCACCGGGCTCGTCGCCGTCAACAGCGTCAGTTTCACGGCGCGCGCCGGCGAAGTTACCGGTTACCTCGGCCCCAACGGCTCCGGCAAATCCACCACCATGAAGATGATCACCGGCCTCATCGAACCTTCATCCGGTGAAATCTTCTTCGACGGCAAGCCGATCCGCCACGATCTCCTCGCTTTCAAACGCCGTCTCGGCTACATCCCGGAAGAGCCGTATCTCTACTCCCATCTGAGCGGTCTCGAATACCTCGTCATGGTGGCGCAACTGCGCGATCTTCCATCCCAACCGGCAAATGCGCGTATCGAAGGCCTGCTGCGCATGCTGGGACTCTGGGGCGATCGCCATGTGCCCATGTCTTCCTATTCAAAAGGCATGCGCCAGAAAGTGCTGCTCTCCGCCGCGCTTCTCCACAATCCCGATCTCATCCTTCTCGATGAACCGTTCTCCGGCCTCGACGTCGGAACGTCACTCGTTCTGCGCAGCCTGATCGAAGAACTGGCCGCGCGCGGTAAGGTCATCCTCTTCAGCTCGCACGAACTCGATACGGTCGAGCGCGTCTCCCGCCACGTCGTCATCCTGCACCGTGGCAAAGTCGTCGCGGACGATTCGATCGACGGTCTTCGCGGCCTTATGTCGCTTCCGACTCTCGAAGAAATTTTCCGGCAGCTCGCGGTCGAACAGAACACCACCCAGATCGCCACCGATATCGCCGATCTCATCCAGGCCTGACGTGTCTCACACGCGCATCCTCTACCGCCAGTTTCTCTTCCGCCTGATGGACGTGGAATTCCTCGCCGCCTCCGCGCGCGGCGACGCCAGCCAGCTGTTCGGCCAATTCGCGGCCATGCTGGTCTTCATCAGCCTGGCAGGGTGGTACGCGGCTCTGATCTTCGGCAGCCAACACCCCAGCCGTGAAATGACGTGGCTGGCGGAGCGCATTCTCAGCGAGGCGACCATGCTGGTCGTCGGGATCTTCGCGCTGTTGAGTTGGGACAGCACGTTTCCCGACCGGCGCGACGTATACGTTCTCTCGCCCTTGCCCGTGCGCGGGAAAGCAATCTTCATTGCGAAAGTCGCGGCTGCGGCTTCTTCACTGGGACTCACCGTGCTCGCTCTGCACTGCCTCGCTGGAACGATGTGGCCCGGGGTCCTTACCCCGAAGGGAGCGGGCTTGCTCGCGGAACTGCGTTTCGTGGCGGCTTACTGGATCACGCTTCCCGTATCCGGCGCGTTTCTCTATTGCGCGATGCTCGGCCTGCAGGGCATGGTGGGTCTTCTCCCGCGCGCGTGGTTTCTGCGAGTCTCGTCGTTCCTGCAGATCGGCGCCTTCGCGCTGTTTCTCGGCGTGATTTTCCTGCAGCCATCTTTTATGACAGCGAAGGCGCTGGCGGCGCCGGAAAATCAGCGCGCCCTCGCCTGGCTGCCGGACTACTGGTTCATGGGTCTCTTCAATGCGATCAGCGGACAATATCCGGATCCCGCCCTTTCGCGGCTCGCTGACCGCGCCATCGTGAGCGTAGCGGCGGCCGTGCTGATCGCGCTTGTGGCTTTCGTTCTCTCCTGGCTGCGCACGATGCGGAAGATTGCCGAGGAACCGGACATTCTTCCCAGCACTCACGGTGGCCTCTGGCTCCCGCGCTTTGGAAGCCGCCCGCAGACTGCGCTTGTGCAGTTTACCCTGCGCACTTTGGGACGCAGCCGCCAGCACCGGATGAATCTGGCGTTTTATCTTGGCGTCGGCTTCGCCATGATCGCCGTGACAAAAGCGCCGCTGCCATCCAGCCTGCTGATGCTGTGCCTGGCGATTGTCGGAACGCGCCTGGCGTTTTCACGGCCGCTGGATTTGCGCGCAAACTGGCTGTTCCGGATATTGCCCGTCGCGGGCGCGACGATTGCGCGCATCACCGCCCGGCGAGCGCTGCTGGTTCTGGCGGTAGCGCCCACCACGATTGGCGCGGCCATCTGGTACCTGCGGACCCGGCCCGCGGCTGACAGTGCGAAATATCTGCTTCTCTTCGTTTTGTTTGGCGTACTGCAGATCGAAGCCTGGCTGATCACGTTCCGAAAAATACCGTTCGCCTGCTCGTATCTTCCGGGAAAATCGAAATTGCATCTCGCATTCGCGGGAACCATACAGATCCTCCCGCTGGCGCTGATCCAGGCCGTTGAGTGGGAGCAACGCGCAGCATCGGAATGGCTGACTTATATCGCGACCGTTGCCGCCATGATCGCCGGTATCGTTGTCATGCGCAAACTCGCGTCGCCCTCTGACGAAATCCTGTACGAAGACTTCGCCAGCGACGAACTGATCGGTCTCAACCTGGAATCCTGACCTGTTCGACGCCTCAGAAACGAACGCCTCAATTCCAGCCGCCTCACGACGGACCATATGAAACAATAAAATTCGAAATAATGGCATCGTTTCTCCGCATAATCACCCTGTTTATTCTGGCTATTTCGGCCCTCACCGCGCAGGAAGCCGTCACAATTGAGGCCATCGCCGCCGCCAAAGGCGCCCTGCTCAACGGCCTCACCGCCAAAGATTTCAAGGTCTCGGAAGACGGCAAGGACCAGCCGGTCACCTCAGTCACACTGCGCGGCCGCGTCCCGCACGCCGTGGTTCTGCTGTTCGACAACACCACGATCAGCGCAGCCCTGCAGGGCAACATCCGCGCCTGGGTCGCCCAGTTCCTGGACGCTTCCACGCGTCCCGATATCTATTTCGAAGTCGCCGCCATTCGCAGTGGCGCCGGCGTCAGCATAGTGCAACCGTTCACCAGTGACGTGGCGGCTGTGAAGACCTCGCTCGAAGGAACAGCCACAAGCACGCAGCTCGGCAGCCTCAGGACTGGGGCGACTGTGGGCGCCATCGCGACTAACTCGAGCGCGCTCGGCGATTCCCAGGCCGGCGGCGACGCCGTCATCCAAAGCCAGGCCATGGCCGACTCTCTCCGCGGCCTTGCCGATTCTCTCCGCGCCATTCGCGGCCGCAAGGTCGTCCTCTTCTTCACCGGTGGCCAGCAGTTCGCGCAGGAGGCTATCCCGCAGGTCAACGCCGCGCTGGACGCCGCCAACCAGGCCAACGTCGCCATCTACGCCATCTCCACCAGCAATGGCTACGGAAGCACGGTCTCGGGCGCTACCGGCGGCGAATGGATCCGGCCCGTGCAGTCCCTGCCGGACGCGCTCGGCCAGATCCTCCAGTTGCAGGACCACTATTACGCCGTCACTTTTACTTCGGCCGCCGGCGCCCCTGGCGCGTGCCACACTCTGAAACTCAAAGCGGAAGGCGCGGACGACGTGTATTCGCGCAAGTTGTTTTGCGCCGGTAGTGTGCCGCCCAAACAGATCGAATCCGCGCTGGCGGGCAAGGACAATGGATCGCTCAAACTCTCCATGCAAACGCCCTGGTTCTGGAGCCAGGGCGCCGATCGCGCGCATGTCGACGTTGTACTGGACGCGCCCACGGCCGGCGTGAAGGTCCAGAAGGCGAAGGGCAAATACCAGGGCGCGCTGGCGATCGAAGGCGTGGCGTACGCGGCGGATGGTTCCGTCGCCTCACGATTCAGCGAAAACCTCGACCTCACTTTCCCGGATCAGAAAAAAGCCGACGCGTTCCTGAGGCTGCCGTTCCACTATGAGAACCAACTCTCGCTCGCGCCGGGCAAGTACACCGTCAAGGCCGTCATCAGTCCGTCTGACAATGTCTTTGGAGCGGTATCCACGGAAGTCACCGTGGAACCGCGCGATCCGGGGAAGCTCGCCATGAGCGCGATTGCGCTGAGCCGCCAGGTCGCCAACGCCTCGCCGGCCGCGGCCGGTCTTCCCGCCGACATGATGGAAGGCGCATCGCCGCTCGTCGCCGCGGGACACGAGATTATCCCCACCGCGAACACGCGCTTCCAGAAGAACGAGCATGTCTTCTTTTACACGGAGATATACGAGCCGTCGCTCGTAGGGCAAGCGCCCGCGGCTGTGAACATGCGCTTCCGCGTTCTCGATAAGTCGGGCGCGGCGAAGTCGGATAGCGGCGTGGCGAGCGTGGCGGGCTACGTGAAGCCCGGTAAGCCGGTGGTGGCGGTGGCCTCGACTGTGCCGACCGCGCAACTCTCTTCCGGCTCTTATAAGCTCGAAGTCACGGCGCTGCACTCAACCGGCCCGGAAACCGTAGTCCACACCGTCGACTTTGATCTGCAGTAACCGCAGGTAAGGCCGATCGGCCTGTCCGCGCCCCGGCGCCGCGCTGGCGCCTTCATCCCCTGCAATCGCGGGCATTCCAGGCTTTCGGAATCGAAACGTAATCGCCCCAATCAGGGCGCCGATGCAGAGCCCGGCTGCCGCGAGCAGCCAGCGGTTAGGGGAGACGGGGTCGATAGGGAGACTCGCGACATCCAGAACATCGAGTACTTCGCCGGCTTTGCGTTCGGTAATGGCGCGCTGTCTGAAATTCATTCCGGGCACGGCCGCGCGCTGCATTTCCTGATTCAGTTCGATAAAACGCGCCATCATCGTCGACACAGTCTGCTGTGCCTTGAACCGGTCATAATATGTGAACGAAATACTGAATCCGGAATCCCGAGCGACCGGCGTGATATTTAGATTCGCCCGCATCTCCTCTACTGCTTCTTCCATGGATTTGCTGGCTCGCTCACCCCTGTATAACTCCAGCCGCGGATCCTCAATAATTCCCGTGAGGTTCTGAGCACTTAGAATCTCGGGTGTTACGCGCCGAAGAAACTCTGCATTCGAAGCCGGGGCGCCCGGGGACGCCAGTGGATTCTCTGTCAGGACGGCCGGCGCGAGCCGCATGATTGTGGTTGACGTATACCGATTGGGAATCAGGAACGACACGGCGAATGCTGTGACGCATCCCGCCGCGGCAAATACTGCAATGCCGGATTGCCGGGGCCGTCGCGCGACAAACACTGTCAGAAAGCCCAGCAGGGTCCCCGTCGCGAAGCCCCACGCGAGGAATACGAACCGATTGGGTTCCGCCCTCACCGGCACACTTGCCACGGCGACCACATCCGCGATCTCTCCCGCGGGCGCCGGAGGCACGGATTTCAGATGTTCAACGGAAGCCATGTCGCGCCAGAAGTCCCTGTAGGCGTCATTGAGGTATCGGCCTTGTCTCTGATTCAGGTCAAGAAATTTCGACACCAGCGCGCTGGCCGTTGCTTTCGCTTCCGGCGCACGCGGATATGAGTACGAGACGCTGAGTGTGACGGCCGGATCGCCTTTCGTCGACGGATTTATGGTGATCCGAATGTTGCTGCGCATCCCGTCAATCACATCCTCCAGCGGCTCTTTCCGCAACTCCCACTGGTACAACGGCCGCCAGGGATCATTGATGATGGTGGAGAGTTCCGCGCGTCTCAGCAACTCCAGCTGGATCTCTCCAACTTGTTGCATCGCGCGCTTTCGCAAAACCTCCGCCGGAGCAGGCCGCGATGGGTCGATCACCGGCGTCACCTGGATCGTCGCCGATGAAACATACATCGGCGTCACCCGGTAACTGAAGCCGACTCCTGCAATGGCCCCTGCAATCGCTATCGCGGCAATAACCTTGGCCCAATTGCGTCCGTTCACCATCTGCATCTCGATCGCCCCTCTCATCACATTCGCGAACACGCGCCAGCTCGGTTTCACGTCGTCGAGAACCGCGCGGAACTCTTCCTCAAATTCCGCGCGCCACGCGCGCGGATACAATCGCGCCGCCAGTACAATCCATCGCCTCATGCGTGTTTCAGCCTCCGCTGCGCTGTTTTGACCACGCTGTCCAGTTCGGCGATCTGCTCCTGCAGATACGTTCGCCCCGCGGCCGTAATTCGATAGGGGCGCCGCCGCTCGTCCGACTCCAGCGGTCGAATCCAGCCGCTTTTCAGGAGCCGCGTGATGACACCGTAGAGAGTCCCCGGCCCCAATTCAATACCCGTGAACTGCTGGATATCGAGCATCATTCCGTAACCGTGTTTATCGCCCTCGGCCAGGCTCGCAAGCACAAGAAGTGCGGGATCGGTCACCATATCAGTTCTCCGTCGGTTTCTCCACGCGATCTATTACCAGAAGTTCAACCGGGCCTTTGCCGGATTGGAGGCGCAGCCCCATTTGCTCCCGCAGCGCCGCAAAAATGGAGGCGTCTCCAACTCCCGAATCTCCGTTAGCCGGCATGTCCGGCGAGAACTTCAGTTGGAGATTGAAAGTTTCCGTGAACCCCGTTTTGTCCAGGACAGGACGGCCAACTTCTTCTGAGAGAATCTCCGTCAGCTTCGTCATGGATATCCCGCCGGCCTCAATCGAATCCCGGCCCCGAACAACGGCTCCACAGTGATCGGGCGGGAGACACTCTCCCTGTTTCGCGGCGAGAATCTTCAGACCGCCTCTCGCGATGGTCAACTCATAGACCGGCAGTTCCCTGGTTTCGCGATGAAACTTCAATTGGAACCGATCCGCCAGCAGCGCCCCGATCATCGGCCGCATCTGCTCAAACGTCGCATCGCCCGGCGCTTTGGCGATAATCTCGTACCTTTCGGAGTTACCCCAGGAAGGTAACCCCTCTATTTGAAAGTCCTCCAGCCTGTAGGCCAGCCGGATCAACATGCTCAAGGGAACGCTTGCCAGTCCTTCCATCCGGAATCTGCCATTACGGGAGCCGTATGCGACGGATTTCATCAAGTTGGAAACAACGCTATCCATCGCGCGCCCCGATTGCGGACTTCGCCGGATCGACACCACGTCGAATGCCGGTTCAGCGCAGAGAATCGGAACAGTCAGCATCAGAACAGCGAGGCGGACCATATCATGTTATGCGATATATCGTAAAACATAATATACCTCGCGTCAAGCTCAACCGGCACACGCGATCGGAAATTAGTTCGAACCAGGAACAATTGAGCGTTGAAACAGAATTGCCAATCGCGTGTAGACTGATAGCTTCTGGGAGATTACACGGAGGTTTAGAAATGATTTACAGGGCCAAATTTCCATTGGTGGCCGCCAGTCTCGCCCTTGTCGCCACTGGCTTGCTGTTGTTCGCACAGGAACCTCCGCCCCCGGCGGCCGGTGGCCGCGCCGGCAGAGGTGGCCGCGGCGCGAGCGGGCCGGGCCGCGGCACAATCGCGGGACGCAGCCCCGACAAATTCAATCAGTTCACGCGCGCCCTCGCCCCGCAGGACGTGCTGCTTCGCGGCAAGGAACTCTATGACGCCCACTGCGTGAGTTGCCACGCCGCCGACATGCGCGGCGTCGCAGGCAAGGGCAACAACCTCCTCCGCTCGCCTGTCGCAATGGACGACCAGCATGGCGAGCTGATCAATGCCCGCCTCGCCAAACATGACCCGCCGGTGAACCTGGTGCAGGCCGATGGTGTTGCGGTAGCGGAATACCTGCACAGCGTTCTTGCCACCATGGGCGCGCAGGGGAGTCCTCCCGGAAGAAATCCGGTCGGCCTCCATCTGAATCTGCTCGTCGGCGACGCTCAGGCAGGCAAAACTTATTTCGATGCGCATTGCGCGAGTTGCCATTCGATCACGGGCGATCTCAAGGGGATCGGCGCGAAGTATGATGGCGATCCAGCCGGTCTCCAGAACACCTGGGTTTCCGGCTCCGCCGGTTCCGGGCGCGGTGGACGTGGCGGGCGTGGCGGCGGGCGCAAAGTGACTGTGACCATGCAGAACGGCCAGAAGATCGAAGGCACGCTTGTGAGCGAGAACGACTTCCTCGTCGTTCTGACCCTTCCCGACGGCGCGCGTCGCAGCATCGCGATCAACAACGGAGTTCCCAAAGTGGACGTCGAAGATCCGCAGGCCGCGCACAAGAAGATGGTGATGGATCTCGACGATCCGCATGACAAAAACATGCACGATGTCACCGCGTACCTCGCGACGCTCAAATAAGGAATCGGAGAGAAGCCCCATGAAGAAACTGCTATTTCTCACGTGCATCGGCGCCGGATCGTTGCTCTTCGCGCAGGGCGGACCGCTCGATCCCGCGGATCTCGTCAAGCCCCTCACCGATAACTGGACGAGCTACTCAGGCGATTACACGGGCCGGCGCTACAGCTTGCTGAAGCAGGTGACCGCCGCGAACGTGAAGGGTCTCAGCATGGCGTGGTACAACACCGGCATCGCCAGCGCCTGCGGTCCGGAAGGAACCGGATCCTCGTCCGGCGGACGCGGCGGCGCCGGTAGTCCCGGACCGCTCGTGGTCGGCGGCTTCGGCGATGGCGGCAGCCCGAATAACTGTGCGCCCGCGCGATTCCAGGGCGGGGTACTGATCGTGAACGGCGTCATCTACGCCTCGCAGCCGGGCAACGTCTATGCGATCGACGCGCGTGACGGCACGGTTCTGTGGCACAACTACTGGAAAATTCGCCCCGGCCACGGCCTCGGCAACCGCGGTCTCGCCATGTGGAACAACCGTCTCTATTTCGGCGAGCAGGATGACTGGCTTGTGTGCCTCGACGCCGCCACCGGCAAGGAAATCTGGAAGAAGGAAGTCGCCTCGCTCGATGAGAACTACTGGGTCTCGAGCGCGCCTATGGTGGTCGGCAACCACGTGCTCATCGGCGCGAGCAATAACCTGGACATGCCCGCGTCTCTCCAGTCCTTCGATCCGGAGACCGGCGCGAAGCAGTGGGAGCTTTTCGCTACGGCGCAGAAGCCGGGCGATCCCGGCGCCGATACCTGGGTCAGCCTCGACGAAGCCAAACATGGCGGCGGCACGGCCTGGATTCCGGGCGCTTACGATCCGGAACTGCATCTCTATTACTACGGCACCGGCAACCCCACGCCGGCCTACACGCAGGGTCGCGGCGATGGCGACAATCTCTACACCGGCTGTCTGCTTGCCGTGAACGTCGATACCGGAAAGATGGTCTGGTATTTCGCGACCTCGCCGCACGATACGCACGACTGGGATTCCACCGAAACGCCCGCTATAGCCGACCTTCCCTTCAACGGCCGCACGCGGAAGCTGCTCATGATGGCGACGCGCAACGGTTACTTCTACGTGCTCGATCGCGTGACCGGCGAACACCTGATTACTGCGAAACTCGGCCTGGTGAACAACTACGCTTCAGGAATTCACACCGAAGACAAACCGCAGCTCGATGCGCGCGGGCAGGTGAAGCGCAATCCCGATAAAGACGCCACCATTCCGGGCTCACTCGTGAACTCCGACATTCTCAACTATCCGCCTGGATCGTTTTCGCTGCAGTCCGGCTTGTTCTATATCAACGAAGACAACAGCCTCCACATCAACTACCTGGCGGAACCCGATCCGCGCGGCTCCATGGGCCTCGGTGGCATCACAACTGGCGGGACGCTGAATTTCGGCAACTTCATCGACGCGATCGACTACAAGACGGGCAAAGTCGTCTGGCGTCATAGAATGACCGGCAGCAATGTCGGCCTGCTCTCGACCGCGGGCGGCGTCCTCTTTATGAACAACGGCGGCGGCATTGAAGCTCTCGAAGCGACGACAGGCAAGCCGCTGTGGCACTCGCAGGTCGGCAATCTCACCGCGCCTCCGGAGACCTTCATGATGGATGGGAAGCAGCACGTTGTCGCCTATGTTTCGGGCGGTCTCTTTATGTTCGTGCTGAACTAACGGCTTCGGCCCTATTAACTATTGACTTAACCATCGGCGTACTTGCGAAGAGCTTCGAGGGCGCACATACTTTTGG
>CAZWTH010000445.1:0-11778 GCA_964636715.1 uncultured Solibacteraceae bacterium | reverse complement strand
GGCGGGCGACGTTTTCGTGGATGGCGCACGCGCCGATAAAGCAGGACGTCCCATGGCGCCCGGCGCTCACGTCGAAGTGCGCGGACGGCTTCGTTATGTCAGCCGCGGGGGCCTCAAACTCGAAGGCGCGCTGAAGCGCTTCGCGATCGACCCCGCCGGCGCCGTCTGCGCCGATATCGGGACCTCCACCGGCGGCTTCACCGATTGCCTGCTCCAGCACGGCGCCGCGAAAGTCCACGCCATCGATACCGGCGCCGGCCAGATCGATTGGCGCCTGCGCGGCGACCCGCGCGTCGCGCTGCACGAAAATTTCAACGCCCGCAATCTCGAACTCGCCGATCTCGGCGAGCCCATTGACCTCGCCGTCTGTGACGTCAGCTTCATCTCCGCCACGCTCATCATCCCTGCTATCGCGCGGGTTCTCAAACCGGAGACCGGACGCATGGTGATCCTGGTCAAGCCCCAGTTCGAAGTGGGCCGCGGCCAGGTCGGCAAAGGCGGCATTGTGCGCGACCCGGAACTCCACAAAGCCGCGTGCGGCAAAGTACGCGCCAGTGTGGAAGAATTGAATCTCGCCGTCGAGATCGCCGAAAGTCCGATCACCGGCGCGGAGGGAAACAGGGAATTCCTGTTGTATGGACACAAATAACAGCGGAGCCAGAACCGTCGGCGTTTTCGCCAAACCGAAAGCGCCGGCCGCCATACAGCTGGTGCCGGAACTCCTCGCGTGGCTCGCCGCCCGCGGCGTCAACGTACGCCTGGATGATGTAGCCGCCAGCTACGCAGGCTCCGGCGTGACCGGACTTCCGCGGGCTTCCGTCGCCGAAGGCTGCGATCTTGCCATCGTCCTCGGCGGCGACGGCACGCTTCTTTCCGCGGCGCGCGCCCTCGGCGGCCGCGCCATTCCACTGCTCGCCGTTAACCTCGGCAGCCTCGGGTTTCTGACTTCCATCCCGATCAACGAATTCTTCCCCGAACTCGAACGCACGCTTTCCGGCGATTTCCGCGTGACGCGCCGAGGCCTGCTGCACGTCGCCGTCATCCGCGGTGGCAACCGCGTGGCCGAATACGACGCGCTCAACGACGTCGTCATTGCCAAATCGTCTATCGCCCGCATCGTCGATCTCGACGTCTGGGCGGGTGACAGCTTCGTCTCCGAATACAAAGCCGACGGCCTGATCGTCTCCACACCAACCGGTTCCACCGCCTATTCGCTCGCGGCGGGCGGGCCGATCGTCTTCCCGACGGTCAATGCCGTCTGTGTCACCCCGATCTGCCCTCACACTCTGACCAATCGGCCCCTGCTGATCCCCGGCAGCCTGCCGATCCGGGTCCTCAGTCACGCGAAAGATGACGATTCGTTCCTGACAGTCGATGGCCAGGTCGGCGGCGCTTTACAGCCCGGCGATCAGGTGGAATGCCGCGCCTCCACCTCCGAAGTGCTCCTCATCCAGAATCCGGACAAAACTTTCTTTGATGTGCTGCGTCAGAAGCTGAAGTGGGGAGAACGCGAAGGCTCACCGGCCGCGTGATACCCTCAAATTTAGCCCTAAAACATGGAAACAACCGCACCTCCCGCCGCTGAACCCATGCCGCCGATGAGCGTTTGGCTCTGGCCGGTCGTGGCGGCCTGGGCCATCCCGGGGGCTGGCCATTTCCTTCTGAAAAAAAGCGGCCGCGGACTCCTGATCTTTGCGTCCGTCCTTTTGATGTTCCTGCTCGGACTCTCCATGCAGGGCATGATGTTCTCGCCCGAGAAGGGGACGGATTATCTCACTACCCTCATCAACTACGGTGGCTTCATTTCCGACCTCGCGGCGGGTGGCATCTATATCCTGACCGCGATGTTCGGCTATTCGCAGCCCGATATGCCGGGCGATGTCCACGATTACGGCACCAAATTCCTCGTGACCGCCGGCCTCCTGAACATACTCGCCATGGTGGATGCCTTCGAAATTGCCACGGGGAAGAAGGACTGACCATGCCGAAGATCAATCTCTCGCATTTCGAAGCCGCCTTCCTGTTCTCCCTGTTCACCTCCGTCGTCATGGGCATCACGACGAAAAAGACGCAGGATGAGCGCCTGCGCTACGGTCTCTACTGCTTCGGCTGCTTCATCGTCGCGCTGTTCGGCATCGGCTGGGCGATGAAACTCGGCCACGGCTAGAATTTTCCTCTTGACCGCATTACCACCCAATAGTAAGCTTGAGCCAGATGAAGCGGCCAAAGCTTGCGAAGCTGGAACTCCGGATTCTCGAAGCCCTGTGGACCAAAGGCACGGCATCGATGCGGGAAATTCAGGAATCCTTTCCTGATCCGCGTCCCGCCTACACCACCATCACGAATACCGTCTACCGGATGGAAGCCAAAGGCGCCGTCCGCCGCGTCCGCAAGATCGGAAACACCGATATTTTCGAACCGCTGGTCGCGCGAGAAGCCGCGCGCGACAGCGTTCTCGACGAAATTCTGAGCTTCTTTGGAGGACGCCCGCAGCCCATGATGGCGCAACTGGTCGAATCGGGAAAGCTCACGCTGGAAGATATTCGCGAGCTGGAGAAGGCTGTTCTCGAAAAAAGAAGCAAAACTAACCCACCAGCACCAGATGAACGTCCATCACGTTCGTGCCGGTCGATCCTGTGATCACCAGATCGCCCAGCTTTGCGAAGAACGGATAAGAATCGTTTTCCGTGAGGGCGCGTTTTGCCGCGTCCATGCCGGCGCGATCGCAGGTCCTGCCATCGGCCAGTGCGCCGGCGGCGTCGGTTGGACCGTCGGTGCCGTCGGTGCCGGCGCTGAAGATGAGCGCGTCCTTCAGGCCGGCTAGATCGATTGCGGCGGCGAGCGCGAATTCCTGATTGCGTCCGCCTTTGCCTTTACCGCGAATCGTGACTGTGGTCTCGCCGCCGGAGACGACGCAGGCCGGTGTTTTCAACGGCTGGCCGCTCGTCCGGATCTGCCGCGCGATCGCCGCGTGCAGGCGCGCCACATCGCGCGTCTCGCCTTCGATGGTGCTCGCGAGAATCATCGTTTTGTACCCGAGTGATTTCGCCTTCGCCGCGGCGGCTTCGAGCGATTGCTGATTGCTGCCGACGACGATGTTTTCAACGCGCGCGAACAAGGGATCGCCGGGCTTTGGGGACTCGTCGATTCTCTCCTCCAGCACCTCGCGCACGCTGGCCGGTACTTTCGCCCGGATGCCGTAGCGATCGAGGACAGCCAGAGCTGTCGCGAAAGTAGCTTCGTCCGGCGCGGTGGGACCGGAGCCGATCACGTCGAGCTGATCGCCCACCACGTCCGATAGCGCCAGGGTCAGCACGCGAGCGGGAGCAGCGAACTTCGCCAGGCGTCCACCCTTGATTACCGAAACATGCTTGCGAACGGCGTTGATCTCATGGATCGTTGCGCCGCAGGCGAGCAGGAGTTTCGTCGTCTCCTGCTTCTCGGCGAGGGTGATCGGCGGAACCGGCGCCGGCAGCAGCGCGGACGCGCCGCCCGACAGCAGGCACAACACCAGGTCCTTCGCCACGGCGGCTTCGCACAGCGCCGCAATTCGTTTCGCCGCTTCCACGCCGCGCTGATCGGGAACCGGATGACCGCTCGGATGCAGATCGATGTGACGGCACTTCGCTGCATCCCCGTCTTTCACGGCGATGCAGCCCGCCGTGATCCGCTTCCCCAGAACGCGTTCGGCGGCCTTCGCCATCGTGCCACCCGCCTTGCCTCCGCCTACGACGAAAATGCGGTCGTAGCGATCGAGATCCTTCCTCGCGCGCAACGTCTTCTCCACCATCGCAGCGGGATTCGCCGCGTCCACCGCGGCTTTGAAAATCGCGCGAGCGTCGCGCCGCAGATTCCGAGGCATCTATTTCCAGAGGGGCAGTTTCACAATTTCGCCCGCGGCCTGGTCGTAGTCGAGATCGCCATTCACGCGGAAATCGGCGCGGCCATACAGCACCTTGCGCTCGTTATACAGTTTGCGGAACGCTTCCTTATCGCGCGCCAGCGGCCTGGTGTCATCGGCGCCGGCGAGGCGCGATTCCACCACATCGAGCGAGCAATCGAGCCAGACCGAAATGCCGTTATTGCCCAGCATTTCGTAGTTCTTCGGCTGCACGAACGCGCCTCCGCCCAGCGCAATCACTGTCGGCGCGCCGCATTCGATTTTCCGCAGCCAGCGCTGAATGGCGTCGCTTTCAATGCGGCGGAACTCGGCTTCGCCGCGCGTCGCGAAGATGTTGGCGACCGTGTCTTTCTCGCGCTCTTCGATGTCGCGGTCGAGATCGACAAATTCCCAGCCCAATCGCTCCGCCACGATGCGGCCCACGGTCGTCTTGCCCGAGCCCATGAAGCCCGTAATGAAAATCCCTGGGGTGCGCTTCAGCTTCAGGTGCATATCACGCTTTTCCTACCTGTGATTCCACAATAGCCGGAAATAAGCGGTTCAGCCAGACCGGTATCCATCCGATGCGCGGGGTGACCACCATTTTGCTCCGCCGCTCGATGCCGCGAACAATGGCATCGGCGCATTCCGCCGAAGTCACGGCGAACCGTTTACCCTTCACGACGGACGGCGGAGGAGCCGCGCCGTTGGCGTTCGCCTGGAAGTCCGTATCGACATAGCCCGGAAAGACGGCCATGACGTTGACGCCGTCGCGCCCGAGTTCCATCCGCTGCGTGGAGGTAATCGACGCCAGCGCAAACTTAGTGGACGAATACACGGCCAGCCACGGCAGGCTCATCTGACCGGCGATCGAGCTGACGTTGACGAGGGTTCCTTTTGTCTTCCGGAGCCAGGGCGCGGCGAGCTGCGCCAGATGGAACGGCGCGAAGAAATTCAGGTCGAACATGGCGCGGGCGTCGTCCAGCGGATTGGCGATCGCGCTGTAATAGGAGCCCCGGCCGGCGTTGTTGATGAGGATATCGATCTGGCCGAAGCGTTCGATGGTTCGGTCGATGACTGAGGGGCGCGTGGCGTCCAGCGTCAGATCGCAGGGGATGACCAGATCCTCGGGACCGGCGACCGCCTTCAGCTTGTCTTCGCTGCGCGCGACCAGCGCCAGACGGGCTCCGCGCGCACGCAGCGCAGCCGCCAGGCGTGCGCCGATGCCTTCCGAAGCGCCTGTAACAATAGCGATTTTGCCCGATAAGGATTGGGTCATTTCGGGATCGAAGGGCAATGATAGCACCGGCGATAGACCACGGTGCGGGGGGTTCGGAAGGCCGGTTCGTAGCCGCGGAGCCAGGTCCGGAGTTCGGGATATTGGCCGATCGCGAGCTTCGGATTGAGGAGACTGAGGCCGTCGACGATCCACGTTGGCGTTGACGCCGTGAGGACCAGACGGTTCACCGCCGCCCATTCGGGAATGAGCGAAGTGCTCTCGGTGAGATGGCGATCGGCGGGGACGCCGGTGAGCGGCTGGGAATCCCAGAATAGCGATCCGGCCGGCATTCGCGTATAGGCGAATACGTCGGGACGGTAGCCCCAGACGAAGAGCGTGTCGCCGGGCTGGCGGTTGTCGAGGAGCCAGCCGGCGACGGTGCGGCTGTCGCGGTCGAGGAGGGCGTCGGGCCAATCCTTTTGTTGACCGGTTGCGAGCAGGATATAGCGGGGGCCGAAGCGGACAATCGGCACGATGAGCGCGAAGCCGGCGGCGAGAACCACGGCTCTCCAGCGCGAGCCCGCGGAGGATGCCCAGACCAGACCGCATCCGGCGGCGATGGCGAGCACCGGGAGGAGTTGGAGGAAGTAGCGGTGGGAGAAGCGCCCGCCGGACGCGACGGCCAGGCAGGAGATGGCGGCCCAGATCGCGAGGAGGCGCGCGGTTTGGGTTCGTTCTTTCCACCAGAAGGCGATACAGCCGAGGACGAGGGTGGCGTGGAAGCCGATCCAGCCGAGGCTGCGGCGGAGGGCTTCGCCGAGCGTCGATGCCGCAGGCGGGGTTTTGGCGTAGATGGAGCCCCATTTCCAGACCTGCTCGAAGTAAGGAGTGAGTGCGCCCTGAGCGGCGAGCGTGACCGCCGCGACTGCGTTCGGGATGGCGAAGCCGGCGAGGAGGAGCGGGATGTCGCGCCACATCCAGACGCCGCACACCGCGAGGACGAATACGCCTTTGGGATTGAACAGGAAGGCGATTCCGCACCAGCCTCCGGCCGCGAGCGGCTTTTTTCGCCAGGCGCACCAGATGGCGAGGAGGTGGGGGAGGATCAGGAAGAAGTCCGGGGCGATGGGGATGATGCCGTCGGGGAGGTCGAAGCTGAGGAAGAAGGCGGTGAGGGCTGTGGCGGCCAGAGCCTTGCGCTCGCCGAACAGGTCTCGTGTCAGGCGGAAGGCTATGGCGCAGATGCCGAGGATATACGCTGCGTCGAAGACTCGCAGCTGCCAGCCGGTGGGGGCTCCGAGGATGGCGTAGGTGAGGGCGCTGAGCGGGGGTTTGTCGTACCAGAAATCGCGGTAGAAGATTTTGCCGTGGAGGAGTTGGTTTGCGGCGGCGAGGTGGTAGTCTTCGTCGGGCCAGAGGAGTTGGGAGTGGGCGAGGCGGAGGAGGAGCGTCAGGGCGAAGAGGGTGGCGAAGAAGAGACGGATGCTCCGACGGTTATCCATAGATTGCAGCCGGCCGGGGCCAGCCTCCAGAAGCTAGCATACGAGTGTGGGCAACTCAGGGAAGCGGATACCGTCTTTGGACGGGCTGCGGGCGATTTCGATTGTCCTCGTGCTCATCAGCCATTCGCAGGCGCCGGGGACGCATCCGTTCTGGTTCCAGTTGCTGTTTCTCCACGCCGATCTCGGGGTTCGGGTTTTCTTTGTTATCTCCGGTTTTTTGATTACGACGATCTTGCTGAAAGAACCGTCGCTCAAGCGCTTCTACTCGCATCGCGCGCGGCGGATTCTGCCGGCGTTCGCGGTGTTCCTCGCCGCCGCGATGCTGCTGGGGGCTCCGAAGGCCGACTGGCCTTACATCTTCACGTGGACCGTCAACTTCGATCCGCATCCGGCGTGGATGATTGGGCATCTTTGGTCGCTCTCCGTTGAGGAGCAGTTCTATATTCTGTGGCCGCTCGCGATCGCGTTCACCGGGCGGCGGACCTGGACTTTCATCGCGATCGCCGCTGTCTTCGCGTTTCCACTGAAGGCCATCAATCCGGCGCTGCACTACGCGTTCCCTGTTGTCTGCGGGCCGATCGCGCTCGGTTGCCTGCTGGCGCTCTATCCCATTCGCGTGAAAGTGCCCGCCTGGGTATTTCCGCCGCTCATTCTTGTGTTGGACGCTTACGATGTTCGATTCGTCGTCAATATCCTCGTCGCGCTTTTCGTAGCCCGCGTCGTCTATGCGCCGCCCGCGGTACTCAACTGGGGGCCGCTGATGTGGCTCGGAAAGATCAGCTATTCGCTGTATTTGTTCCAGCAGTTATTTTTCGATTCGATTTCCGGCAAGCCCGCGATCCCGCTTCCGTTCCCTCTCAATTTCGCGGGCGCGCTCGCAGCCGCCACCGCCAGCTACTACTTCATCGAGCAGCCTATTCGACGAAATAGAACGGATTCGGCAGCTTATAAGTTCGCTCCGCAAAGCCCCCCGCCAGATCGCTTAGCTGATCCCCGATACTGAGAATGATTTTGTAGCCCTTCGCTTCGACGCCCTTGCGGGCATCGGCTTTCATGATGGCGGCTGGTTGAGTGTTGCCCGCGGGACGCATCAGCAGCTCCGTGTAGCCGCTGATATTGGCGGCGGTGAGATCGGCGACGGTCGAGGTGCGTCCGGGCTCGGAGCGGCCGGTCAGCAGGATCACGGCGACGCCTTTCGACTTCGCGAAGTTGTAGACGTCCACGACGGGCGGGATGGGCGGCAGATGGCGGCCTGCGAAGAGCTGCGCCTGAATGGAAGAGGAACAGAAGGCGCACTGGAGAATGTTCGGCACGTTCGAGA
Source organism: uncultured Solibacteraceae bacterium (assembly GCA_964636715.1). Classification (GTDB taxonomy): domain Bacteria; phylum Acidobacteriota; class Terriglobia; order Bryobacterales; family Bryobacteraceae; genus BOG-234. The sequence goes on along the minus strand of CAZWTH010000445.1, from coordinate 3,856 downwards.
GCAGCGTTTCGTCGATATCGAAGACCGCCGCGAGTTTCTCGCCTGGTTTTGGAGCGCGGGTCTGCACCCAGGCGCGCGCGGCAGACGATACCTGTTCGATGTCGCGAACATACTGTCCTCCCGTCGCGTAGTCCGCGAGCTTCTGGAAGATGCCGGAAAGATTGGTGGCGTCGAGATGGAGTTCGGGCGCGGCGACTGTCGGGGTCTGCGCGAATATCAGACTCGCGCAGAGTAGTGCAACAGCCGCCGCCCGTTTCATGCGGCGGCCAGGGTGGTGTTGAGCGTGCCGGGATGGCTCGCTTCGTAGTCCGCGATGGATTTTTCCTGCTTGCGGATCCAGCCGAGCTCATCAATGCCTTCGAGCAGGCAGGTTTTGTTGAACGGATCGACCGGGAACTCGACCTTCGTGCCATCGGGCAGCGTGAGCGTCTGCGAGGGCAGATCGAGCTGCACTTCGGCATCCGCCGGCAGCGCGACTAGCTTCGCGTGAATCTCGGGCGAAACCACGATCGGGAGCAGCGAGTTCTTCAGCGAGTTGCCCTTGAAGATATCGGCAAAGCTGGTGCTGATGACGGCGCGAAAACCGAACTGCGTGATGGCCCACGGAGCGTGCTCGCGCGAACTGCCGCAGCCGAAGTTATCGCCCGCGAGGAGGATCTGGGCGCCTTTGCCGCGCGGCGTATTCAGGATGAAGTCCGCCTTCTCGCTGCCATCGGCGTTGTAACGCCAGTCGCAGAAGAGGTTCTTATCGAGGCCTTCCTTCGAGATGGTCTTGAGGAAGCGCGCGGGGATGATCTGATCGGTATCGATGTTGTTGATCAGGATCGGAACGAGGCGCGATTTGAATGAGGTGAATGGGGTCACAGGATGGTCCTCACGTCGGTAACGGCGCCGGTGAGGGCGCTGGCGGCGGCGGTCAGCGGGGAGGCGAGGAAAGTACGTCCGCCCTTGCCCTGACGGCCTTCGAAATTGCGGTTGCTGGTGGAAACGCTGTATTCGCCGGGGCTCAACTGATCGCCGTTCATGGCGATGCACATGGAGCAGCCGGGCTCGCGCCAGTCGCAGCCGGCGGCGCGGAAGATATCGGGAAGGCCTTCGGCGATCGCCTGGCGCTTCACTTCCATGGAGCCGGGGACGACCATTACGCGCACCTTCGGATCGACCTTGCGGCCCTTGAGAACAGCGGCGGCGGCGCGGAGATCCGAGATGCGGGAGTTAGTGCAGCTTCCGATAAAGACCACGTTGACCGGATGGCCGAGGATCGGTTTGCCGGCTTCGAGACCCATATAGTTGAGGGCCTTGGCGACCGATTCGCGCTCGCGGAGATCGGCAATCGATTCGGGCTTCGGAATCGCGCCGGTGACCGGAACGCCCATGCCGGGGTTGGTGCCCCAGGTAATCATCGGCTCGAGCGAATTGGCGTCAATGATTTCTTCGCGGTCGAACTTCGAACCTTCGTCGCTGGGGAGCTTGCGCCATCCGGCGACAGCGGCGTCCCATGCCGCGCCCTGCGGGGCGAGCGGACGGCCGTGGAGGTAGTTGAACGTGACATCGTCCGGCGCAACGAGGCCGGCGCGCGCGCCGCCTTCGATCGACATGTTGCAGACGGTCATGCGGGCTTCCATATCAAGTGAGCGGATGGCGGAGCCGGAGTATTCGATGACCGCGCCGGTGCCGCCGCCGATGCCGATGCGGGCGATGAGGGCGAGGATGATGTCCTTCGCGCCGACGCCGGGCTTCAGATTGCCATCGACACGCACGCGGAACGTGGTGGAGGGCCGCTGGAGCAGGCACTGGGTGGCGAGCACGTTTTCGACTTCGCTGGTGCCGATGCCGAAGGCGAGCGCGCCGAACGCGCCGTGGGTGGCGGTGTGGCTATCGCCGCAGACGATGGTCATGCCGGGCTGGGTGGCGCCCAGCTCGGGTCCGATGACGTGGCAGATGCCCTGGTGTTCGGACTTCGCGCCGAACGCCGGGATGCCGAATTCTTTGCAGTTCTGTTCGAACTGGCTGACCTGCTTCGCGGCGATCGGATCGACGATGGGAAGCGAGCGGTCCGTGGTGGGGATGGAGTGATCGACGGTGCCGAGAGTGCGGTCCGGGCGGCGGACTTTGAGGCCGCGCGCGCGGAGGCCGGAGAAGGCCTGCGGCGAAGTCACTTCATGGACGATGTGGAGGTCGATGTAGAGAAGGGAGGGGGCGCCCTTCTCTTCAAAGACTATGTGATTGTTCCAGATTTTTTGGCTTAGAGTCTTCATATGTTTAGACGCGGCTGAAGCCGCGTGTCCGGATCAAATTGCCTGGCAAACGGCTTCGCCTGCCTGTTCGGTGGTCGCCGGAGTGCCGGAGGGGCGGAGATCGGCCGTAACGCGGCCTGAGTTGAGTACTGCCTCCATCGCTTTGTTTACGGCCGCGGCTTCTTCAGTGAGGCCGAAGCTGTATTCGAGCATTGCCGCTACGGAGCCGATTGCTCCGACGGGGTTGGCCTTGTTCTGGCCGGCGATATCGGGCGCGGAACCGTGCACGGGTTCGTAGAGGCCGGTCCAGGCGCCGGAGGGCTTCTTCGGGCCGATGGACGCGGAGGGCAACATGCCGATAGAGCCGGCGAGCACGGCGCCTTCGTCGCTCAGAATGTCGCCGAACATGTTTTCCATGACGACGATGTCAAAGCGCTTCGGGTTGAGGACGAGCTGCATGGCGCAGTTGTCTACCAGAAGGTGATCGAGCTCGACATCGGGATAATCCGGCGCGACTTTGGTGACGACGCGGCGCCAGAGCTGCGAGGTTTCGAGAACGTTGGACTTATCGACCGAGGTGACCTTTTTGCGGCGCTTGCGGGCGAGCTCGAAGGCCATGCGGGTGATGCGCTCGATCTCGCTCCATGTATAAGCCATGGTGTTGACGCCGCGCGGCTCGGGTCCGTCTTCAAAGATGCCGCGGGGCGTGCCGTAGTAGAGGCCGCCGGTGAGCTCGCGGAGGATCACCATATCGACGCCATCGACCAGATGGTTCTTGAGCGGCGAGGAATCGAGCAGCGCCTTGTAGCTGCGAACGGGGCGGAGGTTCGCGTAAACGCCCATGGTCTTGCGGATGCCGAGGAGACCGCGCTCGGGGCGCTTTTCGGGCGCGACGTTATCGAATTCCGGGAGGCCGACCGCGCCCATGAGGACGGCGTCGGCTTCGGCCGAGAGCTTCTCGGTTTCGGCAGGGAAAGGGCCGCCGGTCTTATGTATAGCGATGCCGCCGAGGAGGCCTTCGCGCAGCGTGAGCTGGTGCTTCCATTTTTCGGCTACGACGCGCAGGACGCGTACGGCCTCACGAGTGACTTCAAGGCCGATCCCGTCGCCGGGCAGCACAAGGATATTCAGATTCAAAGTTTTCAGTCTCCTACGGTCTGGGCTACTTCACGACAACTCCGGGCCATGGCCGCGATTTCCTCGTCCATGAGGCCCTTTTTGTTATCGGCCAGCGCGGTCATCTGAGCATAGACCGCGTCGAGCTCCGTCGCGCTGAGATCGAAACCGAGGTCTTCGCAACGCTTTTTAAGGGCGTGGCGGCCGCTGTGTTTACCCAGCACCAGACGGCTTTCGGGGACGCCGACCGACTTCGGATTGATGATCTCATACGTGGTCGGCTCTTTGAGGAAGCCATCCTGATGGATACCGGCTTCGTGGGCGAAGGCGTTGCGGCCGACGATAGCCTTGTTGGGCTGGGGTCCGAAGCTGATGATGGAGCTGAGAAGCTGGCTGGCGGGGTAGAGGTGTTCGGGGTGGATGCCGGTCTTATAAGGATAGCGGTCATTGCGGGTCTGCATGACCATGACTACCTCTTCGAGCGAGCAGTTGCCGGCGCGCTC
>CAZWTH010000444.1:0-20699 GCA_964636715.1 uncultured Solibacteraceae bacterium | reverse complement strand
AATCGGCGTGATGAACATCATGCTGGTGAGCGTGACGGAGCGGACGCGCGAGATTGGCGTGAGAAAGGCGCTGGGAGCGCGGCGTATCGATATCGTTGCGCAATTTCTGGCGGAGGCGATGGCGCTCACAGGCGCGGGCGGTGTGCTGGGGATTTTGGCGGCGGTCATGCTGACGTTGCTGGTATCGGCGCTGGTACCGTCGCTGCCGAGTGTGGTGCCGACCTGGGCGGTGGTCACGGCGTTGACGGTTTCGGTGGGGATTGGATTGTTCTTTGGGGTGTGGCCGGCGGTGAAGGCGGCGAAGCTCGATCCGGTGGAAGCGCTGCGATACGAGTAGTTAGTTTGGTGTCCGAGTTCGGGACGTCATTTTCCAAAATCGTCTTCGTCTGTCACGCGGCTGCGGCCGAAAAGCTTCGCCCCGCAACCTGTGACCATTCGATGACGGCCCGAGACGATCTTCAATTTTCCCAACTGATTTAGTGCGTTGCACAGGAGGGGCGGCTGACGCCCTGGCCGATGTTCGATCGCCAGACCCAGTCGGTGATGCCCGGGATTTTATTGCCAGCAGTTTGGGATGCGAGAGTCGCGGGATCGACAGCGTCCGGCGTTGAGATCCGGCTCTGCGTCTATTTTGCAACGTCTGGATTGACGGCGCCGCGCGCGCCAGAGAAGCCAGTCTGTCCCTGGCGGCCGGAGAATCCGGAAGCGCCGCGGCCTCCGCGGGCGCCGGCTCGGCCATTGACCGGGGGGAGCGGCTTTTCGATGGCGGCCGCGATCAGTGCGGCGAGCAGCGCGGGCTTCTTCGCCGCCACGATCGACAGCGATTTGACAGCGCCCGAGCCAGGCGTAAACTTCATCGTTCCATCGTCGGCTACTGCTATCGACCCGGGGGCGGAGAGTTCGAAGAATCCGGAGTCCGGATGGACAGCGAAGTGAGTGGCCGCGAGATCGTAGAGCGCGGCGTCGTATGGCATCGGCTTATACGACTTATACGCATCGGTGATGGGATGCGCGGGAGCCCATGCGAAGTCATTATCGATGTCGGCGCCGGGAAACTTCAGGGAATCGCCGGCTTCCTTCGGCAGGAAGAATACAGGCGCCGGCCACTCCGCAATCACTCTGCGTAAGGCCGCGGCGTCTCTGTTTGGCGCGCCGGAATCGACGATCACGAGCCGTTGCACCCGCTGTTTGTAGAGATCCTTCGTGCCGAGCAGGTCGAGCGACTTTGCAAGATACGTCGCGGGTCCGCTAAGTATGACAACCGACTCAGCGTTGAAAATGATGCCATTTCGCAGTACGGCCGCGGGCGCTGACGTATCCGTTACCCTCCTGAGCGTGCGCGGATACAGGAACTCGCCCTTTTCTGTTGGGCGTTCAACGGCGGTCTTCACCATCGGTGAATCCGGAATCCCTTGCTCCACGGCGAGGCCGACCGCAAGCGCCTGGTTGCCGTTGCGATCTCCGAACGAGTACATTTTCCCGAGAATGTCGCAGAAGACAGCCGCGTTGAAGGCCGCTCCGGCCACGCACACTGATCCCATGCGAGCCTCGCGCCTGAGCTCCATCAGATGCATGGCCGCGAGCGCGAGCGCCGCATCCGGGCGCGTCATGGAAGTGTTGTAGACAATACCGATCGGAGTATTGGCCATTTCGCTTTTATGAATTCAGACTGAGGCCGGCGAGTTCGCCGGTGCTGTCGCCCACGTGCTCCGGGCGAACACCAACACGATCCAGCATGGTGGCAAACAGATTCGCAACCGGCGTTTCCCGCTGATAGATCAGATGGCGGCCCGGATTGACAAACCCCTGGCCGCGGCCGGCGAGCAGCGTCGGCAACTGGTCGTGCGTGTGGACATTGCCGTCCGACAAGCCGCTGCCGTAAACGATCAGCGAATTGTCGAGGAGATTGGAATCCCCCTCCTTCGTCTCCTTCATCTTCTTCAGGAACGCGGCCATGCACTGTGCGTGAAGCGCATTGATCTGCCGAACCTTTTCGAGCATCGCCATGTTGCCCATGTGGTGCGTGAGCGGATGGTGGCCATCCGGCACGCCGATTTCCGGATAAGCGCGCGTTGAGCCTTCGCGGCCGATCATAAAGGTGGAGATGCGGGTAATGTCGGCCCGGAACGCGACGAGCAGCATGTCCGACATCAGCCGGAAGTAGTCGGCATACTCCGGCGGAACGCCGAACGGTTTATCCATGCCAGGGTCGATTACGGTTGTGCTGTTCGCGGCCTTCTCAATCTGAACCTCAATTTCGCGGATCGATGTCAGGTATTCATCGAGTTTCCGCCGGTCGGAAGGTCCCACGGAGGATTCGAGTTTCTTCGTATCGCCGAGAACCTGATCGAGGATGCTCTCGCGCATCGCGAGGCGGCGCTGGTGCGCGGCGGGCGGCTCGGCGATATCGGAACCGAAGAGGCGTTCAAAGAGATTTTTCGGATCGGAGATGGGAGGCAGGGGCTGCGATTCGGTCTTCCACGAAACGTTATAGGTGTAGGCGCAGGAATAGCCGTTGTCGCAGTTGCCGGATTGCCGCGCTTCTTCGAGCCCGATTTCGAGTGAAGGCAACTGCGTCAAATGGCCATTGGCGCGGGCGGCGAGCTGGTCGGCGGAGATGGTCAGCTTGAGATCCGCGCCGGCGGTGCGATAAACCTCCACGCCGGTCATATACGCGGCGAGCGCGCGGCCGTGATCGCCGGCGCCGACCTGCAGGGGGCGGCCCCAGTTGGCCGTGAGGTTCGAAATGACGGTTACGTCATCGCGAATGTCAGAGAAAGGAGCGAGAATGTTCGGAAGCTCCGTGGGGAGCTTGCCCTCCTCGGCGGGCGTCCAGTGCCGCATGTCGATGCCGTTCGGGAGATAGAACCACGCGAGGCGGACCGGCGCGTTCGGGGTGGCGGCGAAGGCCGACGTCATCGAATCGAGAAGAGGGAGGCTGAGGGCAGCCCCGAGGCCTTTGAGGAGCGAGCGGCGATGGATGGCTTTCTTCGTGATGAACATTCGGTTTCCTGTTTCCTCCATTTTCTACTTTGCTGCCGCAACCATCTGTTTCTGCTCTCCGCGCCGTTGCTGGAACGGAAGGCTGTGAACAATACCCAGAATCAGAGGCTGGAGTCTGTTGCCGTCCGCGGCCGTTTGCCTGACGAGATCGTCAATGACGGGACGATCGTACGATTCCGTGCCTCGTCCGAGCCCGTACGTCAGCATTTTCTCCGCCAGACAGCGGACAAATTCCGGCATGTTGTCATGCAGCAGCGCTTTCATTTCGGCGGGGCCGTTGAAGGTCTTGCCGTTGGGGAAGTTTCCGCTGGAATCGATGGGAAACTTACCGTCCGTGGTCCGCCAGCGTCCGATGGCGTCATAGTTCTCCAGACCGAAGCCGAGAACGTCCATTTTCGAATGGCACGAAGCGCAAAGGGCATCGGCGCGATGCTGCTCCATCTGCTGGCGCAGCGACTTCGCGACGCCGACAGTCTCCTCATTCAGACGCGGAACATCGGGCGGAGGCGGCGGGGGTGGTGAATTGAGAACGGTCTCAAGCATGTACTTGCCGCGCAGCACAACAGAGGTGCGCGTCGGATAGCTGGAGACGGTGAGAACGCTTGCCTGGGTGAAGACCCCGCTGCGCTGGGCGGCGTCTTTATCGCTCAGCTCGACGCGCCGGAATTCAGGACCGGCGACGCCTTCGATGCCATAGAACTTCGCCAGCCGGTCGTTGAGGAAGGTGTATTTGCCGTCGATGAAATCCGCGATCGGACGGTTCTCGCGCAACACTGCCTCAAAGAACATGCTGGTCTCTGTGCGCATGGCTTCTTTCAGTTCAGGAGTCCATTCGGAGAACTTCTTCGCGTCGGGCTTCATCGCGTCCAGGCTGCGAGTCTGGAGCCACTGCCCGGCGAAGTTCTCGGCCAGGGCCGCGGAACGGGGATCGGCGATGAGCCGTTTGACCTGGGCGTCGAGCACTTCGGGAGTGTGGAGCTTGTTGCTTTCGGCGAGACGAAGAAGTTCCTCGTCCGGCGCGGAACTCCAGAGGAAGTAACTGAGACGGGAGGCCAGTTCGAGATCGCTGATCCGGGCCGTAGTCCCAGGCGGCGGATCGCGCTCAATTCGGAAGAGGAACTGGGGCTTCACCAGCGCGCCGGCAATGGCGAACTGAAGACTTTGCTTCAGAGTGAACCCGGCGGCTTTCGCCTTGTTGCAGATTGCAATCAGATCCGCGACTTCACCTTTGGCAGGCGGGCGCCGATACGCATGGTGCGCAAAATCGGCAAGGATTCTTTGGACGCATGCGGCGCCCGTGGCCGGATCGCAAATCAGAACCTGATGAGCGACGCTCTGCGGCTGCGCGGGCGGGTAAGGACCTCCGACTTCGATCGATTCCGGGAAAATATTTGTGTTAGCGTTGGACCGCTGCTGGGCGCTCAGCGGCTTGACGAAATCGTCATTCAGAAATTCGGCGCGGAAGACATGGTCCTTCGCCGTAAGAAAGACGCGGCCTTCCACCACATTGCGCTGCGTCGCTCCGCCCTGACGATTGACCGCACTGATCTGCGTAGAGACTTCGGCCTCCTTCACCGTCTTGCCGTCGACGGAGATGCGCAGCATAACGGGTTTGTCATTAGCGCCGCGATGCCCGGTGATATTGATCCGGATCAGATAGTCGGCGTCGTAATCCACGCCGTCTTTCAGCTCGATGGCGCTGTCGCCGGCTTTGCGGACGCGGTCGTGACGATTCACATAACCGGGCTTCGGAAGCGGGTCGCCGCCGACGGCGCGGGCTGCGATCTGCTCGGCCGCCTGCAAATACTTTTGAGTAAGGGCAGGGGAGACGGTAAGGACATCGCCAATATTGTCGAACCCGTAACCGGAATCGTCAGCGGGGAATTCTTCGGTCGCATGGAAATCGACGCCGAGAATATCGCGAATGGTGTTGGCGTATTCGTTGCGATTGAGACGATGCGCCACTGTGTGGCCTGGGTCGGGCTTTTGGTTCCGATCTGCCTGGCTGATCCCGTCCTGAACGACGCTGATCAGGTTTGCTATCGCCTCTTTGGAGGGACCCGGAATGCCGGGTGGCGGCATCTCGCCGGCTTTGAGCTTCGCCACGATCTTCGCCCAGCCGTCCCGATGGGTCGTCAGCGATGATGGCTCGAAATAAGGGGTGATGTTCAGGTCGCCTGAGTTGAGCTGGGGGTTGTGGCAGGTATTGCACACCTGAACGAGGACAGGCTGGACGTCTTTATCGAAGGTGGGCGCCGTTGCCGCCGTGCTGGCGACTGTTGCTGGAGGAGGGGGAGCGGCGAAAAGCACCCCACCGGCGATCACAGCGATCCTAATTACGCGCAAAACATCTCTTTTCTTTGCATTGGCCTCGCTTATCGGATGCGAGGCTGAATAGCATGGCTGGACCAGTCTACAAGGAAAATGACGAAGCCGAGCCATGTTACTACGCATCTATCTATCGAAGTCCTATCGTTCGATGGCTGCGCTCAGGTCTCCCGAAGCCTTCTCCAGTTATCCAAACAACGCCGCGCTGTGTCGAGTTCCGGATAACGACTGCCTTCCTGCTCGACCAGATAATATTCGACCCCGCCTACGCGTTCAGCGGTCTCAAAGATCCGGGACCAGGGACAAACACCCTCTCCGAACAGTACGCGGTATCCCTTCTCACTTTCGCGTGTGCCGGGCGCCCAGTCCTTGCAGTGAACGCTTTTGATTCGTCCCGGGTTGGCTTCAATCCAAGCCACGGGATCATAGCCGACTTCAACGCAGGTGCCCACATCGAACTGCAGCACAAAATCCTTCGGCGTGTTCGCCGCAAGAACTTCGATGGGCCGTTTTCCTTCGAGCGGCATAAACTCGAACTGGTGATTATGGTAACCGCCACGAAGACCGGCGGCTCCGAATTTCTCCTGCGCCCGGGAGAGCGTATCGCTGAGGGCCTTCCAGCCATCGAGACCATTCACCCGCCCTGCGGTCGACATCACGACATAGCGGCTCCCGAGAATTTTATTCAGGTCGATTGCCTTCTGCATGGTATCGCCCGAAAAGGACTGCAGGCCGTTATTGTGGGTCGAGTTGCAGCGGATACCGAGGTCGTCCAGGAGCTTTCGGATCTGCTTCGCGTAGTCTTCCGTCCATTGGTAATACGGCGCGAAGAACTCAACCACCTGGTAGCCCATTTCAGCTACGGCCTTCACGGTCGCCATCTGATCCTTGAGCAGTTCGCCGCGAACAGAATACATCTCGAGTCCGACAGGAACCTTCGAGTTGGCGGCGCAGAGGGGGAGGGATTGAACTGCGCTGCCAACAAGAAAGCACCTTCGACTCATCATCGAAAGTTGTGCAGGGGAATGTGGCACGTTTTCAAAAATTAGCAGTGGGCCAGACACAGCGCAACGGGAAGACCGTGTATCACCCGTTTAAGTCTCTCAAAACAGAAGCTTTTATATTTATTTATTTGGCTGGACCACTGGACGGCCCTGCCGCATTCGGGAACCGGGAAAGCATCTCTTTCACTCGTGCGGCATCGGGAGCGTCCGGCACCTGCCTGAGATAATCCTGCAGGGTGGACGCGGCTTCCGCGTAATTGCCTTTATCGGCCAGAATCAGCCCGAGAACATATTCGATCTTCGGATTCGAGCGCTGTCGATCTCGCTGCAACGCTTCCCGCATCGCTGTTTCGGCGGGGCCGAGTTCTTTAAGGTTGTACCTGGCCACGCCAAGCGCAAACCAGGCGGAGGGATAGGAATCCGGATCGAGCTGTAATGCCTTGTCCAGATAGTTCGCGGAGTCCGCCCACTCGTGGTTCTGGCTGGCGATCAGTCCCAGCTCAACCTGCGGGCCCACCAGTTTGGGGTCAAGCTCCATCGATTTCCGGAAGGCCCCAGTTGCCCGACCGCCGGCTTTCGATTCCAGAAATGCCCGGCCCAGTTGGTACCACGCATCGGCATACCCGGGATATGCCTTGACCGCAGCTTCAAATTGACTGGTTGCCTCGTCGAACCTGCCTTTCTTTATGGCGCTCTGACCTTTCTCGAAGGCACTCCGGGCTTCCTTCGAAGCGCCGCTGGCCGTCAGGCTGACCGTGACGCCTTCGACGGGCCGGATCGGGCGAATCACGAGATCTCCGAGATTTGGACTGCCAGCCCGGAGCTTGTTTGTGATATCGATCAGATCCGACGTATAGCCGGGGTGGTTGGCGCTGACCTGGCAGTCTTCGGTCGAGGACGATTGTCCGGGAAATCCGAAGTGACCTTTGCTGTCGGTATACACGAGGGCGATCCGCGCCCCGCCGCACACGAGTCTGACGAGGAGACGATCGGGAAGCGGGCTTCCATCGGCCGTGACGACCTGACCGCCGATGGAAAAACGGAGACTCGCCGCATTGGCGTCCGGCGGACGTTGCGCAACTGCCTGTAACGCCGCGAAGAGACCAGCAATCCAGCGGGAACCCATGGCTTCTTAGTTCTGTCTGAGGGAAAAAGCGCCACCGGAATTCTCTGAATTCCGGTGGCGCGGCAGGTTAATAGTATAGTTTCAACGCGAGTTGCATGGTACGGTTGCCGCTGGCGCTGGTGACGATACCGAAATTCGACACGCTGCTGACGGAAGTTCCCGGGCCGCCCCACGTAATCGAATTGGTTGCGTTAAAGGCTTCCGCGCGGAACTGGACGGTCATCCTCTCCACGGGACGGAAATTCTTGAAGATGGAGAAGTCCAGGTTGTGGGTTCCGGGTCCGCGGACGTTAGGAAGGAAACGCCCCACGTTCCCGAACTTGAAGTTGGGAGTCTGCACGAACGCCGCCTGATTGAAAAAGTCATTCAGCCGGCCTGCAATCGAACCGTCTACTTCCGGGTTGATTCCCGTCGCGGTGGCGCGAATGCCGGGGCTGTTCAGGCCGGTGCTGTTGCCGCCGTTCGAAATCGCGATCGGAATTCCGCGCTGGAACGTCGCGATCCCGTTGATCTGCCAGCCTCCGATCAGGAAATCCGCTGCCTTCGGCAACGAACTGAAGAAGTGCTGTCCGCGGCCCAATGGCAGTTCATAGTTCGCGTTCGCCACGAGACGGCGCGGCACGTCCTGCGAGGAAACCGACTTTTCGCATTTACGGCAGTAATAATCCTGCTTGGAGCCGGCCTGTCCAATGTAGGACACCACCTGCGAAGCATCGTCGATCAGCTTGCCGCCGGTGAAACTCACGAGCGTGGAAAGCCCGGACTTAAAGCGATGCTCGGCGGAGACAATGAAGGAGTTGTAGTTCGAATTGGCGCCCGGCTTGCGAAACGAGCTCACGCCCGAGTATTGCGGGTAAGCGCTGAGCAGCAGGCTGGCTTTGATCGTCGGTTGCGCATATGACGATGTCGGGTTCTGGATGATTCCAAAAAACGGATTCGGGACATTCGCATTCAGAGCGCTTCCAAGCGAGAGGTACGACGCAGGCAGCTGGTTGTAAGTGATGCTGCTCTCCCCATCCGGCAGGTGATGGCCACGGCTGCCGAGGTAGCCGGCCGTCACCAGCCAGCCGCCCTTCACTTCGCGCTGAATATTGAAATTCCACTGTTGCACGGTCGGATTGGCGGTGTCGTTAAAGAAGCTGTCCTGAATGCCGCCTCCGATGTCGGTGAGAGTGCCGCTGATGGGTCCGTCGGCCGGGCCCAGCGGTTTCACAATCCCATTCGGGAATGGATTGCTGAGGCTGGCGAGGAAGGTGGTTCCATTGTCGAGGGTTGTATTCAGCGCGGTGCCGCCGGTGAAACCCTCCGTGCCCGATGTTCCCGAGGTGCCCGCCGCCTGGAATACCGATGGGGCGTAGAGGATGGCGTACGCGCCGCGAATAACCGTCTTCGGCAGAACGTTCCACGAGAAGCCAATGCGCGGCGCCCAGTCGTTCCAGTTGGTGGGAACCTGGTGTCTGCCGTACTTCGCGTTTTGCGTGCCGACGAACATCATCGCGCCCACCAGGTTGCCGCAGTTCGGGCAGGCCGCGCTCGCGCTCACCTTTCCCTGCAGCGGGGAAGGAGCGCTCAAATCGAAGTAACTGAGACGGTTGTACCGTTCGGTTCGCGGAATATCGACATCCCATCTCACCCCGAGGTTGAGGCTCAGTTTCGGAGTGATTTTCCAGTCGTCCTGAAAGTATGTTCCCGCGTAGGCGCTGGCTGTCGCGGCCGAGAACGTGAACTGAACGTCGTTACCGTTATTGCTCGGAAGGCCGAGCAGGAACGACGCCAAACCGAGACCCTGCGTTGTCGATGTCCCTGCCGAGGCATTCTGCTGCGTATAGTTGCTTCCGAAGCTGAACTGTCCGTCGGGGCTTCCCAGCTGGGTGAAGTTCACGAGCAGTTTTTCCCAGGTGAAGCCGCCTTTGAATGTGTGCTTGCCCGCGATTTTGGTGATATCTCCACGGACTACATGCGACATGGGGCGATTCAGGAGCGTCGTGTACGACGCCTGGCCAAGACTATAGCTCGAGCTGTTTCCGCTAACGCCGATCTGTGGAAATTCAAAGTTGTCCACTAGCCCATCCAGGCTCGCCGGAAGGCCGATGTCCGACGGTTTCGTTCCTTCCGAGAACGGATAGCGAACCGAGACATCCCGCTGAAACCCGTAGTTGAAATTGAGAACCGTCGACGCATTGAGAGTGAAAATCGCATTGAGCGTGACGTTGCGGTTGTAATAGTTGGTGGGGCCGTCGCCGGTTCCGGTTGGCGTGCCCGGATTGCCGAACGCATTGTAGCCCGTGTTCAGACCTGACTGATTGGAACCGCGGGCATAGACGCGGAATTTATCCGAAAAGTTGTGGTCGATGCGGGCGTCGATCTGATCGACGGGGTTGTTCGCCACACCCTGATTCCGATAGTTGTTAGTCTGAAGCGCCGCGTTCGTGATCCCGCCAGGATTGTTCGGTTCCGGCCAGTATGTCAGAAGCTTCTGCGCCACCGGACTGATCCGGCTCTGCGGAATCGCGTTGTTGGCGAAGGGCGTCCGGAAACAGTTCGGCTGACTGGCCGGGCATGCGGAGTTGGGGCCCGGGGTCATCGGATCGTAGATGGTCACCGCCTGGCCAACGCCCCCGCTCGCCCCGTTGGTAAATCCACCGAAGTCTCCACTGCGCCATTTGTCGATTGGAACGCTGGTCGTGAGAACGGAAGGGCTGGGCGACCGGACGCTCTGCTCGCTGATAAAGAAGAACGTCTTATTCTTCCCGTTATAAACATGAGGAATCTGGATGGGGCCGCCGAACGTGCCGCCGAACTGGTTGTAGCGGACGATACCGCGGGGAAGGCCACTACGGATGTTGCCCCAGGTGTTCGCGTTCAGAACGTTGTTCCGGAAGAACTCGAAGAGGTCAATATGGTATTGATTCGTCCCGGATTTCGTCGCAATATTGATCGACCCGCCGCCGGTGCGCCCGTACTCGGCCGCGAGCGAGTTGGTCACGACTGAAATTTCAGCCACACTGTCCTCGAGGGGAGTGTAGCCGACCTGCAGGTGGCTGACGTTGTTTTCGGGCACGATCACCGAGGTGCCGTCGATCGTAACGTCATTATAGTCGTTGCGGCCGCCGCTGATCCACGGCGTGGAACCGCCGCCGGCGATGACGCCGGGCGCCAGGCTCGCCAGCGAGAGCACATTGCGATTGCCGCCCAGCGGCAGATCGAGAATCTGCTTCGTGCCGAGAGCGGTGGTGACGGTCGATGTCTCGGTGGAAAGCTGAGCCGTGCTTGCCTGCACCTCTATAGTGGTGGCCGTGTCTCCAACCTTCATGGAAATATCCAGCCCGACGGTCTGTTCAACGTCCAGCTGGATGTCGGTTTGGATATATTTCTGGAATCCTGGCTTTTCGACCGTGACGTTATATTTGCCGGGCTGCAGATACCGTTGGTAAAAGCGCCCTTCCGAATTCGTCGCCGTGGTGAGCCTGACATTTGTGGATTGATTCTCGACGCTGACGGAGGCGTTCGGTACGGTCCCGCCCGACGGGTCCGTAATTGTGCCGGTGAGCGTTCCCGTTGCGTTTTGGGCCAAGGTGCAGGGGACCAAAGCGAGCGCCGCCGCAATGAGTACCAGATATCTCTTCATTTGTTCTCCTGAAAAAGGGGCGTCTGCGCCCCTGTGCAGATGAACAATATCCTTTTCCCCGGTCCCGGCGATACGGGATACACCGTTTCTCACCGTGTATGGACTTTAAATATGAGGGATTTAACACGGTACGGCAGAATTTAACGCTCTTCATGCCGGGCGCCCTGTGCTTGCCTTCATGACTGCCGGGTGACAGAATATCTTTGTTTGGGATCTGGGGCGGGGGGGAAAGAATGAGCACAGCGGCCACGCATGCCGTCGAACGTGAGGGGTGCAGCGCAATTTCCACGCCCACGGCGCAGGAAGTCGAGGCCCAGCTCCAGTGCATTCTCTCCAGTCCGGCGTTCCACGGGAGCAAACGCTGCCAGCAGTTTCTCGAATATGTGTGCCGCAAGGCCTTGTCGGGGGAATCCGGCGCTTTAAAAGAGAAGGTAATCGCGATCGAAGTTTTCGGCCGCCGCCCCGAGGCCGCCGGACAGGGAGAAGACACCATAGTGCGGGTGGGCGCGCGGGAGGTTCGTAAGCGCCTCGCCCAGTTTTACGTTTCTCCGGAAGGCGTGGGGAGTTCAGTCGTGATCGACCTCGCTTCCGGCGCGTATGTCCCCGATTTCCATTACGCGATTCCCCGCGCCGCCGTGGTTACTGTAATCCCGGAGCCCGTTGAACCGAAGGTTTCGTCTCCGGCAAAGTACCGGTCTCGCCGCCTTTGGGTGATTGTGTCTTCAGCGATCATAGTCCTCGCGGCCGGATTCGGTCTGGTCCATCGCCCGGTGGCGCAGCCTTCCGATGCGCAATTCCAGCAATTCTGGTCGCCTGTTTTTCAGTCCCCCGATCCCTTGCTCATTGGCGTGGGTCACCCGATCGTCTACATACCGTCAAGACGGATTTCTCAGCTCAATGCGCAGCTTTTTCCGAAGGGCGACCTGCCGCAGCAGCAAAAGATCGAATTGCCGCCGCGTCAGTTCAGCGCATCCGACATGGTTCCGGTGATGAATCAGTATGTGGGTTTCGGTGACATGGTGGCGTCCGACGAGATTGCCCAAATGCTGGCGCGGCGTTCGCGGCGCGTGCGCCTGATGCTGGCGAGCAGCATCCCCTTTGCCGATCTGCGTAGTTCTCAGGTCTATCTGGTCGGTTCGTTCAGCAACCAATGGACAGTCGAGCTCAGCAGAAGCTGGCGGTTCCGCTTCAAATGGACGGCGGATCATCACCCGGTTTTTGTCGATACGCAGCAGACCCCGCCGCGCGAGTGGTCGATTCCTTCGGAAGACAACGGTTCTACGCCGGAAGACTACAGTCTGATCTGCCGGATCCGCAACTCGCCGACCGGCGGACTCGTGATCGTCTCCGCCGGTATTAAGCAGTTCGGCACCGAAGCGGCCGGCCGATTTCTCGCCGACCCCGCGGCGATGGAGCCCCTGCTGGACAAGTTACCCAAAGGATGGGAAAACAGGAATCTCCAGATCATTCTGCACACGCACGTGATTGGCAACACGCCGGCTCAGCCGGAGCTTGTTGCCTGGCATGTGTGGTAAATCTTCCGGCGTGAAGTTCGCGACGGGCCGGCGATTTTGAGGTACAATTCCCCGCATGCGCCCACTCGCATTTCTCTGTTTGCTGGCGGCATGCGCCTCCGCGCAAACCGGTAATATTGGTCTCTTCACGAATTCTGACGACATCGGCGCCCCGCCGATAAGGGGTGCGGCGGAATTCGACGCTGCGAGCGGCCAATACCGGATTACTGGCTCGGGAACCGACATCTGGGGTAAGGCTGATCAATTCCACTACGTATGGCGGGAAATGTCGGGCGACTTTGCCATCACGGCCACCGCTCAATTTCTCACGGACGGAATCGATCATCGCAAAGCAACCATCATGCTGCGGCAGACTGCGGACGCGGACTCGCCTTTTGTCCATTTCGTGATCCATGGCAACGGAATGCCTTCCGTTCAATTTCGAACCGCGAAAGGCGGGAGCGCGAATACGGTAGATATGCCGATTCTGGGTGCGGGGACCTTTAAACTCAAACTGGTGCGCAAGGGTTCCGCGATTACGGTGTGGCTCGCCAAAGGCGATGAACCGCTGCGCCAACTCGGGACAACTCAAAATCAAATTGGAAGCCCCGTTCTGGTTGGCCTTGCGGTGGCATCCCACACTCAGACGGCGGTCAACACCGTATTGTTTTCAGACGTCCTCATCGAACCGCTGAACGGGAAGGAATAACGATGCTGAAACAGAAGCTTGTTCTCATCAGTCTGCTGATCCTCCCGGTTCTTGCCCAGTCTCCGAATCGCGGAGTTTTTACTGATTCCGGCGATGTCGGAAACCCAGTGAAGAAGGGTTCCGTGGAGTTCGACGCCGCCAAAGGCGAGTACCGGATTACGGGATCGGGCGCCAATATCTGGGCCAAAGAGGACCAGTTTCAATACGTCTGGAAAGAAATGCCCGGTAACTTTACAGTCACTGCGACAATGCGGTTTTCTGGCGAGGGCGCAGATCACCGTAAGGCCGGCATCATGGTGCGGCAATCGCTTGACAACGATTCGGCCTATGGAGATTTCGTGATCCATGGCAACGGCATGCCCGGATTGCAGTGGCGCAGCGCGAAAGGCGATATCACGAACACCTTCGATCTTCCGTTTGACAAGCCGGGTATATTCAAACTGAAGCTCGTGCGAAGCGGCGTCGGTATTACTGTCTCCGTGGCTAAGGACGGAGCGGAAATGAAGGAAGTGGCGCGCACGGAAGTCACGTTCCATAATCCCGTTCTGGTGGGATTAGTCGTGTGCGCTCATAATGCCGGCCGGTCGGATACCGTCGTGTTTTCGGACGTCACAATCGATCCGGGCGTTCCGCCCGGCAGCCATTAGTTTCGGGAACGCTGAACTTTGTACTATGATGCATGGAATGAAACTTCTTGCTCGTCTTTTCGCGGCGACGTTTTTGATCGCTGCTTCTCTCGCCGCGCAGGAACAGTTCGTCGGCAAATGGTCTGGCAGCACCGAAACCATCGACGACGTGAACGTTCATCGGTACGAGCGTCACACGATCGAATTGAAGATGGAGAACGGCAAGCTGGTCGCCGGGCAGGTGGGCCGTAACGGCGCTTCGTCTCCCATCGAAGTGCAGGTGGACGGCAACAAGGTCAATCTATACCGCTTCTTACCCGCGGACGGCGGCGAACCTCTTCGCTGGAAACTGGAGCTGAAAGACGGCAAGCTGGTTGGCGTGTACCAATGCACGCACAACAATCCGGCCAAGTGGCAGTACGATCGCAGCGGCGCGATCACCCTGGCGAAGGAAGACCCGGAAACCCCAGCGGCGAAGTAGCCAGTTCCGTACCACGGGACCCGCGGCTACTGAGTTTGCGCGGGGAGGCCAATGCCGCGTTTGGAGGGGTGCAGTGGGTGGCCGCCTTTCGCGAGGATGAGCTTCGTGATCAGGAGAACTGCCTTGTCCACAGGCGCTACGTCGGCGACGTCGATGGCGGTGAGATTCGCTTTGTTGGGTTCGTCGAGCCTGGCCCCGTGGTCGGCCAGGAACTGAATGACTTCGACTATGCGGGCCTGAGCTTCGGGACTGTTGCCGGCGCTCGTGACCGCGGCGTGCATCAGGGTCGATCCGTCCTCCGTGACGATATCCACGTCGTGGTCGTATTCCCAGGCAAGGCGTACGGCTTCGATGTAGGCGCTGCCAACGGCGGCCATCAGGAAGCTGCTGCCATCCGGCGCACGGTAGTGCGGGTCGGCGCCCCCGTCGAGCAGAGCCTTCATGACGTCAGTATGACCGCCTCGAGCCGCCAGAAAAAGCGGCGTCTGACCGCTGGCGGAGCGTCCGCCGGCCCCGGGAACCGTATTGACGGGAAGGACGGACGCGCCATGGGCCAGCAGACTTTGAACCAGCGGCAGATTCCCGCGCTGGCTGGCCATTTGAAGGGGCGTGTTGCCTTGCCGATCGTTCACGCCGGGGTCGGCGCCGGCGTCGAGCAGCGCAATGGCGGCATCAGTGCTTCTGTGCGAGGTGGCCGCGAGCAGCAGTTCCGTTCCGTCGCCGAGCTTCAGCTTTGGATCGCCTCCGGCCGCGAGCAGGCTCTTCACTGCGTGAGCGTCATTGGCGATGGCGGCGAAAGCGAGCGCGGTAAATCCCGATTTGGTAGCGAGATGGATATTCGCTCCCCTGGCGATGAGCAGATCGACGATCTCGGTGTGCTTTTCAGCGGCGGCCCACATAAGGGCGGTCTGTCCCTGGCTGAATTCCGCGGCGTTGATGCCGGCCCCGTGCCCGATCAGCGAATCAACTGCCCGCAGGCTGCCCGAGCCCGCGGCAATCATGAGAGCGGTCTCGCCCGTCCGGCGGCTGGCCCTGGCGTCGGCGCCAGCGGCCAGTAACTCTTCGACCATCTCGCCGTCGCCATTGAGGCAGGCGAGGGTGAGTGCGGTCTCGCCGTAATCGGTGGCGGCATTCACTGTGACCGCGGCGCCCGCTTTCAGCAACATCCGGGCCACCGTTTTCTCACCTTCATACACCGCCCACGTAAGAGCCGTGGACCCGTCGGCCAGTTGACCGCCGGCCGGGACGCCTTGCGCAATCAGCCTGGCGACCGTTCCCGGGTCACGACGCTTCACCGCATCAATCAGATGCGCATCTCCGGCCACACGCGCACCTCCGGCGGCGAAACACGCCGCGGCGGCCAGCAGGGCCACCGCGATTTGGGCGATCGGCTCAGGCATCAGGGCTCCGGTTAAACGTAGGGCAGGAGGCCGGTACTGTCTCCGAATTTCTCACAAGGCACGTTTGCTTTGGCGAACATCGACAGGAAGAGGTTGTTGAGCGGCGTGTCCTTCGGATAGACCAGGTGGCGGTTGCCTTCAAAGAACCGGCTGCCCGCGACCAATGCGATAGGCAAATTGTCGTGCTCGTGGATATTGGAATCGCCGAGGCTGCCGCCGTAACAGATCATGGTGTCGTCGAGCAGATTGCCTCCGTGTCCGTCGGAGGTCGTCTTCAGCTTGTCGACGTAGTAGGCAAAGAGGCTAACCAGATGCTGGTCGATTTTGGCGACCTTCTCGATGAGTGCGGGATCATTGCGATGGTGCGTGAGCGAATGGTGCCCGTCGGGTATGCCGATGTTCGGGTATGCCCTGTTGCTTTGAGCGCGTCCAAACATGAAGGTGATAACACGGGTCATGTCCGCCTGCAAAGCGATGGTCTGCAGGTCGATCATGAGCTTCGCATGGTCCTCAAAAGCCGCGGGCGTACCGGCAGGACGCTTCATCTCAGGGAGCCGCCCTTCGCCGCTCTGCGCCTCCGCCTTTTCAATGCGGCGCTCGATATCGCGGATGGAATCGAGGTAGTTGCTGAGCTTGACACGGTCGCGGGCGCCGAGATTACCCTGTAAACGGTCGATGCTGGCGGTGACATAGTCGAGAAGACCGCGTTGCTCCTCCAGACGAGCCCGCCGGTCAGCCGGGCTGGTGCTGTCGCTTGTACCGAAAAGGCGCTCGAAGAGCATGCGCGGACTGGGCTCCATGGGCAGCGGCGTGGAGGGATTCTTCCACGAAACCGTGTTGGTCAGGGCGCAGCTGTAGTGGCCATCGCAGCCGCCGCCGAGGCCCGGGGACTCAAGCGAAACTTCCAGCGAGGAGAACTGCGTCTGTTTGCCGAGGGTATTGGCGGCGATCTGGTCGGCGGAAATGCCGACGGAGAGCTCGGTTTCGGAGCGGAGCGGATGGACGCCCGTCAGCCAGGTGGCTCCCTCGCGCGAGTGATCCCCGCCGCCGTCGCCGAAGGGGTTGCCCTGTACCTGGGCGAGATTGGTCAGTATGGTGGTGTTCTCGCGGAAAGGCTCAAGCGGCCTCAGCGAGGGCGTGAACTCGAAATTTTTGCCTTTGGCCGTGGGCGTCCATCGGGCGGGAATCGCTCCGTTCGGGTGGAACACGAAGAGCAGGCGGGTGGGAGCCTGGCTTTCGGCGGCCGACATGGCCGGCGTCATGGCATCCAGTACGGGCAGAGCCAACGCGACTCCGGCGCCTCGCAGAAACGTGCGGCGGCCTAATGCCTTCTTAGTGATAATCATTTCTCTCCAACCCTCCTCATTTGAAACGGTACGCTTTCCACTATGGCCTCAATAAACGCGGACACGCGGTAGTTGTTCGCGGCGGCCTTGCGGGCGATGGCGCGTATCGCCGGCTTATCGTCCGGCGTTACGCTTCTTCCCAGCGCGTAAATCGCGAGCTTCTCGGTTACAGTGTCGATGAATTCTCCTTTGTGCTTCTCGAGCAGGAGCTTTGCGAGACCGGAGGCGCCACTGAACTCTTCGCCGTTGGGGAGGCGCCCGGAAACATCGATTGGAACGCCCGCGTCCTTGTCGCGCCATTCCCCGACGCCGTCGAAATTTTCAAGCGCGAAGCCGATGGGGTCCATGCGGCCGTGGCAGGAAGCGCAAACAGGATTCTTCCGATGCGCTTCCATCGCCTCGCGCATGGTTAGCTTATGCCCGTCGGAGGCCTCGGGTTTGAGCTGAGGAACGTCCGGCGGCGGAGGTGGCGGAGGGGTTCCGAGGATGTTCTCGAGAACCCACTTGCCGCGCTGCACGACGGAGGTGCGGTTGGGGTACGACGTGATGGTAAGCACGCTGCCCTGGCCGAGCAGGCCGCCGCGCGGCGATCCTGGCGGAAGGCTGACTTTGCGAAACTGCGGTCCGTAGACGTTGGGGATGCCGTAGTGCCTGGCCAGCCGTTCGTTGAGAAAGGCATAGTCCGCATCGAGCATTTCCAGCACGGGACGGTCTTCGCGGAAGATATGGGTCAGGAAAAGCTGGGTCTCGCGCAGGAAGGCCTGCCGCAGGTTTTCATCGAAGCGGGTGAAGATGTCGGTGTCGGGCTTAGCGTTGGCGAGATTACGCAGTAAGAGCCACTGTCCACCGAAGTTGTCGATGAGCGCGTCGGATTTGGGATCGGCCATCATACGCCGGACCTGAGCCTTGATGACTCCGGGATCATGCAATTTGCCCTGGTCGGCGAGGGTGAGCAACTCGTTGTCAGGGATGCTGCTCCATAAGAAAAACGACATCCGCGAAGCGAGCTCGTGATCGCTCAGGCGATAGACGCTGCCCGGAGCGGCGCCCTTCGGATCATGCTCGATGCGGAAGAGGAAGTCGGGCGAAATCAGGATCGCCTCCAGGCCGCGGCGGATGCCCTCGTCGAAGTCGCCGCCCTCGGCCCGGCCCTTGTTATATAAACGAACCAACGGCTGAATGTCCGCGTCTACGACGGGGCGGCGGAAGGCGTGGTGCGCGAGATTGGTGAAGATCCTCCTGGCGCAGGCGGGCTCCTGACGGGTGGACGAAGGCCGGCAGACGAAGATCTGACGGCGGCTGGGCGTATCGCCGCGTCCCGTCGCGCGATAGGGACCGGCTACGGTGATTTTGCCGACGTCGATGTTCGTGTCGCTCAGCGTCACTTCGGCGAGTTCCAGGCGGGCATCATCCATGCGGATGTCCAGTTGAAGGGGCACGGGGGCCCTGCCGGAGACGGCGCGGCGGCCAACTGTGGCGAGGGGAGTTTCATCGCGGACTGAATTCCCGGGGAAAGTGGTGACGATGTGGTGAAACCCGGCCTTGACAGGAAGGTGAACCGTCTTGATTTGGGTGGTGAGAACCTGGGCGGTGAGGCCCCTGATTTCTATTCGTAGCTCGTACTCGGCGTCGAGGGGGAAGTAGTGGTCGGCAAACATGCCGCGGGTGGCGCCGAAGGGCACGCGCAGTGGGTCCGGGTCACGCCTGGCGGGGCGGTCAGCGCTGGAGTCGAATCCGTAATACTCCACGTCGATCGGTTTCGCTTTGAGATCGCCGACTGCCGCCAGGCTGATTGAGCGCGCCAGCGACAGGTAGCGGTCGATCAGGGATGGCGACATCGAGAGCAGATCGGCTTGATTGTCGAAGCCATTGCCTGAATCGTCGACGGGCAGGGCTTCGCCGGGCCTGGAGTCGAGCGCAAGCAGGTCGCGAACCGCGTTGCTGTACTCGGCCCGGTTGAGACGGTGCGGCATCGTCCGGCCGGGGTTCGGATTCGCCCGCGCCGCCTGGTCGAGGGCCGCCTCCAGGTTGTTCGCAAAGGCGGATCGAGCGGCGGCATCGGGGTGTGGCATGCCTGCCGGCGGCATCTGCCCGCTGCCGACTTGCCGCAGCACGCGTTCCCAGATTCCGGCGCCAGCGCTCACCCTGACGGCGTCGATATTCTCCAGCACGACGCCACCCGTCTTAAGACTTTCGCTGTGACAAACGATGCAGTATTGCTGAACGAACGCGCCCCGAGCCTTCGCTTCGGCGGAGGTCTGAGCGCTCGCGGATGCGATAGCCAATGTCAGACCGAATATAAAGCCGAATATAAACCTGAGGTTCCGGGGCGCGCCCACAGCAGACATCCAATCTCCTCACACTAAACTACAACAATCTGACTCGGAAGAAGTTTTAAATTTCAATGCCTGCGCCAGTTAATAGTATGCAGTCATAATGCGGACCGGTCTGAAACCGTGGTGTTTGCGGACGTCACAATCGATCCCAGCGTTCCGGCCGCCGTGGCGAGCCTGACATTTGTGGATTGATTCTCCACGCTGACGGAAGCATTCGGTACAGTCCCGCCGGATGGGTCCGTGATCGCGCCGGTGAGCGTTCCCGTTGCGTTTTGGGCGAAGGTGCACGGGACCAAAGTGAGCGCCGCCGCAATGAGTGCCAGATATCTCTTCATTTGTTCACCTGAAAAAGGGGCGTCTGCGCCCCTGTGCAGATGAACAATATCCTTTTCCCCGGTCCTGGCGATACGGGATACACCGTTTCTCACCGTGTATGGACTTTAAATATGAAAGACTTAGCCCGATGCGGCGGGGTTTAACCGCTCTTCATGCCTGGCGCCCTGTGCTTGCCTTCATGACTGCCGGGTCACAGAATATCTTTGTTTGGGATCTGGGGCAGGTGGGAGACAATGAGCACAGCGGTTACACATGCCGTCGAACGCGAGGGGGTGCAGTGTAATCTCCACGCCCACGGCGCAGGAAGTCAAGGCCCCTCCAGTGCGTTCTCTCCAGTCCGGGGCGTTCCACGGTAGCAAACGCTGCCAGCAGTCTCTCGAATATGTGCGCCGCAAGGCCTTGTCGGGGGAATCCGGGTTTCGAAGGAACCCGGAAGTGATTCACAACTATTTTTCGAAATTCTGGAAATCGCTGACCACAATCGTCCCAGTCACCTGCCGCAAATTCGCTCCCGGCCGACGGATGGCGAACTGTACCGCTTCGACGCGAATCATCCCGATACGAACGGGATGATCGATTATTTTCTGCGGCCGATGGCGGGTATTCGGAGCGTTGTGGGGCGCAGCGATCATGAGGCGTTCGCGAAGACGCAGCATATGCAGTTCCGGCGCAAGGCCGCGGGCGTAGTGGAAGGTCCGCTCGGGGAAGGCGGGCTGAATCTGCTGGTTGCGATTGCGATTTCGGCGCTGGGACTGCTGGTGGGCGGAATCGGCGTGATGAACATCATGCTGGTGAGCGTGACGGAGCGGACGCGCGAGATTGGCGTGAGAAAGGCGCTGGGAGCGCGGCGTATCGATATCGT
>CAZWTH010000443.1:0-4517 GCA_964636715.1 uncultured Solibacteraceae bacterium | reverse complement strand
GGATCAGCGGATCGAGCCCGCTCAGCGGCTCATCGAGCACCAGCAACCGCGGCCGGAACGCCAGCGCGCACACGAGCCCGCACTTCATCCGCATCCCGTGCGATAGTTCCCCAATCCGCCGGTCCTCCGGCAGCCGCATTTGTCTGACGAGCGAAGTTTCCAGGCCGCGATCCCACGCCTTCCCATAAAACGGCCGCAGATAATCCAGATACTGCCGCACCGTGAGCGCCTTCGGTATCTTCTGACTCTCCGCCACGAATCCGATCCGGCTCAGCTCGCGCGGCGAGAGCGCCCGCGAATCCACGCCCATCACAGTCGCCCTGCCGTCGCTCGCCTCAATGAGGTTCATCAGGATCCGGATCGCCGTCGTCTTCCCCGCCCCATTCGACCCGATCAGCGCATACGCGCTCCCCTCGGGAACATGCGCATTCAACCCGCGCAGCGCCTCATGCCCGCGAAATCGCCTGACCAGATTTTCCGCGCGAATCATCTCCGCACCTCCGCCGGCTTTTGCAGCCTCAGCCAATGCTCTTCGATCGATTCAATCACCTCCCGAAGATCCAGCCCCACCCGCATCGCCTCCACCACCAGGCGTTCCGATTCCTCCCGAAGCAGCTTCCGGCGGTCCGCCGACCGCCCGCCAGGCGGCTCGCCGACCACGGTTCCCAATCCCGGCCGCGCCACCAGAAATCCTTCCTGAATCAATTGCTGAATCGCTTTATGCGCTGTATTCGGATGAATCTTCAGATCCGCGGCCAGAGCCCGGATCGACGGAAACGTCTGCCCCGGCGAGAATTCGCCGCTGAGAATCGCCTTCCGCGCCGCGAACAGGAGCTGATCCAGAATCGGCTGCCCCGGCTTGAGCGAAAACCGCGCAAGAGTCACACGGATAATGTGTCACATTATAAATGTGACAGTCAAGCAAAAAACGCGGCGCCCGCATAATATGGAGAGCGGCCTTCCGCGCCGCACCCGGCCTCAACTATGAAATGTCTCGTCTCCGGCGGTTCCGGATTTATCGGACGCCACGTCGTCGATCGTCTGCTCCAGGACACCCACTATGTCGGCGTCCTCACCCGCCATCCCGGACGCCACGAGCGCACCGCCATTGCCACTCACATCTGGGATCCCCTCACCGGCGAACCGCCCCACGAAAGTCTCAACGGGATGGACTGCGTCATCCACCTCGCCGGAGAAAACGTCGCGCAGCGCTGGAACCCCGAAGTGAAGCGCCGCATTCATGACACGCGCGTCATCGGCGCCCGCAACATTATTGACGGCATCGAGAAGGTCCGCCACAAACCGAAGGTCTTCATCAGCGCCTCCGCCATCGGCATCTATGGCGATCGCGGCGACGAAGTTCTCACCGAAGCTTCCGTCCCCGGCACAGGCTTTCTGGCCGATACCTGCCGGGCATGGGAGGCCGAAGCCGACCGCGCCCGCCGCTTCGGACTGCGCGTCGTCAAGATCCGTATCGGTTTTGTTCTTGGCAAGGAAGGCGGCGCGCTCGCGAAGATGGTCCCTGCGTTCAAAGCCTTCCTGGGCGGTAAACTCGGCTCCGGCAAACAGTGGATGCCGTGGATTCACGTGGATGACGTCGCCGAGGTTTTCGCCTACGCCGTGAACAACGAGATCTCGGGCGTCTGGAATGCCGTGGCGCCGGAACCCGTTCGCAATTCCGAATTCACGCAAACGCTCGCTTCCGCGCTCGGCCGCCCCGCGATTTTCCCCATTCCCCGCGCCGCGCTCAAACTTGCCTATGGCGAACTGGCGCAGCACATGCTCGATAGCGCCCGCGTGATCCCGGCCAATCTGCAGAATGCCGGTTTCCGTTTCACGCACCCCGGCCTCAGCGAAACATTAAACAGCCTGGTCCGCTGACGAAAAAAAATCGCTATCCCCCCATTCACATCGGCCATCGGTTGACATATAATCTCTCCCCGGAGGTTTGTGTCCATCTATGTCGATTCCGCTCATGCTCCTGGTCCTGCTGATTCTGGCGTCTCTCGCCGTTGTCGGCTATCGCAAATTCATCACCCGCGAAGAGGATGATCTTGTTCACCTCGGCGAAGGTTCCGTGCAACATTCCGCCCGTCAGGAAGCCATGGCCAAATCGATCACGCAGATCGACCGGCTTATGAAAATCCTGGTGACGCTGACGGTGGTCTATGGCCTCGGCATCGGCGCCATGATGATCTACCAGGCGCTCAACAACACCTCGGGTTCACTCTGAAGTGGGGCCGGGCTTCGGCCAGGCTTCGGCCAGGCTTCGGCCCTGCACGCCGAGCTTCCGCTCGGCGCCGGCCCCAACAACATTTCCGGTCACAGGCGTCGAGCAGAAGCTCGCCGCGCAGAGCTGAAGCTCTGCCCCACGTTGAAACTCAAGATGCTGAGCTTCGGCTCGGCGCAGGCGTTTACTTCGCCGGTTCAAACAGAATCCTGCTTCCCACATCCTCGTTGTGGAACGGCATCGGGAAGCTGTTGCCGTAATACCAGGCCTCGAACTGGTCGCGATAATGCCAGCTCGCGCGATGCCCGGATTCGCCCATAAACAGATTCCACAGCGAATGATCCCAGTTGCCGAGCGAGTAATTCATCCGCTCGCTCGGCCCCAGCCGCAGCGTCGTCTGCTTCACCGTCGTCCCGGAGCCGCTCATCGGCAGCGGCCCGATGTTGAACCAGGAACCGATCACCGGCAGCGACCCTCCGACCGGATTCCGCACCTCGATATACATCGCCTTGCCCCACTTCCAGTTCTTCGGATTCGGCCCCTGAAGGCGCTGTCCTTCATCCATCGCATCCGCGAATGACTGCAGCAGCAAAGCATTGTAATCGCCAAACCAGTCTTTCGGCCGCGTCCGCAGCAGCGCCTCAATCGCCGCCGGCGCAATCTGCGATGTATACGCCCCGCCGTTTCCACCCGAAGCCCGATCGCCCACCGACTTCCGCAGATGCTGGAACACCAGTTCCGCGATCAGGGGCGCGGCGTGGTCCTTGTCCATCTGCCCGTCCCAATGCCGCAGCAGTTCAATCGCATCGTTCAGCGATCCCGTCATGGCGCCGCGCTTATCGTACGCCGCCACCACTTGCCTGGCGATCATCATGTTCAGCGCGCTGTAGACATCTTTCTCGATGCGCAGCGAATCCTGCGGCGTCAGCTTCGCTCCGCCCGCCCGCAGCAAATTCCGGATCTGATCCACCCGGTCCGGCGATGCAAAATTCCCATCCACCTGATAGGGGTAATTTGCCGGAAATGGATTCGCATTCGCTGAAGCGATGATCCCGTCCGGCGGATCGAACTGCCGCGGCAATTCCTCGAACGGAATGTACCCCGCCCATTCGTTTTGCGGATTCGACCCATCGAGCGGCGCGCCCGCTTTGAAATGGCGGATCGGCAGCGCGCCCGCCGCCTGATAGCCGATATGCCCATCCACATCCGCATAAACGAAATTCTGGCTCGGCCCGGCATAGCGCGAAACCGCCTTCCGGAATTCGTCCCAGTTGCGCGCCCGGTCCACATCGAGAAACACGTATTGGAAAAGCCCCGGCTCCGCGGCCACCCACCGGATCGACATCGCCACTGTGTTCGATTGCTGGAACACCGGCCCATGACGCGTCACCCAAAGATTCAGTTCTTCGGGCTCGCGCCCCTTCACCAGCAGCAGTTCGCGTTCGAGCCGCGCCTGCTCCGGCTTACCGTCATATAAATAGCGTCCGCTGCGAAGGTCCATCTTTTCCAGATAGAGGTCCTCCACGTCGAAGCCCAGATTCGTTTCACCCCAGGCGATCCGGTCGTTATGTCCCGAAATCACGCCCGGCAGTCCCGGCAGCGCGACCCCTTCCACATCCAGCCCTGGCGCTTCGATCTGCACCGCGTGCCACACGCCGGGCACGCTGAATTCAAGATGCATGTCGTTCGAGAGCAGCGGCTTCCCATCCGCCGAATGCGCGCCCGAAACCGCCCACGCGTTCGATCCCGGACTCGCCGTCGCCGTGGGACCGCTGAACAGGAAATCCACCTTATCCGCCTCGCCCCCGGCCAGCATCTTTGCTTTCTCGAGTTTTCCAGCCCACATGTGGGTGAGGGAGCGATACATGTTGAGGCCGCAAAGAACGGAATCCACTACGCTCCACGGGCGCGGGTCGTAGCCGACCGCCGTAAACGCAAACCCGTAGCGGCCGTGATGGCTTTCGATGTAGGCGTTCACGCCGCGCGCGTACGCCGCCATGGCGGCTTTATCGGCGGCGGGCATGGTGGCATAAATCTGTTCGGCGATGCGCCGCGTGCGCAGCCGCCGCGCTTCGCGGTCGGATTCGAGCCCCGCCGGCCCGAAGACTTCGGAAAGCTCGCCAGCCGCCAGCCGCCGCATCGCATCCATCTGGAACATGCGGTCTTCGGCGGTGACATATCCCTGCACCGCGAGAGCGTCGTCGAGAGTACGGGCTTTGATGTGCGGAATACCGAGACCGTCGCGCCGGACCTGCGCCTGCTGCGTCACGGGCGCGGTAATGGAACC
>CAZWTH010000442.1:0-44908 GCA_964636715.1 uncultured Solibacteraceae bacterium | reverse complement strand
CGTTATGCCGGCCGCGCTGGGATTCTGGAGCGCTGCAGTTGCGCTTGCGCCGGGACCCTGGTTCAAGCTCGCGCTCGCGGGGCCTCCTGTCGCCGCCGCCGCAGTCTGGTGGACACTGCTTCGTCCGCATCGCTGGCTGGCGGCATTCTTTATCTTTCTGCTGCTGACTCCGCCGCTGCCGATTCCACTGGGCGATTCCGGAGTCCATACAGCCCCCCTGCTCGCCGCTGTGGGATTGCTCGCGGGTCTGATCCGCATGAAGGAATGGCGAACCGCCGTACCGCCGATCGCGCAGGCGTTCTTATGGTTCATCGGGGCGTTGCTCCTGAGTCTGCCGTTCGCGGCGCTGTATTCCGGGCCGGATCTCGCGCTGCGATCTCTGCTGCGCGTGGGGCTGTTCGCGATCGGCGCTTATGTCTTCCTGTGGACGCTGAACGGGCCGCGTCAAACCGGCCCGGATTCGCTCCGCTTCACGCGATTCCTCTTCGCGCTCGGCGTGCTCGCCGCGCTGTTCGCGTGCGCCGATTTCTATTTCCAGTTCCCCGCGCCCGCGGGGTATGAACAGCAGTTTGTCTGGCTGGATGACGGCGTGCTGCGGCGTGCGCAGGGCCTGTTCTACGAAGCGAGCACCCTCGGGAATTTCTGCGCGTTCTTCCTCGTGATGTGCATTGTGGCGCTGTTGCGGCCGCGCCGGGAAATTCCCTGCCCCAGGCCGCTGATTGGCGTTGCCGGTCTGGTCTTCGCTACCGCGCTCCTCTTCTCGTACTCGCGGGCTTCGATCGTCGCTGTCGTGGTCGCCTGCATCACGCTGGCCGCGTTGCGCCGCGCCCGCATCGGACGCGTTCTGGCCGGCGCCGCGGCCGCGCTTGTGATCGCCGCCGCGCTCGTTCAGTACTTCGTCCCGTCTTTCGCGGAGACTTACTGGGCACGCATCGAAACTTCTTTCACCGACGCGCTGGTCACGCCCGATGGCGTGCTCACCGGACGTCTCGCGACGTGGAATACTCTGGCGGCGTTTCTGGCCGATCGTCCCTGGCATGCCATCTTCGGGATCGGGTTCAAAACGCTGCCCTACTCGAAATTCGCCGGTACGGAGCTTGTGGCGGATAACACCTATCTCAGCCTGCTGGTCGAAACCGGCGTGATTGGTCTGATCGCGTTTCTCTTCCTGAATTGGCGGATTCTGCGCGGCGGGCTCGCGGCGGCGCGTTCGCAGAATCCGCGCGCGGCGTTTCTCGGCCAATGGATCTTCTGCTTCTGGACGGGCGAAATGGTTCAGATGCTTTCCGGCGATCTGGTGACGTACTGGCGCGTGCTCCCTGTCTACTTCTGGGTGCTGGGAATGGCGATGCGAGAGGCGGGCGCAGAGCCGTGAGAATTCTGTTTCTCGATCAGTTCAGCGAACGCGGCGGCGCACAGCTTGTGCTGCGCGATGTTCTCGATGAGACGGCGCGCCGGGGCTGGCGCGCGATGGCGATGATGCCAGGCGACGGGCCTCTGCGCACGGATTGCGGGGACCGTGGAATTCCAACGCGCGCGCTTCCGCTTTTGGGCTGCGCGAATGGCCACAAGACGGCCACGGACATCGTCCGCTATGCGGCGGACTCTATGCGCGCGGCCGCTGCGGTACGGGCAACGGCGCGGGAGTTCGAGCCCGATCTGATCTACGTGAACGGTCCGCGCGCTCTGCCGGCGGGGCTGTTCGGCGCGGGCGCCACGCCCGTACTGTTCCATGCGCACAGTTATCTCGACCGCCGGTACGCCCGCGCGATCGCGCGCTGGTGTGTGAAGCGCGGGCGGATGCGCGTGATCGCCATCTCCGGGTTCGTCGCGCGGCTCTACCCCGGCGCGGACCTGATCTACAACGGCGTACGGGATCACGGATTCCGTCCACGTCCCTGGCCGGATGGGCCGAGAACGATCGGGATACTCGGTCGCATCTCACCGGAAAAGGGACATCTCGATTTCGTGGAAGCTGCGCGCCGTCTCTCCGAAATTTATCCTCAGCTTCGGTTCGCGGTCTTCGGGGCCGCGCTTTTTGCGGATGGCGCGTATGAGCGCCGGGTTCGTAAGCTCGCCGCCGAACTACCGATCGACTTCCACGGGTGGACCGGCAAAGTTCCGGAAGCGCTCCATGCCATTGACGCGCTCGCGGCGCCTTGCGGGCCCGCCGAAGGAGCGACCCGCGTCATTATGGAAGCCTTCTCGGCCGGTACTCCGGTGGTTGCCTACGCTTCCGGCGGCATTCCGGAACTGGTGCGGCATGGCGAGACGGGCCTTCTGACCGCGGCGCGCACGGGCGAATCGCTGGCGGCGACGCTTGAGACGCTTCTCAACGACCCGGCTTTGATGGAGAAACTCTCGTACAACGGACGCCGCGAGTGGGAGCAGCGCTTCCGGCTGGAACGCTGTCAGCGCGCGATCGGCGATCTGATTGCGGACGCCGGGGCCACCACCAGCGGAGGCCGCTTCCGATCAGCGGCGCAAGCGTCCGGGCATGGTGAACGGCTCGGCTTGCGATAAACCGGGCGCGTCCGAATCCTCGTCTCCATCGCAGAAGCAGGCCTTCTTCGCGATCGTGGGCGTGGAGCCAGAATCCCGGCAGGCGCCGGGGGAGGATTCGCTCGCCCGCGCTCGCGCGATTCAGGCAGAGCTGCAGAAAGACTTCGTCTTTGTTCGGGTGCGTCAACGCGCGGATTGGCGAGAACGCGAACAGCCGGAACCAGCGCTCTACGTCCGCGGGAAGATTGCCCGCGCATGCCGCTGCCGCGCGGTGCATCCTGCACCCGAACCATTCCGACGCAAGACGGAAGGCGATTCCTTCGGCGGGACCCGAATCGCGCCATTCTTCCCAGAACGCACTGTCGGAGGAAGATCGATCGAGGAAGAATGCCAATTCGTAAACGTGCAGGATTCGCAGGCCGCCGCGAAGCAGATGCCGCACCGCGTGCCAGCAGGCATAGTGGAGCGCGTCCATCGGATGGAGCGCCGGCAGACGAACGCCATCGAATTCAGCGATGCGCCGTCTTTCCCAGAAGGTATCCGCGCCAGGAGCGTAGAATCCAAGCGACGGATTGCAGAAGCGAAAGTGCACCTCCGCCGCGAGGGGCTGATCGGGATCGAAGTAATCGCCGCGCCATCGCCATCCGGTGCGCCTTACCATTACGGGCAAATGGTCCGAACCCTTCGATTCTTCTTCACACACCTTATAGCCGAGCGATTCGAGAGCCCGCACGGCGGCAGGCGCCATTGGCGGCGGAACGTAAAGATCGATGTCATATTGCGGACGATGCTTCGCCGCGTTATTCCAGACGCCTTCATGCGTGAGCCCCTTGAGCACGAGAAATTCGACGCCCTGCGCCTCCAGCGTTGCGGCAATTTCGCGATGCGCCTCCACGATTCGCCCATGGCGCGCCGCATTCCGCGTGAGGCGCGAGCGGAGTTCTTCGGGCGCGGCGCCGCCATAGCGCGCGGCGAGCGCGAGCGAAATGTGGGCCTCATCGCAGAGGGCGAGGAACTCAGGCCACTTGTGAGACGGAATCTTTTCCAGCGCCCGCGAAGGGTCGCCGTCAAAGCGCAGCGCCCGTACCGCCGTGAGCAGCATCATGCGCCGCCCAGACTCAATTCGCGCAATGCGGCTTCGGCCTCTTCGAGCGTGGAGTACGTGAGCCGCACCGCGGGCAGGGACGCGAAGTGTGCGAGGGTTGCGCGTTGTCTCTGGCGTACGGCGCCGTCGCCAAAAAATACCGCCTGATCGAGCCGCCGCAGCGCCTCATGCGCCGTCATGGACGCGATCTTCGCGCTCCCCGCGGCGGTCCGCTCCAGAAAGATGATGTGGCTTGCGGGCGCGCGTAGAACGGTCTGTAATCCCAGCCGATCCGTATCAACCTCGATCGAAGTCTTCCCGTTTGGCCGCATAGCGGCCGGCCACGCCGTCAGTTCCGGAAACAGCGCCTTCGCCGATTCGCGAAATCGAATGGAAAACGGCCGGCCTACCACGGAAAAATCGAGAGAGTCGTGCAGCAGATGCGTGGCATCGCCCGAAAGAAAAGTCCAGCCACGCCGCGCACACGCGAAAGCGAGACACGTTTTGCCGGCCAGGGCATCGCCGCACAGCATCATGGCGCGTCCGTTTCGAGCCACGCACGAGGCATGGACAAAAGCGAAATTGCGCGGAGCGAGCAGCAGATAGGCGAGAGGTTTGAGGAAGTGATAGTTGAAGTATGCTGAATCGGCGGCCACCTCGTGCGTCACGCGAATTTCCGCCGTCGCGCCCGAGAGATCCGCCCGCGCCTCATTCGCGCCGCTTCGCACAATCGACATCCACGCGCCATCGAACTCCACGCGGGGCGCATTGCTGACCGTTTCCCGCTCAGCCGAAACCCGGACGCGAATTCGTACCGGCTCGCGCTCCCAGACACGCGAGTACCGCGACCACGCTTGCTCCGCGGCAGCGATAATTTCCGGCGCGTCCGTCTCGATTTCAACCGGAAAACCCATCGGAAAAAACACCATTCAACCCACCAGCAAGCGGCGCGGCGTACGGAATCCGCTCCCGCCTTCCCACTCCAGCTGGCCGCTCGGCGTCAGCGCTCCAAACCGCGCCAGGAATACCCAGGTCGCCGCCATCATGGTCATTCGGATCAACGCGGCCCCGGCGCACGCGTGCAATCCGAATCCCAGCGAAAGATGCGCCGGCGCCCGGCGCAGAGGATCGAACCGGTCTGGATCCGGAAATACTACGGGATCGCGATTCGCGGCCGCCAGCCGGAGTACGATCCGCTCGCCCGGCGCAATCGCCGCGCCGGCAATCGACACTGATGCCGCCGCATGCCGGAAGACCACATCCGGAATAGCCGCCAGCCGCAGCATCTCCTCCACCGCTTTCGGAAGCAGTTCCGGCGTGGTCCGCAGCTTCTCCCGTTCCTCCGGATGATCGAGCAGCACCGCCCATCCATTCGCCAGAAGACAGGCTACCGTTCGCGAAAGAGCGACGAAGGTCGGACCCGGCATGGGAATCGTTGAACGTGTGAAGTAGCTTGCGAGCACATTATCGGCCTGGGTGGCCCATTGCCGCAGGTTTTCATCCAGCGGCTCCGCGGCGGCGTGCGAGACTATGCGTGCTTCGGCGAGGAGAGAATTCCAGTCTCCGGGCGGAGCTTCGGTCACGATTCCCGCAGCCTGCAGGCACCACGGTTCAATGAAATCAGCCACCAGATCGATGGGACCGCGCGCCGCCACCTCCACCTCGATTTTTTCCATCTTCGCCTGCCAGGCCGCCATCCGCGCCGGCGAAAAGCGATCCAGAATCCGCATCCGCAACTCCTGCTGCGCGGCAGGATCGGGAATTTTGAACGGGTTCGGCTTGAGTGGCGCCACAGGCCACAATGCCGGCTCGCGAAGAGCGGCCCTGACGTCTTCATACCGGCTGAACTGCCGGAGCGCCAGCGCGGGACTCATCGGATCGCCAGCGCCGCCAGATTGCGCACGCGCCACGATTGATAGATCCCGTGGACATAGAAAAATTCCTGCGCAACCGTAACCGGTTCATCGTGAACCAGCCGGGCGATAAAGAATGTGTGACTTCCCAGCCGCTGTGACGATTCGATCTCCAGCTCGCGGACGCGAACCGCGAAATCCGGTACCGGAAAGCCGAACGTGTGCGAAGGCCGCGATTCGAACGGCAGCTCCGAAAGGTCGATCGAAGTCTTCAGGTGATTCCGCCCGAGCCCTTTGGCCACGCCGGCTTCCGTCAGCGGCACGTTGCTGATCGCGGCGCGCCCGGCCTTTACCACAATTGGCGCGGCATGGCGCGTGCTGTTGAGCGCAAACGCGAACCTGTCCTCGCTGATGGGCCCCATGAGATTCATGGGGAAGACATTCCCCTCTTCCCCATGCCGTACGCTGACCAGCACAACCGGCCGCGGACAAATGAAGAACGCGACCATCGTGTGCGCTTCGCGCGGCGTAATTTTGATTTCGGGATTGTTATTGAAACGCCAGCGGCGGTACCAGAGATAAGCGAACTGCGCCCACAAACGCAGCTTCGGCAGGCAGTAGTTGGAACTGCCGCGAACACGGAAGAGGCGCAACCCGTCTTCGCCAAGCGGTTCGCCGGCGCCCGCCAGCCGGATCTCGCCCAGCAGCCGCTTCTTTCCCCGGCGCTCCCTGAAGCGCAGACACAGCTTACCTCTGGCTTCCGCCGGAAGCGGCCAGAAGGGCTCGAACACCACGCCGATGATCAGCGGATCGACGCACGCCATCACGTGCCGATTGGTGACATCGTAAGGCTGGCCCAAACCATGCAGCCAGACCGAGATTTCGCGCTGCGGATCGCGCATCCCCACCGTGACCTGCTGCGGGAAGATGGGATCGCCCATAGCGAGGCGTTTCAGCGCCTGGAAGACAGGGAAACTCATGGGCTGGCTATTACTTATGACTGCGCGATAACCACGCGCGGAACAATCAGGCTGCCGCCGCGATGCGTCCGTCGCCGGTTGCCGGACGGCTCTTCAGCGTCCGGCCGTGAAGAACCGCGTTCAGCTTGCGGCGCGCATTCACGATGTAGGCCTTCGCCCCGCTCGGGTTTGCCAGCATCAACTGCCGCGTCACAATCGCCAGCGGCAGCCCATGTCCGTAATGCAACGCCATTACCCGGGCTTCGAGCGGCGTGAGCGTCCGGTGAATCAGCGCCCACATCGCCTCGAATGCCTGACTATTCGCTACCAGCGCATGCG
This sequence comes from uncultured Solibacteraceae bacterium, assembly GCA_964636715.1. Lineage (GTDB taxonomy): Bacteria > Acidobacteriota > Terriglobia > Bryobacterales > Bryobacteraceae > BOG-234. Next base: position 38,171 of record CAZWTH010000442.1, on the reverse strand, counting down.
TTTCCGTACCGTCCGAACCGGCCACGGCCGGCGAAACCAGATCCGCCCCTGCAATCGGGTCGCGCCCGCACTTCTTCAGCGCGTTCATGCAGTAGTTGCGCGTGATGACGTAGAGCCAGGTGGAAAGGCTGGAATCCCCGCGAAAGGTGTGACGATACCGGAACGCGCGCAGGAAGACTTCCTGGGTCAGGTCGGTGGCCCCTTCCCGGTTGCGGGTCAGCCGCCGGCACCAGCTCAGCACTCGCCCGTGATAGCGGCGGTGCATTTCCGCGAACACTTCGTTGCCCCGGGCCCGGTCCGTTTCATTACGCAGCAGAAACATCAGCGATTCGTCGCTGATGGCGTCCATGCTGTCGACCCCGATGCGGCAAACAGCCTCCCGCAGATCCCAACTTTGTTCCATGAATCGATCGTAGGAATTTGCCGGAAAGTACTTGCTCGGGAGTTGTAAACAGATTGTGAAATCATTCGCCGGAGGCTACGCCGTGCCTTGGCAGCACCAGAACCGGGCCGGCATGGCGGCCTTCCGCGCGGCGCTTCGGCGACCACATTTCGCCGATGGTTTCCATCAGCCGCTTCTGAAACACCGGCTCGGAGAAGCCGGCCGCGCGATCGATCAGCGCATGTGGATCTATATAGGGTTCAATACGATCGAAGGAGCGAAGCGCCTCGGCAAGCGACGCTTCGTCGGATTCCGGGTAGAGAATTCCCTGCCCGTTGCCCACAATCTCCACCGCTCCGCCCCGCGCCACCGCAAGCACCGGCTTGCCGCTGGCGAGCGCCTCCACCATGGTGATCCCAAAATCCTCCTCGCCTGGCACAACCAAAGCGCGGCACTGTGAGTAAAGATCCTGCAGCGCGGTTTCCGTCACGCGTCCGCAAAACTCCACCGAAGGTCCAGCCAGCTTCTTCAACGACTTGTATTCCGGCCCGCCTCCCACCACCTTCAACCGGCGGCCAGAGTGCGCGAAGTACCGGATTGCATAGTCCAGACGCTTGTACGGCACCATTTCCCCCACCATGAGGAAGTAATCTTCCGGCGCGCGATACCGAAATGTGTCCACCGCAACCGGTGGATGAACCACAGCCGAGCGCCGCCGGTATGTCCGCCAGATACGGCGCTTCACATTCACGCTGTTGGCGATAAACCCATCCACACGCGCCGCGGTGGCGTAATCCCACAGACGCATGTAATTCGCGATGGGCGCGAGCGCTGTCCGCTTCAGCCAGCTTTCGCCGTACTCATGCCGGTGCGCCGGGTAGAGCTCCCACAGATACCGCATCGGCGTATGGCAGTAACAAAAATGCCGCGAAGTGGCGGATGTCAGCACGCCTTTCGCCGGTCCCGATTCGCTGCTGATGACGAGATCGTACGGCCGCAGATCGAAGTCTTCGAGCGCCATCGGCATCAGCGGCAGAAGCGACCGGTAGGCGCGACGCAGCGGATTGAGGAACGACGCTTTTACATTGCGGCTGCGGATCAGCGGCGAAACCGCATCGGGGTCATAGAAGAGCGTGAAGATATCCGCTTCGGGATACGCCCGGCAGAGGGCCTCGAGCACCTTTTCGCCGCCGCGCATTCCGAGCAGCCAGTAATGGACCAGCGCGACCCGCATGTCTTAATCCCTCAGACACCCGGAAAGGGTGGCCGGAACACTTTTGGGAAGTCTGAAATTCGTTCCGCGGCCCGCGCGGGAAGGTCTATTTCCATAGCAGTGTCTGCGCGCCGTTTCCAGTAACATGACGTCCCGAAAAGTGGTCTTCTTCTTCCCCGCCTTCTCCAGCCAGGAGGCGACGGCCCCGCTCGGCCTCCTGGCGGTCGCCACCCCGCTGCTGCGCGCCGGATATCAGGTGCGGCTGATCGATTCCACCATCACTCCGAACTTCGAACAGACCGTCATCGACGAAATGCGCGACGCGCTGTGTCTCGCGGTTTCCCTGGTCACGGGCCCGATGATTCGCGAGACGGTACGGGTTGCGCGCGCGGTTAAGCTTCGCTATCCGGAAAAGCCCGTCGTGCTCGGCGGCTGGCATCCTTCCCTCCTGCCGGATCAGACGCTCGCCGCCGATTGCGTCGACATCGTGGTGAAGGGCCAGGGCGAGGACGCGTTTCTCGAAATCGTCGATCGTATCCGTGCGGGCGAATCGGCGGAGGGCATCGCGGGCGTTGGCTATAAGGACGAAGAAGGCCGCCTGCGCTTCAACGCGCCGCGCGCGCTCCGGCCGATCCGCGAAATGCCGCCCAAGGCGTATCACCTCGCCGATTTCGATGCTTACGAGCGCGTGTGCGGACGGCGTTGGGCGATGTACACGTCAAGCCTTGCCTGCCCCTACAACTGTGCGTACTGCACGAACGAAGGCGTCTACGGCCGCAAATGGAATGCGCTCGAAGCCGGGCAGGTAGCGGAAGAAACCAGCGATCTCGTGAGCCGCTACGGCCTCACCCTGCTCTGGATTGTGGACGACAACTTTCTGGTGGATCGCGACCGCGCCGTCGCCATAGCGGAAGGCATTCTGCGGCGCGGCGTGAAGTTTGACTGGAGCATCCAGGCTTCCACGAACCTGGTCAACCGGCTCACGGTGGAAGAGCTGAAACTGCTGAAGCGCTCCGGCTTGTCTCAGGTTGCACAGGGCGCCGATACTGGCTCGCGCAGGGTCATGCGCCTGATGAGCAAGAATTTTCAGCAAGTCGAAACCGTTTATGAAGCGGCGGGCCGCCTGACCGAAGCAGGGATACGGCCTTCGTTCAACATGATCTTCGGCTTCCCCGGCGAAGAGGAGGAAGACCGGCGCGATTCCATCCGCATGATCATGGAGATCTGCCGCAAATATCCCGGCGCCGAATTCTGGACGAACATCTTCACGCCCTACCCCGGCTCGCCCGTGATGGAGCGCGCTTTCGAGCTTGGCATCGACGTGCCGAAAACGCTGGAGGGCTGGTCGGATTTCTTCCCGCGCTACACGGTGCTCCCCTGGCTGAAAGGCAAAAGACATCGCGAGCTTCAAACGATGCGAGAATATCTGCGCCTCGCGTTCAGGCGCATTCCGATCGGCGTGCGCCGGACGAATCGGTTCGAGCGCGTTGTCCACGGCATGATCGGCGTGACCGCGCGCTGGCGTCTGGATCACGGCTACTACTCGATCCCCTTCGATCTGAAGGCGAAGGAGTGGGTCTCGAAGATGGTTGCGCCCCCTAAGCCGAAGGTGGATGCGCAGCGTCTCGAATCGGAAGTCGTCACGTGTTGAGTCCGGTGCTGCTCACGCACGCTAACCACGTGCGGTCGGACGCCAAACAGACGGCGCGCATGCAGCCCTATCCGCCGCTCCAGACGCTGCTCGCGGCCGCAACGTTACGGAGCAACGGCGTGGCTGTTTCCCTTTTCGACCCCACCCTCGAAGAAACGCTCGTTGACGCGCAACGCAATTTCGGGAAAATACTGGAAAGCAGGCGCCCACAACTCATCGTGGTCTGCGATGACGATTTCAATTTTGTGACGAAGATGTGCCTGCTGCACAATCGTGAGCTCGCTCTCTGGTTCGCGGAACGTGCGCGAGAGGCTGGGATTCCGGCCGTCGCGCATGGCTCCGATTCCGCCGACCATGCGCTGCTTTACCTCGAAGCCGGCTTCTCGGCCGTGATTCGCGGCGAGGTGGAAGATGCGCTCGTCGATTACGCGATGGGCCGCGCTCCCGAAACAATCCCCGGCGTGATTTGCCGCGGCGCAAACGGTTCGGTCCATTTCGGCCCTCCACGCATTCCCCGCGCGGACCTGGATTCTCTTCCGCTGCCAGCCTGGGATCTGGTCGATATGGACCGCTACCGCGCCGTGTGGAAAGAAGCCCACGGATACTTTTCGCTGAACATGGCGTCCAGCCGCGGTTGCCCGTTCCGCTGCAACTGGTGCGCGAAGCCAATCTACGGCAATGGCTATCACGCGCGCTCGCCGCGGGCAGTCGCGGCCGAGATGGCGCTCCTGCGCGACGCATTTCACCCCGATCACATCTGGTTCGCGGACGACATCTTTGCTCTCTCCGGCCGCTGGACCGCCGAATTCGCCAATGAGGTCTGCGATCTGGGCGCGTCCGTTCCGTTCAAAATGCAATCCCGTTGCGACCTCATGACGCCGCAGGCCGCAGCCGCTCTGGCGCGCGCGGGCTGCACGGAAGTCTGGATGGGCGCCGAATCCGGTTCGCAAAAAATTCTCGACGCCATGGAGAAGGGCATCAGCGTCGCCGATATCTACAGCGCCCGCGAAAATCTCCGCCGCGAAGGAATTCGCGCCTGCTTCTTCCTCCAGTTCGGCTATCCCGGCGAAGAGTGGGACGAAATAGAGGAAACGATCCGGATGGTGCGCGAGACCGCGCCTGATGACGTGGGGATCTCGGTTTCTTATCCGCTGCCCAATACGCGCTTCCACCAGATCGTGGCCTCGCAATTGAGCTCACGCGCGAACTGGAAAGACAGCGGCGATCTTCGGATGATGTATCGCGGTTCATGGTCTACCGAGTTCTACCGCGAACTGGCGAACGCCATTCACGCCGAAGTGCGCGGCGCGGCGCGCCCCCGGTGGGACGCCGTGTATGCGCTGCGCGATTCCGCGCGCTTCACTGATTCCGCACGCTTCGCCGAGGTGGCCTGATGCGGCTGCTGCTGACCCACGGCTACTTCATCGCCGAGGATCCCAAAGAACAGAAGATCATGAAGCCCTATGCGCCGCTGGGCATCCTGTACCTCTCGTCGCATTTGCGGGCGCAGGGCTTCGAGGTGGAGATCTACGATTCGACCTTCGGCACTTTAGCCGAGCTGATCGCATTGCTGCGGCGCGGCCCCGCCGGCGCGCTCGGTATCTACGGCAATCTGATGACGCGCGCCAATGTACTTCGCATCCTGGCGGCGGCGAAGGAAGCAGGATGGCTCGTAATGCTGGGCGGTCCTGAGCCCGCGAACTACGCCGCGGAATTTCTGACGGCTGGCGCCGATCTCATCGTAAGAGGCGAAGCGGAGCATTCGCTTGAGCAGTTGACGCGGGCCGATTTCGCGCGTACGGCCTGGGCGGGCATTCCCGGCCTGGTTTTTCAGTCAGAGAACGGCCTTGTGAATACAGGGCCGCCGCGGCTGCTCGAAACTCTCGACGCGCAGCCCTGGCCGGATCGAGAACGCGTCGATATCCCGCGCTATCTCCGCACGTGGCGGGAGCATCACGGCAAGTCGTCCATTTCGGTTATCACCGCGCGCGGCTGTCCGTATCGCTGCAACTGGTGCAGTCATTCCGTCTATGGCCATTCGCATCGCCGCCGCTCGCCGGCCGCTGTTGCCGCCGAAGTCGAATGGATTCTCGGCCGCTACCAGCCAGACATGCTCTGGATGGCCGATGATGTCTTCACCATCCATCACGGCTGGCTTGAAAAATATGCGGACGAGCTGGAACGCCGCGAGATCCGCATACCGTTCGAATGCATCACGCGCGCGGACCGCATGAGCGAGAGCGCCGCCGGTCTTCTCGCGCGCCTCAACTGCACACGCGTGTGGATCGGCTCTGAGAGCGGTTCGCAGCGAATTCTGGACGCGATGCAGCGCGGGGTAACGCTCGCGCAGGTCCACCAGGCGGTTTCGCTTTGCAAGGCGCGCGGCATCGAGACCGGCATGTTCCTCATGTGGGGCTATGACGGCGAACAGCTCGAAGACGTGGAAGCCACCGTTGGCCTTGTGAAGCAATGCCGTCCCGACGTCTTTCTGACGACCATCTCTTATCCCATCAAAGGCACGCCCTATTTCGAGAAAGTCGAGGACCGCGTTGTGCACGGAGGCGCCTGGCGCGAAACGACGGATCGCGAAGCAGCCATTCGCGGCCGCCACTCCAGAGACTTCTATCGCCATGCGGATGATCTGCTGCGCAGCGAAATGGCGGATGTGCCCGATGCGGCGCGCATCGACGCGGCGCGCCGCAATCTCGCCCTGACGGCAGCCGAGGTGGAAGCATGATGGCCACAGGCTTCGACGGCCTTGCGAGTTCCTATCACACGCTCTGGACCGGTACGCCGGCGGGCGGAATGCAGCGCGAAGCCGTCGCCCGCCGTATCGGGCCGCTCTTTCCACCCGGCAGCCGCGTTCTCGATATCGGTTGCGGAACGGGCGACGACGCGCTTGCGCTGGAGGCGCGCGGCGTTCACGTCACCGGCATCGACGCGTCGCCGGAGATGGTGCGAACCGCGCGTGAGCGCGGCGTCAATGCGAGCGTGCGCCGGGCCGAGGATCTCGACGATCTGGAGGGGCTTTTCGACGGCGTCCTGTCGAACTTCGGCGCGCTGAATTGCGTGCACGAGTTGGGCGGCATGCGCGGATCGCTGGCGCGCCTGATGCGTCCCGGTGGCTGGCTCGCCGTTTGTCTGATGGGCCGCGTCTGCGCGTGGGAAAGCGTCTGGTACCTGCTGCGCCGCGACGCCGCGCGCGCCACGCGCCGCTGGAGCGGCGAAGCAGCTTCGTCTCTGGCTTCACGCGTCTTCTACCCCACAGTCGCGAATGTTCGCCGCGCGTTCGCGCCGGATTTTACGCTGCGGTCGTGGCACGGCATCGGCCTCGCGGTTCCGCCCTCGTACGTGACAGGCTTTTCCAGTCCCGCCATTCGACGGCTCGCGATCCTCGATCGCCGCATCGCCTCATTGCCGCTCCTGCGCGCCTGCAGCGATCACCGCCTTCTGTTGTTCAGAAAGGCGCCGCGATGCTGATGGATCCGGCGGCGCGCCGCACATTCCTCCAGCAATACGCCCTCATTCGCCACGCGGAAGGCCGCGGATCGAGCGATTGCGAGTACTACCGCGCGCTCCCCTTCCGCGATCTGAGCGGCCGCAACAGCGGCCAGTGGGAAATCCGCGCGCGCAGCTATCGCCATTTCGAACGCGTCATTCTCCACGATCTGGAGCGCAAAGCAAAACGCCCGCTGCGCATTCTGGATCTAGGCGCGGGCAATGGCTGGATGTCGAACCGCCTGCTCCAGCGCGGCCATCAGCCCGTCGCCATCGATATCTTCACCGATGCGCTCGATGGCCTGGGCGCGCTCCGCCACTACGAAACTCGCCCCGATGGCCTCGCCGCCGAATTCAACGTCCTGCCGTTCCGCGATCAATCGATCGACATCGCCATCTTCAACTCGTCGTTCCACTATTCGTCCGATTACCGCCGCACGCTCGCCGAAATGCGCCGCTGCCTGCGCCCGCAAGGCTGCTTCGCCGTGATCGATTCGCCGGTCTACGAGCAGCCGGATCACGGTGAGCAAATGCGCGCCGAGCGCCAGGAGTTCTTCGCGCGCACTTATGGATTCCGTTCCGAATCGCTCGGCAGCATCGAATATCTCGACGAGCCGCTGCTCGCGTCCCACTCGGGCGAACTTTCCATCGACTGGCAGCGCTCCTGGCCCTGGTACGGCTGGCGGTGGGCGCTTCGTCCCTGGCGGGCGCGGCGCAAAGGACGCCGTCCACCTTCGCGCTTCTTTATCCTCGTGGGGAGATTTCGATGATTGTTCTCCTCCACCCGCGCACCGGTAAGCCGAAGAACCGGCGCTTTCCTCTCGCGATTCTCTCGATCGCCGCGGTGCTCGAAGGCCGGGAAGAGTACGCCATCGTGGATGGCAATCTCGACCCTCATCCCGGCTCCACGCTGGAAGCGCTCGCGGCCGCGAACTGGATCGAGTTGCTCGCCGTCTCGGTGATGCCCGGTCCGCAGATGGTCGCCGCGATCGCCTTGTGCCGCGAATTCCGCAAACTGCATCCCGAAGTACCGATTGTTTGGGGCGGCTATTTTCCGTCGCTTTACACGGACGCCACGCTGAACGCCGGATATGTGGACTACTGCGTGCGAGGGCAGGGCGAAGATACGTTTCTCGAGCTGCTGGAAGCCCTGCGCGGGAAGCGCCCCTTTTCGAGCGTTTCCGGGCTCTCCTTCACGGATGCCTTCGGTCTCCACGTTCACAATGCAATGCGGCCGCTGCGGTCGCCCAACGATTTCCCGCTGCTCCCATATCATCGGCTCCCCGTGGGAAAATATCTGCTGCCCACGTTTCTCGGCCGCCGCACAGCAGTCCATCAGGCGAGCATCGGGTGTCCGTATCATTGCCGGTTCTGCGGCGTCGTGCCCATTTTCGAAGGACGCCAGAAGACCGAAACGCCGCGGCGAACCGCGGCGGTCCTCGCCAGCCTGAAGGAACGCTACGGAATCGACGCAGTCCAGTTTTACGACAACAATTTCTTCCTGAACGAGAGTCACGCGAGGGAGCAGGCGGATCTGATCGCGCCGCTCGGGTTGCGCTGGTGGGCGGAAGGCCGCATTGACGCGTTCCTGCGTTACTCGGACGACACGCTCCGCGCGTTGCGCCAATCTGGCGCGAAGATGATCTTCTTCGGCGCCGAATCCGGCTCGGATGCCGCGCTCGCCAGCATGAACAAGCAGATCACCTCGGCCCAAACACTCGAGCTGGCGCGCCGCATTCGCGAATTCGATATCATCCCGGAGTTCTCGTTCGTCGTCGGCGACCCCTCCAATCCGGAGGAAGACACCCGTGACACCATTCGCTTCGTGCGAAAAATCAAGCGCCTCAACCCGGACGCCGAAATCATCGTCCAGCACTACATCCCCGTGCCGAATCCCGAAGGCATGTACGGCGCCGTGGAGGGCAAAATCCAATTCCCGTCCACGCCCGACGAATGGGCTACAGATCGCTGGCTCAACTTCACCATTCGTCAGGACCCGCAGCTTCCCTGGCTGCCCCGCGCCGTTCGCCGCCGCATCGACAATTTCGAACTCGTGATCAACTCGCGCTGGCCCACCATCCAGGACGTTCACCTGCCGAAATGGGGCCGCCTGCTCCTGCAATCGCTCAGTTCGTGGCGCTATTCGCTTGGCGTGTACGGCATGCCGCTGGAGCTCGAATGGGCCCATCGCTTTGTCTCATTGCGGAAGCCGCGCTGGGAGAGCCTCTGATGACGGTTACCGCGGCGGAGGGTTATAAGATCTGGTCGGATCGCTACGACGCGGATCCGAATCCACTCCTTGCGCTCGAGACTCGCGTGCTCCTGCCGCGCCTTGGAAATCTCGCTCGCAAAACCGTGATCGACGCCGCAACCGGTACCGGCCGCTGGATGTCGATCGCCTCCGCGGGCGGCGCGAACGTTTTCGGAATCGATTCGTCGCCCCGAATGTTAGCCATGGCCGCGCGAAAAGTTTCTCTCGGCTCCCGCCTGATCCAGGGCGATCTTCGCGCGCTGCCGTTTTGCTCGGGGTTTGCCGATCTCGCGATCTGCTCGTTCGCTCTCAGCTATCTTCCGTTCGCCGCCGGCGCGTTCGGCGAACTCGCGCGCGTATCCCACCGCGTGATTGTGAGCGACATGCATCCTTCCGCCATGCTTAAAGGCTGGAAGCGTTCATTCCACAGCGAAGGCAAAACGTGGAACATCGATCACTTCTATCATCGGCGCGCCGATCTCGAGCAAACCGCGCGCGCCGCCAACATGAAACTCGAATGGACAATCGAAGCGTGCTTTGACGCGCCTGAACTCAGCCATTTCGAAGCCGCCGGAAGGCGCACGCTGTTCGAGGAGGTGGCGCGCACACCGGCGCTCCTCGCGGCAAGCTGGATTCGTGAACAATGCGCCTGACGGGAGCCAGGATCGCAATCGGTCCACGTACGGCGGTGCGAAGGGATCTCACCATTCAGGAGGGGCGCATCCGTTTCGACGCGCCCGCCGAACAGCGTGTGGATCTGCGCGGCTTCCTCATCCTTCCGGGCCTGATTAACGCGCACGATCACCTGGAATTCAATCTCTTTCCAAGACTCGGCAATCGCCTGTACGCCAACGCGCGCGAGTGGGCCGAGGATATTTATCGTCCCGCGCAGTCGCCGGTCCGGGAACACCTCTCTGTTCCGAAGCGCGTGCGTCTCTACTGGGGCGGTCTCCGCAATTTACTGAGCGGCGTCACCACGGTGGCGCACCACAATCCTTTCGTGGAGGACATTTTTGACCTCGACTTCCCTGTGCGCGTTCTGCGGCGCTTCGCCTGGGCACATTCGCTCGATTTCAGTCCGGATCTGAGCGCGCGCCATCGCGACGCGCCGGCGTACTGTCCCTTCATCATCCATGCCGCCGAAGGCACGGACGCGAAATCCGCGTCAGAAATCGCACGCCTCGACGCCCTCGGCGTGCTCGATCCCCGCACGGTGCTCGTGCACGCGATCGCGGTGGGTCCACGCGCAATTGCCCTGCTCCGCTGGCGGCGCTCCTCCATCGTGTGGTGTCCTGGCTCGAATCTCGCGGTCTACGGCCAAACACTTTCGCACGAAGTTCTCCACTCGCGCATTCCGATCGCTCTCGGAACCGATTCCGCCCTCACTTCCCACACCGATCTCAGCGATGAGCTGCGCACGGCGTATTCGCTCGGGATCGATCCCGAACGTCTTTACCGCATGGTGACCTCGGACGCGGCATCCATTCTTCGTCTGACGGATGGCGAAGGCGAGATTCGCGCGGGAGGAGTCGCAGACCTCATCGCCGTCGAAGATCGCGGCCAGACTCCAGCCGAGGCGATGCTGGATCTGCACCCGCTCCTGGTGATGGTGAATGGGCGCATCCGGCTTCTCGCCGGCAGTCTCGCCGCGGGCGCCGGGCTGAGTCGCCTCCACGTGGAAGGACGCGGCACATTTTACGTCGATGCGGACGTCGCCGCCCTGTCGCGCGAAGCAATCGCCGCCCTGGGCCCCGCATTCGCACTCGCTGGAAAGCGCGTGGCGGCATGATCGAAAAGCTCCCGATCCTGGTTCTCAACCCGCACAATCGCTGCAACTGCCGGTGCGTGATGTGCGACATCTGGAAGCGCGACGCCGTTCAGGAAATCACGCGCCCGCAACTCGACGCTCAACTCGAAAACATCGAACAGCTCGGGGTGGAGTGCGTCGTCTTCACCGGCGGTGAAGCCCTCATGCATTCTGATCTGCACGGGCTTTGCGTACCGTTGCGCCAGCGCGGCATCCGTCTGACGCTGCTGAGCAGCGGACTGCTCCTCGAACGGCGCGCCGCGCAGATCATCGAAGACTTCGACGATCTCATCGTCTCCCTCGATGGTCCTGCGCCGGTACACGACCGCATCCGCCGCGTGGACCGCGCATTCGATCGCCTGCGCGCGGGCGTCGAACACATCGCCGCATTACGCCCGGAATTCCCCATCGCCGCGCGCTGTACCGTGCAGCGCGAAAACGCCGCCGCCCTGGTCGATACCTGGCGCATCGCCCACGAACTCGGCCTGAACTCGATCTCATATCTCGCGGCAGATCTCAGCCCCGATACATTCAATCGGCGCCCCGGCGCAGCCCCCGATATCGCGCCCAATCCCGCATTCCTTGCCGCCGAAATCGACCGCCTCATCGCCACCGGCGAATGCGGCGGGTATATCGTCGAATCCCCCGCGAAACTCCGGCGCATCGTTCGCCACTTCCGCGGCCAATTCGAATCGCCCGCCTGCAACGCCCCCTGGGTTTCCGCCGTGGTCGAAGCCGATGGCGCCGTTCGCCCCTGCTTCTTTCAACCGCCGGTCGGCCGCCTCGCGAGCGGAACTACCCTGCGCGATATCGTCAACGGTCCTCAGGCCATCGCCTTCCGCCAGCAGCTTGATATCGCAACCAACCCCATCTGCCAGCGCTGCGTCTGTTCCCTCAATAGGCGCCCCGCCGCGTAATCACGCACCGCAGCGTCCGCCCCAGAATCCACAGATCCATCCAGACGGACCAGTTCCGCACGTAGTATTCATCCAGCCGCACGCGCTCGTCATACGTGGTGTCATTGCGTCCCGAAACCTGCCACAGTCCCGTGATGCCTGGCAGCACCTTTGTATAGAGTTCGATTCCCTCCCCATAACGCACCAGTTCATCCGCCGCAATCGGACGTGGACCCGCCAGGCTCATCTGCCCGCGAAAAACATTCCAGAGCTGAGGCAACTCATCCAGGCTGAACTGCCGGAGAAAACGGCCTGCCGGCGTCAGACGCGGGTCCTCGCGCAGCTTCCTGTTCACGCGCCATTCCAGCCGCCGCGCCGGATTCCTCTCGAAATAGTCTTCGAGCAACCGGTCGGCGTCCCGCATCATCGTCCGGAACTTCCAGGCGCGAAACACGCAGCGGTCTTTGCCGATGCGCGGCTGTGAAAAAAACACAGGACCGCGCGATGTCAGCCGCACGGCCGCCGCAATGCCAATCAGAGCCGGGGCCAGCACAACAGCCGCGCCCATGGCGAGGACTATATCCACGATCCGCTTCGCCATGCGCGGCGCAGCGTGCAGCAGATTCTGCGACATCTCAAGACCCAGCACACCGCCCAGATCGCGGGTCGAAACCCAAAGCATCCCCAGATCCGCAATGTTCGGAATCACCAGAAAATGCCGAAAGCGATGCGCATAGCGGCGCAGAATTTCGTGCAGCCGCGCCGCACTCACGCCCGGCATCGCCACGATCGCATAGCTTAACCCGTACCGATCCGCCAACAAGGGCGCGAGAGCGAGAGAGCCGAGTGAATGCGTCGCCGGGTCGTCATCCAGCACCCCCGCTACCTTCAACCCAAGCGAAGGCTGCGCCCCCAGTAGGTCTACCACCTGGCGCCCCATCCGCCCAGCCCCGAACACCACGACCGGAATTCCCCACCATCTCTTTCGCGCCAGCCCGGACCGGACCAGGTTCCGGAACAGAATCACCAGCAGTATGCTCAGCGCCCACGCGCCTGTGAATGCCAGACGAGAGAACAGGATACCGGTTTTCGAGAGGAACGTGCCCGCCATCATCGCGAGGTACACGACCGAATTCGCATAAACGATGCCGCGCAGTTCCCGCACCGGATGGAGCCCGACTCCCGGATACAGCCCGATGGCCGCGTAAACGACAATGAACCCGAGCAACAGGGGAACAAACCGGGCGTAATCAGCCAGCAGAAACTGACCGCCCATCGCATGGCGGATGACCACCGCCGCGATAAACGCGGTCCAGAACCCGGCAATATCCGCCGCCAGAATCGAGACGTGCGTCGCTAAGCGATTGCCAGCCCAGCGATTCGCTTCCAAATCCGCGCGGACGCTATGGCCGGATTCGGTGGGGACTGCCTGCACATTGTATTAGGAAGCTCCGAACCACCCGCCCGGAACGCTTCCAGCGTTACTGTGCGATCTTGTCGAGAACAGTGAAGCGGCCTTCCTTCTTCGAAGTCTGTTCACGCGTATCCACGTCGATCTGAATATAGTGCGCCTGGCCCCCGGCATTTGCCGCCGGCCACTTCGGCTCCCCGGCGACATTCGGATTGCCCGTCTTGATGAAGTTGGCGAAATAGCCTTCCATGACGTCAGAGACTTTATGGTCTTCGGGCGTCCACGCATAGACCTTATTGCTGTCGAGATTGCCGAGCGCGTATTCGATTTCCGCCGAATGTACGGCGCCGCGCGGCGCCGGCGGGGCGGCCGCTGGCGCCCCACTCCCCGCCCGTGTCACGCCTCCCGCCAGATTCGCCGTCGCGTTCCCCATCTCCGGCCGCATGGCGGGCCGGGGACGAGAAAAGTAGTAGCGATAGACCGGCTTCCCGCCGGTCTTCACCGCCAGATCGACCCACTTCCACGTACTCAATGCGATGAAGCGGTCGCTCGCCAGTTCCGTCGCGGCGTCGCGCGCTTCATCGTTGTTGGAGGCAGTGAATTCCTTCGATACCTCGGCGGCGTGATCGCCGTAAAGCTTTTGGATGTTCTTCGTCAGATTTTCAGGAGTCGCCGGGTCGCGACCCAGGACCATCGCGGCGTTCATCTCTTCGGAGTTCCACCCGGCGAGCAGAGGAACGTGGGCCTGCTTACCCGCCTGAAAAATGGCGAGCGGAGATTCCGGGAAGAACGTTCCGTCGATCACAGCATCAAAGCGCGGACCGCCGCGCCGCCCGGCCATTTCGAGAAGCTTGTCGGCGGGAACGGCGCGCATGCCTTCAATATTGGTGGCGCCGGTGACTGCCATGAACTTCACGCCCGCGGCTTCGCCCTGCGAGAGTGTCACGGGAGGAAGCGCCCCGAGGATCGAACCGCTTTCGCCGATCGCGCCCGCAATCAGATCTTTGGAAAGAGGCGACGCCATCTGGGCGCTGACGGAAATCGATCCTGCCGATTCGCCCGCAATGGTGATCTTGCGGGGATCGCCTCCGAAACCCGCGATGTTGTCGTGTACCCAACCGATCGCGGCGCTCTGATCGAGATAAGCGTAATCGCCGGAAGCGTGGCGCGGAGATTCCTTGCTGAGCTCCGGATGCGCCATGAAGCCGAAGGCGCCAAGACGGTAGTTCACGGTGACGGTCACGATGCCTTTGGCCGCGAGGCTTTCGCCGTCATAGCGCGGCTCGGAGCCGTCGCCCGCAACGAATCCGCCGCCGAAGAAGTAAACGAGGACGGGCAGGTGATCGCTGGCGGCTTTGGCCGGCGTCCAGACGTTGAGATAAAGGCAATCCTCGCTCATCCCATTCGAGCGGAAACCCATGTCGCCGAAAACCGCCTGTTGCATGCAGCGCGGGCCGAACTGCTTGGCCTCCCGCACTCCCGTCCATGCCTTCACGGGCTGCGGCTCTTTCCAGCGCAGGCTTCCAACGGGTGGCTGCGCGAACGGGATGCCCTTGAATTCGCGCACGCCCGACGTCTGGAGGCCAGCTCCTTCAAGCGAACCGGATGCGGTCTTCACAACGTCCTGTGCGGAGAACGCGGGAAAGGTGAGCGCCAGAAAGGCGGCGGCGGAGTAAATCAGTTTCATTGGAATTGACCCAAACCATCGTATGCCCGCGCGCTTGTGAAGGCAATTCGAAAAATACGATTGCAGTTATAGTGACAGAGAATAAATACTGATATGCCAGCGAATCTCAACCTCCGCCATCTGGAAGCCCTCATTGCGATCGCCCGCGCCGGTAACTTTACGCGCGCCGCGCAGGCGCTGCACATTTCACAGCCTTCGCTGACCGTTCAGATCCGCCAGCTGGAGGAAGCCCTGGGCGTTCGCCTGCTCGACCGCAATACGCGTTCCGTGCGGTTGACCCAGATTGGGCGGGAGCTGACTCCGGTAATCGAGCGCCTGGTGCGGGAAGTCGATTCGGTGGTGCTCAATGCCCGGGATCTTGCGTCAGGCAATCGAGGTCTGGTCACCGTGGCGGCGCTTCCCTCCATCAGCGCCACCATTTTGCCGCGCATCGTTGGGCGGTTCCGCGAGGAATCGCCGGGCGTCTCCGTGATGCTGCGTGACGTGGTGGCGCAGCGTGTGCTGGCCATGGTGAAAAGCGAGGAAGCCGATTTCGGAATCGGCAGTTTTCCGGATGCGGAGGCGGATATCCATACAACGCCGCTGTTTACCGACCGCATGCGCGTGGTATTCGCGCCCGGCTCGTCGCTCGAAAAACAGCGCGCAATCTCGCTGAAGCAGCTCACCGGGCTGCCCATGATTCTGATGGACCGTCAAAGCAGCGTCCGTACCCTGGTGAACCGGGCATTCGAATCCATCGGGCATTTTCCCGTGCCCGCGTACGAAGTCACTTACATGTCGACGGCGGTGGGTATGGTGAAGGCGGGCCTGGGGATCAGCTTCCTGCCCTCGTCAGCGCTCGAAGTGGAGGAACTGCGCGGAGTGCGGTCCCGCATCCTGCATCATCCTGGACTGACGAGGAAGATCGTGGTTGCCCGCAGCGCGGCGCGGTCGCTTTCGCCCGCCGCCGCCGGTTTCATCCGCACCCTGACGGCGTATTGCCGCACGTTGAATCATTGATAGGTGGGAACTATCAAAGAGATAGAAATATGTCAATTGTCCGAATGAACGCCGCGGACATATGATTGAGACTTGATTTCCACTCTGCGTATTGCTGCTGCGGCGATTCTCACAGTGAGCCCCGCCATCGCGGCGACCTGTGAAGGCCTGACGAGCCTTTCCATGCCGGGCGTCACGGTGACTTCGGCGGTTGCCGCGGCGATGCCAGTCGAATTCTGCCGCGTGAAAGCGGTGGCGAGACCGGTCGCCGATTCCGAAATTCAGATAGAAGTCTGGCTTCCGGCCGCGGCTTCGTGGAACGGCAAGCTTCTCGGCACGGGGAATGGCGGCTATTCGAGCTCGATGAGTGTCCAGGCCATGCAGGCCGCGGTGAAGGAAGGCTACGCGGTCGCGGGTTCCGATACCGGCCATTCGGGCGGCGATCTTCAGTTCGGCCAGGGTCACCCCGAAAAGATCGCGGACTGGGCGTGGCGCGCCGTTCACGTGATGACCGATGTCGCCAAACTGACGGCCCGGAATTATTACGGCAAATTTCCCGAGAAGGCGTACTTCAGCGGCTGCTCCACCGGCGGACAGCAGGCGCTCTCCGAAGCGCAGCGCTTCCCCACGGATTACGACGGTATCGTGGCGGGCGATCCGGGGAATGATCGCATTCATCTCAACATCGGATTCCTGTGGTCATGGGTGGCGACGCATGAGAATGGCGCCGATATTCTGCCCGCCGCCAAGCTTCCGATGATCACCCGTGCTGTGGTTGCCCGGTGCGACGCGGTCGATGGCCTGAAGGATGGTCTGATCGACGATCCGCGCCGCTGCCACTTCAATCCGGCAACGCTGCTCTGCAAATCCGGCGACAATGCCGATTGCCTGACGGCTCCGCAAGTGGCTGCCGTCCGCAAGGTCTATGACGGCGCGACAAATCCACGCACGCACAAGCGAATCTTTCCCGGCTGGATGCCCGGCACGGAATCCGGATGGCCTGGATATTTCGTCGGACACGCGGAACCGGCGCGCGTCGATTTCTGGCGGCTCTGGCTTTTCGGCGACCTGAAGTGGGACCCCGCGACCTTCGATTTTGACCGCGACGTAGCGTGGGCGGACGAAAAACTCGCCGAGACCTCGGCGCTCAACGCGGACCTCCGTCCATTTCGCGCCAATCAGGGAAAGCTGATCCTGTATCAGGGATGGGCCGACCCGGTGGTGCCCCCGGAAGACACGATCCAGTATTTCGATGCGATGCAGCGCGCGGCAGGTGGCAGTACGGCGGATTTCGCGCGCCTGTTCCTGGTTCCCGGCATGGGCCATTGCCAGGGTGGGCCCGGACCTTCTGTGTTCGATCCGCTGACAGCGCTCGATGCGTGGGCGGCGAAAAGCCTCGCGCCGGATCGTATCGTCGCGGCCCACAGAACCGCGGGGAAAGTCGACCGCACGCGTCCGCTTTGTCCTTATCCACAGGTCGCCCGCCGAAAAGGCGCCGGCGATATCGACGATGCGGCGAATTTCGTCTGCGTGGCGCCACCGCGCTGAGGTTTCTATGCGAAGAGTCTCTTCCACGTTTCTTACGGTGCTTCTGTGCGCGGGAGTTTCCAACGCGCGAGTCGCGAAGCTGGTGATTGAGCACACGCAGCCCGCCGGCGCGTATACGCGCATCACCGGTCACTTCGAAGGGGAGCTCGATCCGAAGCTGCCGCAGAACGCCATCATTCAGGATCTGCAATTGGCGCCGCGCAACGCGCGCGGCCGGGTCGAATATTCCGCTACGTTCACGCTTCTGTTTCCCACCGACCCCGCGAAACGCAGCGGAGTGCTGCTCTACGAAGTTCCCAACCGCGGAAATTCGCCGCTGAACGCGCGCCTCTCGGAAGACGAACAGAACGAAGGCGACGCCATGCTGAGCAGCGGCTGGCAGGGCGATCTGACGCCGCGGCCCAACCTCGAAACCATCACGGTTCCGGTTGCGAAGAATGCGGACGGTTCATCCATCACCGGCCCCGTGATGATGAGCCTGATGAATCTTCCCGGAGGCAGTTCAACCGCTTCGTTGGAGAGCGGCTACGCCGGCCTGCGTTACCAAAGACCAGTGAGTCTGGATACGTCGAAAGCGCGCCTGACGCGGCAGGTGTCCGAAGACGGCGAAGTGATTCCCGTTCGCGCGAGCGAGTGGGCGTTCGCCGACTGCGCGAAGACGCCATTCCCCGGCGCTCCCGATCCCACGAAGATCTGCGTGAAAGACGGATTTCAGGCGGACGAAATGTATCGCGTGGTCTACACGGCGAAGGACCCGCTGGTTCTCGCGATTGGCGCCGCGGCGACGCGCGACATCGTATCCTTTCTCCGCTACTCGGCAAAGGACGATGCAGGTACCGCGAATCCGCTCGCTGCGAACATCCGCCATTCGATCGCCTTCGGTACGTCGCAATCCGGCAATTTCATCAAGACATTCATCAACCTCGGCTTCAATCAGGATGAAGAAAAGCGCATCGTCTGGGACGGCGCGAATCCCAACATCGCCGCGCGGCAGAACCCGCTGAATTTCCGGTTTGCCGTGCCGGGGGGCGCTGCGAGCCTCTACGAGCCGGGCAGCGAAGGCGTGCTGTGGTGGAGCGACTATCGCGATCAGGAGCGCGGCCGCGCCGCGGCAGGTCTGCTTGACCGTTGCCTCGCGACGAAGACCTGTCCGAAGATCATGGAGACTTTCGGCGCGACCGAATTCTGGGGCCTGCGCATGTCGCCGGGTTTGGTGGGCACGCGCGCCGATACCGATATTCCTCTCCCCGCCAACGTTCGCCGCTACTACTTCCCCGGCGTAACGCACGGCGGCGGCCGCGGTGGATTTCAGGTGGCCGCCCCCAACGCGGGCGGCGGCCGCGGCTGCGCTCTGCCGGATAATCCGAACTCCACTGCGGAATCCATGCGCGCTCTGCGCCGCGCGCTCGTCGATTGGGTTGTAAAAAACATCGCGCCGCCAGAGAGCCGGTACCCGCGCCTCGATCGCGGCGAACTCGTTCCGCCGCAGCACGCAGCCATGGGGTTCCCTGCCATT
This sequence comes from uncultured Solibacteraceae bacterium, assembly GCA_964636715.1. GTDB lineage: Bacteria > Acidobacteriota > Terriglobia > Bryobacterales > Bryobacteraceae > BOG-234. The sequence goes on along the minus strand of CAZWTH010000442.1, from coordinate 19,333 downwards.
CCCGGCTATCCGTTGCCGGACAACCTGATCAATACGTTTTACGAATACGATCTCGGCCCGAAGTTCCAATACAACGATCTTTCCGGCGTCATCTCGATGGAGCCGCCCGTCGTTCGCCGCACCATCGCCATGCTGGTCCCAAAGACCGACGCCGACGGCAACGAAATTGGCGGCATTCCGAGTGTGCTGCAGCAGGCGCCCCTTGCGACGTATCTCGGCTGGAACATGACAGCGTCCGGTTATCTGAAAGGCCGTGGCTGCGGCTTTGCGGGCGGCATGATTCCGTTCGCGCGCACAAAGGCGGAGCGCGAAGCGGCCGGCGATCCCCGCCCTTCGATTGAAGAACGATACGGCACGCACGAGGGCTATGTCGCGAAGGTGAAAGCCGCCGCGGAGCAGCTTGTGAAAGAGCGCTTTCTCGTTCAGGAAGACGCCGGCCGCCTCATCAGCCAGGCCGAAGCCAGCAACGTTCTGAAATAACATGCCTCCCACCTCCGCTTTACAGGGAATTCGCGTTCTCGATTTTTCACACGCCCTCGCCGGGCCTTATTGCACGCTGCTGCTCGGCGACTACGGCGCCGAAGTCTACAAACTCGAAGCGCGCGACGGCGATATGAGCCGCGGCTGGGGTCCGCCTTTTGCCGGCAGTGACGCTCATGTCTTTCTGGGACTCAATCGCGGCAAGCTGGGCGTCTCGCTCAACCTCAAGGAGCCGGAAGGCCTGGATCTTTGCCTCCGGTTGGTGGACAGGATGGATGTCCTCGTCGAAAATTTCCGGCCCAGCGCGATGGATCGGCTCGGCCTCGGCTACGAAGCGCTGCGGCAGCGCAATCCGCGTCTGGTTTATTGTTCCATCTCCGGATACGGCCAGAACGGGCCTTCCCGCGACGAAGCCGCCATGGATCTGGTGGTCCAAAGCTCCAGTGGGCTGCTCAGCATGACCGGAACCGAGGACGGCGAATCGGTCCGCTGCGGCTATGGCGTCACGGACGCGACCGCCGGACTGTTCGCCGTGATCGGCATCCTGCTTGCGCTGCGCGCGCGGGAAAACACGGGGCGCGGGCAGTACGTGGATGTTTCGATGCTCGACAGCATGATCTCCACCATGAGCTCGAACTACATGAGCTTCCTCGGTTCGGGAATCATTCCGAAGCCGATGGGCACGGCCTTTCCCACCGTGGTGCCGTACGAAGTGTTCCACACGCAAGACCGCGCGATCGCGATTGCCATTGGCAGCGAAAAGCTCTGGGCGGCGTTCTGCGCCGCGCTTGGACAGCCGCAGCTTGCCGCGCATCCCGACTATGCGACGAACGCCCTCCGAATCCGCAATCGCGTCCCGCTGAAGTCCGTGCTCGAAGCAGCCTTCGCAACCGCCGCCGCCGCCGAATGGCTGGCGCGGCTGCAATCCGCCGGAATTCCGGCGTCGCTCGTGCGCAACTTCGAAGAAGTCGCCTCTCACCCGCAGTGCGAGGTTCGGCGGATGTTTCCGACGCTCGATCATCCGATAGCCGGAAAGCATCGCGTGACGGGCACGCCGGTGAAGCTTTCGGAAACTCCCGGTGGGCCGACCTCGCCGGCGCCGCTGCTGGGGCAACATACGCGCGAAGCTCTCCGGAACTTTTTCGATCTGCCCGATACCGCGCTGGACGATCTGGCCGCCCGCCGCGTCATTTTCGAGTCGATAACATAACTGCTCATGCTTGCCGCGCTCGGGTTCGCTACCGTCCTGTTGCTGCTGGCCCTGATCCTGTTCCGCGTTCTCACGCCGCTGGCTGCGCTGATTGCGGTGCCAGTCGTGGCTGCGCTCGCCGGCGGATTCGGAGTGAAGACCGGCGCCTTTATGGTCCACGGAATCCAGGGCGTCGCGGGCGTGGCGGGGATGTTCATCTTCGCCATCCTGTACTTCGGCATCATGACGGACGCCGGCATGCTGGACCCGATCATCGACCGCATACTACGCGCCGTCGGCGGCGATCCCGTTCGGATCGTGATGGGCACGGCGCTGCTCGCGCTGCTGGTGCATCTGGATGGCTCGGGCGCCGTTACATTTCTGGTCACCGTTCCCGTGATGCTCCCGCTCTATGAACGCCTCGGAATGAGCCGGCGGGTCCTCGCAGCCGCAGCCTCGCTCGCCGCGGGCGTGAATTTTCTTCCGTGGACCGGCCCGATGATTCGCGCCTCCGCATCTCTCCACATTCCGGTCGCCACGATCTTCAATCCCCTGATTCCCGTACAGGCCGCTGGAATCGTCTTTGTCTTTGCGATGGCGTGGTGGATGGGAAGAAGCGAATCGCGCCGCCTCGGAATTGACCGGACCAGCGCCCGCGGCATGACCTTCGAACGCCCTGCCGACCCATCGAGCCAGCTCCTCCGCCGGCCGTCGCTCTTCGCCTTCAACCTCGCCCTGACAGTGGCTCTGATCGCGGCGATGATCGGCCTGCATCTCGATCCCGCGCCCGTGTTCATGGTGGGCGTGGTGATCGCGCTTCAGGTGAACTACCCCGGCGTACAGGCGCAGGGAGAGCGCATCGCCGCGCACGCGCAGGCCGCGCTCCTCATGGCCGGCATTCTGTTCGCAGCGGGCGCCTTCACGGGAATCATGAAGGATTCCGGCATGCTGGACGCGATGGCGAAAGCCGCCGTGGCATTCGTTCCCGCCGGCGCCGCGCGGCATCTGCCTTTAGTCACCGGTCTGGTATCGATGCCCCTCAGCGTCATCTTCGATCCCGACTCCTTTTATTTCGGCGTGCTGCCGGTGCTGGCCCAGACCGCTGCGAAGCTCGGCGTTCCGCCGCTGCAGACCGCGCAGGCGGCGATGCTCGGGCTGCACACCACCGGCTTTCCCGTGAGCCCGCTCACCCCGGCCCCGTTTCTCCTGGTCGGCCTGGCAGGGCTCGATTTCCGAGAGCATCAGAAATTCGCCTTCCGCTATCTGCTGGCGACTTCCATCGTCATGACCGCCGTCGCCGTGCTGATTGGAGTTTTTCCGCTATGATCCGTTTCGGAATAAAATCGTTTCTGCCGAACAACATGAAACCCACATACTTTGCATTAGCCGCATTGCTGACCGCATCGGCCGCCCACGCCGCGTTCGACACCACGCAGGTCGCGGGCGGCAAGCTGCGCGGCGTCATCCAAAACGGCATCGCGTCGTTCAAAGGAATTCCATTTGCCGCGCCGCCGGTCGGTGATCTCCGCTGGCGCGCTCCGCAGCCGCCCGCCGCATGGCAGGGCGTCCGCGCGGCGGACCACTTTGAGCACGATTGCATGCAGCGCAAAAGCGGCGCGTTCGGTCCCTGGAGCGCCGAATTCATCGCGAAGGATGCCATGGAAGGTGGATCGAGCGAAGACTGTCTCTACCTGAACGTGTGGACCGGCGCGGCGAAGCCCAGCGAAAAGCGTCCGGTGTTCGTCTGGATCTACGGTGGCGGCTTCAATTCGGGCGGCGCCAGCGTTCCGGTGTATGACGGAGAAGGCCTGGCCTCCAAGGGCCTGGTCGTGGTGGTGATCAACTATCGCGTCGGCATCTTCGGCTTCATGGCGCATCCCGAACTGACGAAGGAATCCGGGCATAACGCATCCGGCAATTACGGCCTGCTCGACATGGTTGCCGCCCTTCACTGGGTGAAGTCGAACATCGGGGCGTTTGGTGGCGATGCTTCCAACGTGACGATTGCGGGCCAATCGGCGGGCGCGTTCGCGGTGAACTATCTGGTGGCGTCGCCGCTCACGAAAGGTCTGTTCAACCGCGCCATCGCGGAAAGCGGCGGCGTCTTCAACAGCAATCAGACTCTTCAGCAGGGTGAGGCCAATGGCGTCGCCTTTCAGCAGAAGCTGGGCGCGGCGAATCTGAAAGAGATGCGCGCGAAGTCCGCCGACGTCATTCAGAACGGAGGCGGCCGTGGCCCGATTGTCGACGGTTATGTGATCTCGAAGAGCGTCGCCGACATCTTCGCCGCCGGTGAGCAGAATGACGTGCCGGCGATCCTCGGCTGGAACGCCGACGACGGCACCAATTTCAACACGCCGCCAACGCCCGAAGCATTTCGCGCCAACGCCACGCGGATGTACGGCGATCGCGCCGAAGATTTCCTGAAAGTGTTTCCCTCCGCCACGCAGGCGGAGACCACGGAATCGCAGCGCGCGCTCTCGCGGATCCCGACCTTCGCCTGGCAAAGCCATGCCTGGGCCGAAGCGCAGTCAAAGAGCGCGAAATCGAAGGTCTATCTCTACTTCTTTAATCGCACTGCGCCCGGCACGCCCGAGCAGACGAAGTACGGCGCGCATCACACGGGCGAAGTTCCCTACGCACTGAACACGCTCGCCAAATGGGATCGTCCGTTCGAGCCCGCCGATCGCAAGCTCGCCGATGAGATGTCGTCGTACTGGGTGAACTTCGCGAAGACCGGCAATCCGAACGGCAAGGGGCTTCCTGCGTGGCCTGCATACTCGCCTGCCAGCCCGCAATCCATGGAGATGAGCACGGATCTGCGCGCGATCCCGACCCCCGACCAGGCCCGCTTCGGATTTTTCGACGCCTTCTACTCCAGCCGCCGCGCGCAACGCTGATCGATACGCCAACCCGCGCGCCATTTATAATGGACGATCCGGATGAAATCGGTTCTGCGCCCCACCACGCCTGACGATCTGCCCGCCGTCAGCGATTTCCTGTTACGCGTGTTCGGCGCCGGGCCAAACGCGCCCTTTGTCCAGCCGCCAGTCATGCACTGGAAATACTGGAGCCCCCGCGCCGATTATTCCGCGCCGCGCGCTTACGTGCTGGAGCGCGATGGCGCCATCACCGCGCATGTCGGGCTTTGGCCGATCACCCTGAACGGAATTACCGGCGTTCACATGATCGACTGGGCGTCCGCTCCGGAAGCGCCAGGCGCAGGCCTTCTCATGGTGCAGAAGCTGACCGCGATGTTTGATTTCATCATCGCGATGGGCGGTTCCGGCATGACGCGCACTATCCTGCCTGCCTACGGCTTCGTGGAACACACGCAGCAGTGGAAGGGAGCGCGGCCAATCCGTCCGCTTCGGCAGATCCTCACCCACCAGCACAAAAACTGGAAACTGATTCCACGGTTGGGGCGGAACGTGATGTGGTCGCTCGGCTCCGCGGCGCCAGCCGGATGGACCGCCGGGCAGATTGCGCCCGAACAGGTGGATTCGGCCAGTCTGGCTCCGCGCTCCGCGGAGTTTTTTCGCTACCTGATGGCGTGCCCAGTCGCGCGCGTGCATTTCTACCAGATGCGCGAAGGCAATACACCGAGAGGGCACTTCGTACTCAGCGCGACTCGAGGCCAGGCCCGCCTCGCCGGCCTGTGGCTGCGCGAAATGAAGCCGGAATTCGCACGTCCGGCTTACGCGCTAGCCCAAGCGGAAGGCCGCAAACTGGGAGGAGCGAATGAGTTCACGGCCGCCGGCAGTGGCGCCGTGACCGAGCAGGCGGCGCGCGAATCGGGGCTGCATCTCGGGGGCGAAATGACGCCGGTCTTTCTGCTGAACAAGAAAAAGAACCTGACGCTGCCCCCGGACTTTCAATTCCAGCCGGTGGAAAACGACGGCTTCTTCCTCGACGACGGAAATTATTCTTATCTCACCTAAAGAGTGGGGCAGAATGGTATCCTGCCGCCGATTGTGAATCGGCGTCCGCGATCAACCGCTACCGCCCGGCCGGTTCACAATCGGCGTCAGACTGACAGCCCCGCACTAACCGGCCTGCAGAATCCGAACCAGCGCCTCATACGACGTCGCGTCCTCGAATTCTTCGAAATCGATCTCGCGCCCGAACTCTTCGCCAATCACGGTGAGCAGCGTAAGCTGCTTGATGGAATCCCATTCGCCCAGATTTTCCACGCTGGCGCCGGCATATTTGCCGGGATCGAGTGAGGGGAACGTAGCCGCGAAGCAGCGATTCAGTTTTTCGGTGACACTGTCCATTGATCGTTTACCTGATGAAAAAGTGGCGGGCAGAGCCGATTGAAGTCCTCAGCCCGCAAATAGAGTTCGCCGCCCGAAGCACCGGCGCCGTTGAAGAAGTGCGTCAGAAAATCTTTCATCGGGCCGTTCCGCTCCGTCGCCTTGTATCCGAAGCGAATCCCCCGCGCGCCTGTTTGTTCCAGTAACTTCTTCACTGTCTGAAATTCAATCTGGCGCGAAAACGCGCGGCAACTCATCACCCAGATATCGACGACGCAATCGTCGCCTTCCCGGTGTCCGCCGACAACCGCGATTTTCCCCAGTGGCCCGAAGCGGTCCTCATAGGAAACATTCGCCAGAAATCCACCCGCGCGATTCACCACGAGCTGCCAGTCCGATTCCGTATACCGCGCGCCATTCAGATTGAACTGGTTCGTCTTGTTCACCAGCTCGAACGCGCGCTTGTCCGTACCGGCGGCTTCAAACGTGATCTTAGCGTCCAGCCGCGAAAGGAAATCGGAAGAGTCTTCCCCGGCCCCCTGCTCACGAAAATCGGCGGCGGCGCGCAGACTTTCGAGGCGCAGCTTGTCTTCTTCCCGAACCTCGCGGCGTCCGAACCGCGTCCGCAAGGTCGTCAGCAGCTTTGCGGCTGCTGCGGGATCGTTCGGCGGAAATGCAATGCACTCCATCCGCGGATATTTCTCCGAAACCTCGGCCAGCTCCATCGCGCTGTCATCCACGAACACGACGGCGTCTTCTCCGACGTTCCACGCCTTGAGGATCCGGCCCACGGCATCCGACTTCAGTCCCCAGCTTGCTTCAATCGGAAAGATGCGGGCATCAGTCACCAGAATGTCCGGGCGCTTCAGCGCTTCGCGCACCAGCGCCGGATCGTTCTTCGAAGCGATGGCTACCAAGACGCCCGAATCCGCCAGCGACGCCAGCGTCTGCTGATAAAGCGCGTGGATCTGCGATTTCCCTTCGAGCGACCAGGAAACGCCGCCGACGCCATCGTCGCCCAGGATTCCCTTCCACAGCGTATGGTCGAGATCGGTGATGATCCCCTTCTTCACCTCCGCGGGAAACAGGCAACCCACGCTGACCCCCGCAACGGCGTCCGCATGCGCGTTCGTCCACGGAAACCCAGTGAGCAGGTCCATCTTCACGTCATGCCGCGAGGCGTACGGCGACGCCATTTCGAGCGCGCCCGCGCTGACCAGCCGGATATTGCGATGAGCGCCAACCGTCCTCCGAAACTGGGCGACGACGCTGTCCAGCTCCAGCTCCAGCGAATTCGCCTGCGAGGGCGGTGTGGAAGTCAGGTGTGGAATACGGATCGTGGGCCCAACAACAACCAGCGGCATCGTTTCAGCGAGCTCCGCGAGTCCCTTCGCCAGGCGCGCGCACTTTTCCGCCACCTGTGCGGCGATGTCCTCCAGCGTCCGTTGCCCCCACCCGGCGGAAGCGCGAAATCCCAGCCGCGCATCCAGATCGCTCCACTCGATCGCCACCACCGCGCCGTCGGCCGCTTCCTTCCCGGCGCGCTGGATGTTACCTTCGAAATCTCCGTAGAGCCCCGCGCGCAGCCGGATCGCATTTTCCGGAAACCGAAGCGCCAGATGCGCCTTCAGAAACGTCTCGAAATGCAGCGGCGTGAATCCGCAAAGAAGGTGTACGGTCCGCTGTCCTTCCGTTCCGGCCTGTCCGATAATCCGTAATGCTTCGCCGAGTTGCACTTTTCTGATTTTACGGCCCGCCCTTACATATGCAGCCCAGCCATCAGCTCTATGCCGTACCCGAAGTCCAGTGTGCTGTCGAAGGGGATGCGGCGAATCCGGAAGCGTTCCACCTGCGTGGTGTTCAGGCCCCAACTGGTGGTGACTGCGGAGAGAAATCCCGCCTTGCCCACCAGGCGGAGCACGTCATGCGTGAGGTCGATGGGCCGCCCATTCGGATAGCAGAAATGCCGGATCGGAATGCGGGTCTGTTCTTCGAGATGTTGTTTCGCTCCGGCAATCTCGCGTTCGAGTTCCGCCAGATCTTCAATGCGGGAGAGAATCGGGTGCGTAGCCGTATGGCATCCGATTTCGACGCCTTCGTCGGAGAGCGCCCGCAGTTCGTCGCCCGTGAGCGCTTCCCGCCCGGCTGGCGGCTCAGCGGGAATCTCGACGCCGCAAGCTTTGCCGAAACTCTGCATAAAAGCCTTCCGCTCATTGTTTGGAGTTTCCTTGAGAACGTTCAGCAAACGGACGAGCGTCGCGCCTTTCGCCTGAGCCGTGTCGACCGGCAGGTCCATCGCCCCGCTCGAAAGACTCACGCGCAACGCGCTACGCGGTGAATTCTTTACGCCAAACTCCACCTGATCCGGCCAGAGCCAGAGTTGTCCCGCGGCGAACCCGGACACGGCATACAGCGTTGCCGGAATCCGGTGTTTCCGGAAAACCGAATGGCCGTACAGGAAATTGCGATAGCCGTCGTCCACCGTCACGGTGATGGCGTTATCCGGCAAAGTGGCCCGCCCTTCGATTGCTTCCACGATTCGCGAAAGCGAAACCGGCTCGAAGTGCCGCGCTATATGAGCGCAAACCGCATCCACATTCGTCTCCGTTTCGCGGCTGAACGAATGGAACATGAGCACCCCGAATTCCCGCCGATGCCGGCGCCGTAACACGGCGAGTCCACCCATGTCATGCAGCGCGATCCGCGCGGCCTTTTTCCAGGACATTAACGGTCATGGTACACGAGAGATCGTCCGCCGCAAAACAAAAAACCGCCGCCGGCATCACGCCGGACGGCGGCTGTTTGCGCTGCGCCTTTCTCGCGGAACTTATGACGCGGGATTGATGTGGATTGTCTTGCCGGCCGTTACATAGACGCGGTCCGAAAACAGCGTTCGTCCGCCATTCCGAACCTCGATCTTATAGTTGCCCTGCCGGAAATGCATGGTCTTGTTGTCTTTCACCAGACCGGCGTATGCGCCATCCACATAGACCGCCGCTTCGCTGATGTGCTTGTTGTTGTCGATCTTCACCTCGCCCGCGTTTGTCCGCGGGACGTAATAGCGAGGACCGTAATAACCCGGACCCCAATAAGGATTCCAGCCGTAGCCATAACCGTAACCTACTACCGGAGGTCCGATAAATACGCGCGCCCGAACTGCGGCCGGCGCGCCCAGCGGAGCAAGCGCCATCAACGCGGTGGCAAACAGCAAAGTGAGCTTTTTCATAACTCTCTCCAACCTCCGGCTGAGAGTTAGGCAAAGATCATGCCAATCTGTAACGCCTGTATTTTGAGTGAGAAAACCGGGTGAATTCTGGCGGCCCACCACCGGAGTGGTTGAGAGCCACCAGCGTGCTTTATGCCACGCTCGCCCGCGGCATGCTGCGGACTTTCTTTTCCGCGTACATCGCCGCGTCCGCGCGAGCCAGCAACTCCACCATCGTTTCTTTCTTATCCCACGCCGCTACGCCGATTGAGGCGCGCATCGGTACCCGCACCTCGCCTTTACCCGTTTCGATCGAGTACTCGCCGAATGCCCATTTACGAACCCGGTCGAGAGACGATTGCGCTTCATCGAGCGTGGAATCGATGATGACAATGAATTCGTCGCCACCCCAGCGGCCCACCACGTCGGTCGAGCGGAAGTGAGCCTTCATTTCGGTCGCGAATTTCCGGAGCAGATTATCGCCGGCCACATGACCGTGCACGTCATTAATTTTCTTAAAGCCGTTCAGATCGAACACGGCTACGCAGAACTGCCGCCGCCACGTGATGCGATCCTGCAGTTGCGATTCGGTTTCCCGGCGGTTGGCCAGACCCGTCAGCGGGTCCACCATTTCCCGCGCTTCGGATTGCTCGAGTTTCGCGCGGTAATGAGCCACCTCCGCGCGAAGCTGCGCGACCGTTTCCGTGCTCTCCTCCGTCATCTTTTCGACGGTCGACTTCATGTCCTCCGCGCTTTGCACCACGGAGCGCCGGATAGCCGAAAGGTCTTCCATCGCCGCGATCGAGTGCAAACGGGTGGTGAGACCGCCGAACTGGCTGGCGTAGCGCTGATCCCGCTCGGCGAGCGATTCGGCGCTGACCGCCACCGCGATCATGATGTCGCGGATCTCCTTTTCCTTGTCATTCGAATACTGCGCGGCGCTCTCGCCCCACTGTTCCAGCTCCTGCTCGAATTCCGCCCGGGCCGCGGCCACCTGGTCCGGAGTCGCCTGCGGGGGAACGCTCTCCTGCACCGCGTTCAGCTTCGCCAGCAGTCCGGCGCCCAGCGGAGGAATCGCCAGCGCGCCCGCCTTTGCAGCCGATCCGATCGCCGACCGGAATGCTTCCACAGCCGACTTGACGGCCTCAACGCCACTGGCGTCGATGTGCTTCTTGAGCGAGATCACCACGGGTTGATTTTATGCGAATCCCGCAAAACCCGTAAGTTGAAAATAGTTAATTCACTAACGTGTAACACCAACAAAGTATTGGGAAATCATATATCCCGAAAGATGTTCTCACGAGACCGGAATAATCGCCTTCCGCACCGCATAGAGCACGATTTCGGCGGTGTTATGCAGCCCCAGCTTCTGCATCAGATTCTGACGATGAGTTTCCACCGTATACGGACTCAGATCGAGGATCGTGGCCGCTTCCTTGTTCGATTTACCCTCGGCGAGTAACTGCAGCACCTCACGCTCGCGCTCCGTCAGAACCTCGTACGAATCCCGCACCTTCCGCTCGCGCATCAAACGAACGTAATCTTCAAGCAGCGCCTGCGCGATCGTCGGCGAAAAGAAAGGCCGCCGGATCGCAACCGACCGGATAGCCCGTTCGATATCGTCATCGGCGTTGTCCTTCAGCAGATAGCCGCGCGCCCCGGCGTCCAGCGCGCGCACGATATAGCTTTCATCCGTATACATGCTCAGGATGATCACGCCCACGCGGTCGTCTTCCCGCGTGATCTGCGCCGTGGCGTCGATGCCGTTCAGCAGAGGCATCCCGATATCCATCACGACGATATCCGGCTGCAGCTCTTTCGTTAATCGGAGGGCTTCGCGTCCGTCTCCCGCTTCACCCACCACTTCGATATCCGGAACGCGGTCAAGCAGAAGCTTTAAGCCCGTCCGAACGATCCCGTGATCGTCCGCGACCAGTACCCGTATCACTCATCACCTCCTTGGATTCAGGCCAGGGAAGCCGGAATTCGATCTGCGTTCCCTTGCCTGGAGAAGAATCGACCTCGACTGAGCCGCCCACCTCCCGCACCCGCTCCTCCATACCGAGCAAACCGAGGCCCCCGCGCTTCTGCGCGCCGCGGTCGAAGCCGCGGCCGTCATCCACCACGAAGCCGATCACCTGGTCATCCTGCTGCCGGATCGAGACATCGACGTTGTGAGCCGCCGAATGCCGCGACGCGTTGGTCAGCGCCTCCTGCACGATTCTATAAATGCAGGTGCGGAGGATATCGGGAAGCTTGTCGAGCGCGGGATCGATATTCGCGTGGATTTCGATTCCGCTCGGCCGGCTCACCTCTTTAAACAGCCACGCAAGCGCCGGCACCAGACCGAGATCGTCCAGCATGGAAGGCCGCAGCAGCATCGCAATATCGCGCACAATGCGCAGCGTCTGTTCCACCGTTCCCTTCGCGCGCGCGATGCGGGACGATACCTCGCTCTCCGCATTGCCGAGCACGCGCGCAATACTTCCCAGCTCCATCCGGAGGCCCGTCAGCATCTGTCCCACCTGATCGTGCAGTTCGCGGGAAAGATACTTCCTCTCCTGCTCCTGCGCGGTGCGAATTTGTCCCGAGAGCAGCCGCAGCTCGGATTCCGCCGTCTCGGACTGGCGCTCGAGCGCGAGCAGCCGGAACAGCGTTCCGCCCGCGATGGCGAACCCGAGCAGCAGCGCAATACCGGTGGTCCAGCCGAGCGAAGCGCGGAATTCCTGGTCTGCGCCGGTGATTCTCTGGCGTTCGTGCACGAAGTTGGCGGTCACCAGGTTCTCCACCTGTTCGGCCAGTCCGAAAATTTCCTGCCGCCGCTTCAGTCTCTGACGGAGCATCTCCGACCGCTGCACACGCTTCTCTTCCGGACTCCAGTCCAGAACGACTTCGGTCGGATCCCAATACGAGGCGACCTCATCATGAAGGTGGTTCAGCGCGGCCTTTTGCGGCTCGTCCAGCCCGGAGGCGTCAAGGTCCTGAAAACTCTTTTCGGTGTTGGCCTGAATCGCGCTGAACTGATCGATGTATTCCTGCGCGTGGGAAGGATCGGAATCGAGAAGATAGTCGCGGGTCAGAATGGCGGCCAGGTAAACGTTCGCGCGAATGCCCGCCAGCGCCACGCCCGCTTTCATATGCGCGGCCTGCAGGGCCGCTACGCGTTCCTGCGAATTTCGGGCGTTCCACCAGACCGCATAAGCGGAGATCCCGATCACCAGCAGCAGACCCGCCAGAGCCGCCGCCAGAAGAATGGATTTGCGGGCGCGCATGGGTTCCCCCACTTCCAGTATCCCTCTCAGCGGCAAAATCTTTACGCACCTCTCCCTGATCTAGAGCGTGCCACGAAAACGTGGCCCGCGGCACATCCTACGGCTTTTTTCGGGTGACGCTGGTGCGAGCGCGGGATGACGCTTAACCCCTTGAAAAATTTAACCTTGTAGTGCCGGGTAACCTCCCGGACATCACCATGGAAAACTGGACCAGAGAGCGTCTTCAAACCCTCGTGACGGACCACCTGAGCGGCGTAAAACTGATCGCCGTCTCCAACCGCGAACCCTACATCCACGTTCGCGAAGGTGGCCGGATCGTCTGTACGCAGGCGGCCAGCGGACTCACCACCGCCCTCGACCCGATCCTGCGGGCTTCGGGCGGAGTGTGGGTCGCGCACGGCAGCGGCGATGCGGACCGGGAAATGGTGGATGCGCGCAATCATGTGCGCGTCCCGCCGGAGGCGCCGTCCTATACGCTTCGCCGGGTCTGGCTGCCGAAACAAACGGAGGAAGGCTATTACTATGGCCTTGCGAATGAGGGACTCTGGCCGCTGTGTCACGCGGCGTTCCATCGTCCGCGTTTCAGCGCCAGAGACTGGGCGAGCTATAAGGTCGCGAATGAGTTGTTCGCCGAAGCCATTCTGGAAGAAGCGAACGGCAGTTCGGCTCTGGTCTTTATCCAGGATTACCACTTCGCGCTTCTGCCGCGGATGCTGAAGTCGCGCAATCCGCGCATCACAGTGGCGCAGTTCTGGCATATTCCATGGCCGAATCGCGAAACCTTCCGGGCCTTTCCCTGGAAGGACGAACTGCTCGATGGCATGCTCGGCAATGATCTGCTCGGCTTTCATCTCCAATACCACTGCGCGAATTTCATCGAGACGATCGAACGTTCGATTGAAGCGCGAATCGATCACGAGCAGGGTTCCATTGCCCGCAACGGCCACAGCACCGCGATTCGCGCCTTTCCCATCAGCATTGACTTCGAGGAGCATTCGAAAATGGCGGCCCGCGCGCACTACGGCCAGGCCACCGCGCACTGGATGGAAGTGCTCGGCCAGCCCCCGGAGATCCTCGGGATTGGCATTGACCGCGTGGATTACACCAAAGGAATTCCCCACCGCCTGCAGGCCATCGACCGCCTTCTCGAAGAGCATCCGGAATATATCGGCCGCCTGGTGTTCCTTCAGGTAGGCGTACCGAGCCGTACCGCGATTTCGGAATACAATTCGCTCAACCGCGCTCTGCACGAACAGGTGGACGCGATCAACCGGAAATGGACGCGCCATTCGTGGAAGCCCATCGTTCTGATTTCGCGGCATCTCGATCAGCAATCGCTGGTCGCTCTCGAATTGATGGCCGACTTCTGCCTGGTGACCTCGCTGCACGATGGAATGAATCTGGTTGCGAAGGAATTCGTCGCCAGCCGCATCGACGGCGATGGCGTCCTGATCCTGAGCGCCTTCACCGGCGCCGCGCGGGAACTGCTGGATGCCCTGCTCGTCAATCCGTTCGCCGTCGATGAAATGGCGGACGTCATCCATCAGGCCATCAACATGCCCGCCGAGGAACGCCGCCGGCGAATGAACCGGATGCGATCGACGGTCGCGGCCAATAATGTTTACCGCTGGGCGGGGCGGATTCTGCTCACGCTCTGCGGCTGCGAGCCGAACGAAATTCCTTACGTGCCCGCACTCGCCGAAAGCCATTCCGCCGCCGGTGTCGCGCTTTGAAGCTGGGTCTGGCGCTGCTTTCCGAAATCGGCGCGATCCTGCAACGGCCGGGGCGCGTTCTGATTGCGTCGGACTTTGACGGCACGCTCTGTCCTCTGGTCGACCGGCCCTCCGAAGCGCAACCGATTCCTTCCGTGCTCAGGACGCTCCGGTACGCGCTCGCCTCTCAACGGGTAACCATAGCGGTGATTACCGGTCGCTCATTGACGGACATCGAGCCGCGCTTCCCCGCCGGACCGATCTTCGCCGGTAACCATGGCCTCGAAATCGCAGGCGGCGGGCTCCATTTCGAGCATGAAGGCGCGCGCCGTCTGCGGCCGATGATCGCGCAGGCGTGTGAAGCGCTGGAAGTTGCGGCGTCAGCATGGCCCGCCGCATGGGTAGAGGACAAGGGCCTGACCGCCACTCTCCATTTCCGGAACGTCAAAACCGCATACCGCGAAACGCTCCTTTTCGCCGCGCGCCGTACGCTTGGCGCCTTCGGGCCGAACGTCGCGATGCGCGCCGGCCGTGACGCGCTGGAGATCCGTCCGCGCGTACCCTGGGACAAGGGAGCGGCTCTCGGCTATATCTATCGGCACGCGGGACCATTCGACTCCTGTGTCTGCCTGGGCGATGACCGCACGGATGAATCGATGTTCCGGGCCGCCTGTTGCGACGTGAGCATTCGCATCGGTTCTTCCCGCATTACAGCAGCCGGCTTCTCTCTTTCCGGCCCAGCCGACGTGGCGCAATTGCTCTCGCACATCGTCGCGGTTTGCTCCCCCGATCCGCGAACGATCGCGCGCGGCTTTGCCACACTTCAAACCGCTCCGGAACAGCCACCAAACCTACAACAGTAGCGCTTCGCTTAAGTGTGCGTAACCGCCCTATTTGCAATTCCTTTATGCCTTACTTGTGTCGTGGCTAAGCTACAATCACGGGAAGTCTCGCTACGATGAAATTATGAAAATTCTGGTTCTGGGTGGTGACGGTTATTGCGGGTGGGCCACCGCGCTCTATCTCTCAAAGAAAGGCCACAGCGTCTCCATCCTGGATAACTACGTTCGTCGGTCATGGGACCACGAGCTCGGCGCCCAAACCCTCACGCCCATTCAGCCCATGCCCCAGCGGCTTCGCGCGTGGAACGACCGGGGCGGCAACGATATCAAGCTCCACGTCGGCGATGTCACCGATCATGACTTCCTCGCCTCTGTCCTGTGCGACGATCGCCCGGACGCGGTCGTCCATTTCGCCGAACAACGCTCCGCCCCCTATTCGATGATCGACCGCAAACACGCGGTCTTCACCCAGGTCAACAACGTCGTCGGTAACCTGAACCTGCTCTTCGCCATCCAGCAGTACGTGCCTGATTGCCACCTGGTCAAACTCGGCACCATGGGCGAGTACGGCACGCCGAATATCGATATCGAAGAAGGCTACATCACAATTGAGCACAACGGCCGTAAGGACGTGATGCCCTACCCGAAGCAGCCGGGCTCGTTCTATCACCTTTCGAAAGTTCACGATAGCCACAACATCGCCTTCGCCTGCCGCATCTGGGGCCTGCGCGCCACCGATCTCCATCAAGGCGTCGTTTACGGCACCCTGACGGACGAAACCGCCCTCGATGAAACGCTGATCAACCGCTTCGACTACGACGAAGTCTTCGGTACCGTGCTCAATCGCTTCTGCGTGCAGGCCGCCGTGGAACATCCGCTCACCGTCTACGGTAAGGGCGGCCAGACGCGCGGCTATATCGATATTCGCGATACGGTCCGCTGCATCGAGCTCGCCTGCCTGAATCCGGCGGGCCGTGGCGAATGCCGTGTCTTCAACCAGTTCACCGAACAGTTCACCGTGCTTCAGCTCGCCCACATGGTGCAGTCGGTGGCGAAGAATATCGGGCTGAAAGTGAAGATTGACCACCTGCCCGATCCGCGCGTGGAGCTCGAAGAGCACTATTACAACGCGAAGCATTCGAAGCTGCAGGATCTCGGCCTGAAGCCGCATCTGCTCTCCGATTCATTGCTGGATTCGCTCCTGAACATCTCGGTGCAGTACCGCGACCGCATCGATCCGGCGCTGTTCCTGCCCCAGGTCAACTGGCGCCAGTTCCGCAACGAACGCCGGCAGACCGCCCCCGCTGCGGCCGCCGTTTAACGCCGGGCCCCGTTTCGAGCTATTCTTTCTGGAAACGCCAGGGAACTTTTTACCACCTTCCCTGCGTAATCCCAAAGGACGCGATGCTCGAAATCCGCAATCTCCGCAAAACTTACGGCGCAACCGTCGCCGTCGACGGCGTCGGCTTTCGCATCGAAAAAGGCCAGACGCTGGGGCTGCTGGGCCCGAACGGCGCCGGCAAGACCACCACTGTTTCCATCATTTCCGGCCTGATTACCGCGGATTCGGGCGAAGTTCTGATTGAAGGCCGCGCCCTCCGCAGTGACACCGACCCGGTCAAGCAGCGCATCGGCCTCGTCCCGCAGGATCTCGCGCTCTACGACGAGCTCAGCGCCCAGGCCAATCTCGAATTCTTCGGCGCTCTCTATGAACTGTCAGGCGCAAAGCTCGCCAGCGCCGCCGGAGCCGCCCTTGAACTGGTGGGCCTCACCGACAAAGTCCGCGAAAAAGTAAAAAACTTCAGCGGCGGCATGAAGCGGCGCCTCAATCTCGCTGTTGCGCTCCTGCACGATCCCGACCTTCTTCTGCTGGATGAACCCACCGTCGGCGTCGACCCGCAAAGCCGCAACGCCATCTTTGAAAATCTCGAAACGCTCAGGCAGCGCGGCAAGACCCTGCTCTACACCACGCATTACATGGAAGAGGCCGAACGCCTTTGCGACCAGCTCGTGATTGTGGATCACGGCCACGTCATCGCGAATGACACGCTGCACGGACTCTACCGCATGTTGCCTGCGAGCAACATCCTGTCAGTCGAGCTCGAAAACCCAAATGGACACTTTCCGCTCGATGATCTGCGTTCACTCGACGAAGTGCAATCCGCCGAACTCGCCGGGGGAGCGCTCCGCATCGGCGTCGGCAATCTGGCTGCGGATACGCCGCGCGTCCTCGGATGGCTGAACGCTCACGGCCAGAGCTTCACGCATCTGGTCACCGAGCGTCCGGATCTCGAAACCGTCTTTCTCACCCTGACCGGAAGGAAACTGCGCGACTCATGATCACTCCCCTTCGTGCCCTGATCCGCAAGGACATCCGCCTCTTCTTCACGGACCGCCGCGCCGTCATTATGGGCTTCGTCGCACCCATCGCGATTGCCTCCTTCTTCGGTTTTATCTTCGGCAACGGTAGTGACAACAGCAACAACAGCCCGGTAGCTGTTCTCTATGTGGATCAGGACGCGAGCGCCATCTCGAACGCAATTCTCGCGGACCTGCAAAAGCAAAAATTGCTGAGCGTCAATCCTGCCACAGCGGACGAAGCGCGCGAAGCAGTGCGCAAGGGCTCCGCCTCCGTCGCGATCGTCGTGCCGAAGAATTTCGGCGCCGATGCCGGCCGCGCCTTCTTCGGGCCGGAAAAGAAGCCCGAAATATCGCTGCTCTATGACCCTTCGCACGCGGCGGAACAGAGCATGGTGCAGGGCGTTCTCACGGGCTCGGTGATGCAGGTGGCGAGCCGCGAAATGTTCGGCGGCCAGGACGGCGGCCCGTTGGCGCAGCGAGCCATCACGATGCCCTACTCGGTAGATCCCCAGGCCGTGACCGCGCATAATGGAACGCCCTACAACGGGTATGCTCACTCCTTCGCCGGCATGAGCGTGCAGTTCATTCTGTTCATGGGCGTCGAAGTGGGAATCAGCATGCTGTTGCAGCGCGAGCGAGGTTTGTGGAAGCGCCTGCGCGCCGCCCCGCTTTCCAAAGGACTCCTGCTCGGCAGCCGCGCGATCAGCGCCGCCATTACCTCGATGATGATTTTGGTCGTCGTGTTCGGCTTCGCGCGCATCGTGTTTCATGTACACATCGACGGGAGCATGGCGGGCTTCCTCGGCATCTGCATCGGCTTTTCACTCATGACGGCGTCGTTCGGTCTCCTGATCGCGGGTCTCGGCAAGACGGCCGAAGCCACGCGCGGTCTCGCGATTCTCGTCACTCTGATGATGGTGATGCTCGGCGGCGCCTGGGTCCCGGCGTTTCTCTTCCCGAAATGGCTCCAGACCCTGACAATGTTCATCCCCACGCGCTGGGCGATGGACGGCCTCGACGGCATGACCTGGCGCGGCCTTGGTTTCTCCGCCGCGCTCCAGCCCATCGGCCTGCTGCTGCTGGCGACGGCGATATTCACTGGTCTCGCCATCAGCCGCTTCCGCTGGGAACCGGAAGGCTAAATGCGCACGCTCAGCGCCGTGATTTTCGCAGCCGTTCTCGCCCACGGTCAGAGCATTCCTCGTCCGGCCTTCGATGTAGCATCCATCAGGGTCAGCACGCCCTCCCGGGAAGAGATCGACGCCTCAGCCGGAACGCTCACGATGCGGAGCGTCAAACTGAGCACCTGCATTCGCTGGGCATACAAGCTGAATGTGTACGAAATATCCGGACCCGATTGGATCGAAAGCGCGCGCTTCGACATCACCGCGAAGTCCGAGAACCGCGCAACGGAAGATCAACTTCGTCTCATGCTCCGGACGCTGCTCGATCAGCGGTTCAGGCTGGTCGCGCATCGCGCCCCGAAGGCGGTCTCCGGCTACGAACTGGTAATCGGCAACGATCGCCAGCTCAAACTTCAGGCCGCCGAGGGCGGGGGAGAAGGCAGCATGACTGGCGCGGCATTGCTGTTCGAAGGCCATAAAATGCCGCTTTCGAGACTCACCGATATTGTCTCGTCAGCTCTCAAAGCGCCGGTGCGCGATGGGACAGGACTAACGGGCTTCTACGATTTCAAACTTGACCTCCGGCCCTACATCACTCCTCTCCAGCCTGGCGATCCCCCACGCGACCCGGCGGATCTCGTCATCCCCGCGCTGCGCGACGAACTCGGCCTGAAGCTGGAATTCCGTAAGATCACGCTCGACGTACTTGTCGTGGATCAGATGGAAAAGACCCCAACCGAAAACTGACATCGTGGGGCAGAGCTTCGGAAGCCGTGAATGAATCAACGTCCCTGACAGCCATCCTGATCAGGCAGGGGCTCTCGATCATTTCGAGCGGAACTGGAGCCAGTCGGCCTTGCTTTGTGGTGGATTTCGCTCAACGAATTCCCCG
>CAZWTH010000441.1:0-3194 GCA_964636715.1 uncultured Solibacteraceae bacterium | reverse complement strand
TACTGGTCAGGTTAAGCTGCAAATCCCCGCGGGAAAGGCGACGCCGGCTCCGCCTGTCGGAACCGCGCTCGGTCCGCAGGGCGTCAACATCATGGAGTTCTGCAAGGCCTTCAACGCGAAGACTTCGGCGAAGGATCAGGAGGGGCTCATCATCCCGGTCGTGATCACGATCTTCTCGGACCGCTCGTTCACGTTTATCACGAAGACGCCGCCGGTGCCCGTGCTGATCAAGCGCGCCATCGGTCTGGCGAAGGGCTCGGCCGAACCGCACAAGGCGAAGGTCGGCAAGATCACGGTCAAACAGGTGGAAGAGATCGCGAAGATCAAGATGCCGGATCTGAACTGCTTCGACGTGGAAGCGGCGATGAATTCGGTGAAGGGTACCGCGCGGTCCATGGGCGTGGACGTCGTCTAGTTCCCTGCTCTTCTGAAAAATCGAGCGCCGGAGAGAAATCTCCGGCGCTTTTTATTTGTCCGATGCGGTATCAGTTCTCCGCCGGCATTTTTTCCATCCGATCGATCACCACAGCCTCGGCCGACTCTTTACCGCTCTGGAGATCCAATCCGAGTTGATCTTCGCGGGCGGTGAAAATCGAAGAACCGGTCGGCGGCCTGTCTGAAGGACCAACGTTCAACCCCGCTCCCGGATCCCACTGCAGCGTGAACGCGTAGGCGCCGGTGAGCGCTGATCCAGCACCGGAAATCCAGTCTGCCGCGCGAGCAGGTCCACGAAATGGGCCATGGCCGTCTTCGCCGCGGTGAATTTGCCATTTCCCCTGCTCGTCTGGCCCGGCCTGCTTCAGCCGGGGCGATCCTTCGCGCCACCCTTCGGAAATGTTGCTTCCATGTCGAAGTGTTCAATGGCAAGCTACTCCGGTCCAATCACCGTGTACTCGCGATCATCCGGGATCCTGTACGCGTGGAGAAGGATCCTTCCTCAGCGACAGAATGCGCAGCCTGCGAGCGCCAGCAGAGAGCAGAAAGGCTTCATGCCCGGACGTTACGTGGAACGGGTGAAGAGGTGCACGCCTGGTTGTCGTCAGTCGCGGCCGACCGCGAGATAGACCGCAACCGGGACAACAAGCACCATCGCGGCCATGGCGGCCACGAGCAGCCCGTGACTTTGAATCAGAGCCAGCGCGTAGGAAATCAGTTCTCCCGAATCGATCTGCGCGCGGACCCATGACAGGCCGGCCTGGAACCAGCTGGATGTGGCGCCAATGCAGGCGCCCATCAGCACCATGGCGCAGGCAAAGGCGGCAATCTGAATCGCGGTGATAGGACGCCCCGCCGCCTGTACGGCTTCGCGGCGCGCACGCATCTGCGCCTTCCACCAGACCCGGCCGGAATCAGGCAATACATCCGGAACGCGCGCATACTCAGCCGATTCCTCGCGCGCGCATTCGATCGCGCCCGCTACAGCGGCAACGTCCGAGCAGATCTCGCAGTGCTTCGCATGTTCGCGCAGTTCCGTATCCACGCGGTCCGGCCAACGCGACTGGATGACCGCCGAGAGAACGTCAGCTTCGAATTCACATTCGATCTTTCTCACTGGCCGCCTCCCTTCTCGCCGAGCAGTTTCGCCATTTTCCTGCGGGCGCGGAAAAGGAGGAGCTTCATGCTGGAGGGCCGTACGCCAATGGCGCCCGCGATCTCGTCGTGCGATGCGCCTTCCGCATAAGCCATCCACAGCATGGCGCGATCGCGCGGGCGAAGCTGGGCCATGGCGCGGTTCACATCGGCGCGCCGGGCTGCGTCCTCACCGTGATCGCCGGAGTATGCGGAGTGTCCAAATGCCGCGACGCGTTCCACGTCGTCGCCCGTGACGGACGCCGCGGGCCGGGTGAAGCTGCGCCGCCGCACATCCACCGCCAGATTCGTGGCGATGCGATAAAGCGAATTGCGGCGATGGGCGTCGCTGTCGAAACGATCCTCGCCGGGCGAGTTGGAAGCAGCGCGCAGGAAGCGGTAGAACGCTTCCTGCAGAAGATCGTCGGCGAGTTGCCGGTCGCCGGTGACGCGGGAGAGGTACGCCCAGAGGCCGCGGGCGTTGCGGTCGTAAAAGCCGCGGAAGGCCTCTTCGTCCATCACGAAGCTGACCTCGGCGCCGGCAAGTGCCTTCGCGCGGCTGACATCGCTGTAAGTCAGTTCCCGGAACACAATTTCAGTCTACCTTTCATTGGGGCATCTCGGGGAGATCGAGAACACGCTGGCGGGGCGGCGGTTCGAGGAGTCCCAGCTTCTTCGAGATCAGGAAGGAGGCGGCGGCGGAGAGCGCGAATCCAACTCCGAGAGCGATGGAGATGAGGCCGAGAATGTGGAGGGGTTCGGCCGCCTCAATTTGGGAAACCGTCTGGCTGGCCAGCATCAGGCCGACGCCCGCCGCGGCCAGAACAAGACCGGCCTGCAGAGAAAGCAAAATGCGTCCCAGTGGCGCGCTCATGCTGCGCGAATCGAGAGGGATGGGCGCCGATGAGAGGAAGCGCGCGCCAGCCGGGGTTGCCATGTACGCCATCAGATCCTCATTGGTGTTGAAGCGGTCCAGCAGACGCGTGTGCACCTCGGCCTGCAGTTTGGTGAGGCGGGTCCAGCGGCGGTAGTCCACGAAGGTGCGGATGAGCCAGGTGAGAAGGCCGATCGCCATGGCGAAGGCCGCGAAAATGGAGAGATTCTCCGCAAATCGGTTCCACATATCAAAAGCGCGGTCCGAAGGCGTACGCCGATCGTAATCGTTCTGACCCGTGCCGATGTAAAACGATGGATTTTTCGGGATTTCGGGGTGCTGGTTCAGGAAAGCGACCAGCGCCGGATAAGTGGCCAGATACTGCTGCTGGGTCATCAGGCTCGGATCTTCGCGCAGAACGTGGCGAACCGACGGAGGATAATGCTGGAGCAGATCCGCGAATTCCTGCTTCACACGTTCGGCGTCCGGCTGTTCGACGCTCTGGATGGCAAAGGGCGTTGGCGTCGGCGCTGGCGCCGTCGTCTTCTGCGCCAGCGCGGGGCTGGGGGGCCAGAGGGCGATCGCGAGAGCGCCTATCCCCATGATTCGATGAATGATTCTCCCGTTCATTTGTGTGGTAAGTCCTCTTGCCCGGTAATACGTGGGAACGGTGAGGGGGTTAACGCTCTTCTGCCAGCACGAGCAATTCTCGATAAACCCGAGGAGAAAGCCGGAATGTAGTGGAAAGAAG
>CAZWTH010000440.1:0-4769 GCA_964636715.1 uncultured Solibacteraceae bacterium | reverse complement strand
ATAGGGCAGGTAAACCAGCCCCGCATTCGGGTTGTACGACATCGGCGCCCAATTATGAGCACCACCGCCACCGGGGTAAATCTGGACCACGTTGTTCTGATCGTAGTAAGCCGCCGGGTTGATCATCGGCCGCCCGTTGTTCTTTTTATCGAAGCCCGTCGCCCAGTTAATCGGCACGAACGGCTCGGCTGAAATGAACTGGCCATTGGTGCGGTCGATGATGTAGAACACGCCGCTCTTGGGAGCCTGCATGATCACCTTGCGGGTCTTCCCCTCGATCTGAACATCGGCCATAATGAAGCCGCCGATGCCATCCAGATCCCATGCATCGTTCGGCACCGTCTGGTAATACCACTTAAGCTTGCCCGTCTTCGCATCCACCGCGACGATCGAGTTCGTGTAGAGATTCGAATACTTCAGCCAGTTGTCTTTCGATTCGCCGCGCAGTTCCACCGGCCACGGCTCCGTGTTCCCCGTGCCCGCGATCACCAGGTTCAGTTCGGGATCGTACACCAGGCCGTCCCACACCGAGCCGCCGCCTCCGTATTTCGCCCAGTCTCCCGTCCAGGTCTTGGCAGCTTCTTCCTGCGCCTTATCCTCAAACGGCTGTCCCGGCGCGGGCGGAACCGTATGGAACTTCCACGCCAGCTTGCCGTCCTTCAGGTCGTACGCTGCGAAGAAGCCGCGAATGAAGTACTCGCCGCCGCCCACGCCCACAACCACCTTGTCGCCCGCGATGCGCGGAGCGATCGTGAACGAATAGTACTGATTGATGTCTGCGGCCTTGGTCTGCCACAGTTCCTTGCCGGTATTCGCATCCAGCGCGATCAGGCGAGCGTCGTTCGCCGCCAGGATCAGCTTGCCGTCTGACAGAGCGAGCCCGCGATTATGCGTTCCGCAGCACATGTGACGGGCGGTGCCCGGATCGATCTTGGCGTCGTACATCCACTTTTGCTCGCCCGTGCGCGCGTCCAGCGCGTATACCAGGCTGTTGTCCATCGTTTGATAGATGGTGTTGTTCCACATCAGCGGCGTTCCCTCCGTGCCGCCACGGCCTCCTCCGCCTGCCGGCGGCAGTGGAGCCGACCACGCCAACCCCAGCTTGCCGACGTTCGATGCATCGATCTGCTTCAACTGGCTGTAGCGCTGTTCTGTCTGCGTCAATCCATAGGTGAGCCAAGTTCCGGGCAGGGCATCTTTGGCCGTGCCCGCAGTCTGCAGAATCTTCGCGTCGACCGCGCGCGGCTGCTGCGCCGAAACGCTGGATATTTTGACGAGCGAAATACTGGCTATGACGCCGGCCGCCAGTATGGCCTTGGTTTTGAATGTTGTCACGCGATAAACCCTTCCCGAGCAGTATACAAGCTTCAGGCCGTACGATGGCCCGTAAGGGCTAGGCGTAATCGCCCTTAGCCTCGTTACATGCCCCTTCATTCTGGAGTTCTGAGCGGCCAAGCTGAGATGATGGAAACTGCGCCCGCGCGGCGCATGAAAACAAGCGGATGAAAAAGGTTCAACTGATCACGGATGGTGCTTGCCTGGGGAATCCCGGACCGGGGGGCTGGGCGTACATCTTGCGCTATAACAGCCACGCGAAGGAGGCGTCGGGCTTCGCGGCGCAGACGACGAACAATCGCATGGAGCTGACGGCGGCGATCGAGGGACTGAAACTGCTGAAAGAGCCTTGCCAGGTCGAGGTGACGACGGATTCGGAATATGTGAAGAACGGCATAACAAAATGGATCAATGGCTGGAAGCGCAACGGCTGGAAGACCGCCGCCAAGAAGCCGGTGCTGAATCAGGATCTGTGGATGGAACTGGACGCGCTCACGCAGCAGCACCAGATCGAATGGAAATGGACCAAGGGGCACGCGGACCATCCGGACAACAATCGCTGCGACGAACTCGCAACATCCGCAGCGAGACGGGGGGTGTAGTTACTTCCCGCCGTATTTGATTATGCTGATGTGCCCGTCCGGCTCCAGCGTCGCGTAACGGATTTCGCCAATATCAGTGATCCCATTCTGGCGCATGTGACTCGCGAGCTCCTCGCGCGTGATCATATTGCGCTGTAGGTTCGGCAGCAGAATCCGGCCATGATGCACCAATAACACCGGCGGAGGCTCGGTAAACCGCGCGAAAGAGCGGTACCGGAAGCTCAGCCAGTCAAACAGCCAGTTCCAGAACGCAATCGTCCCGAGCAGTACGAAGGCATCCGTGATCGACGTGTAAGTTCCCGCCATCCCGTTCTGCGCCGCGTCGGCGATCACGACGACGACCAGAATGTCCGCCAGCCCAAGCGATCCTGCATCGCGCCGCAGCACGAATCGGAAGAGCACAAACAGAAACCAATAGACGACGGTGCCGCGCACGATCAGTTCCAGGGGCGGCACGCTGAAGTGAAAGAGACTAGCCAAGGGGAGCCTCCATTCCAGAGATCGAAAGTTGTAAAGGACGTTTCTAAGTGACCACGTCAGGCGCGTTTCTGCCGAGCAACGCACGCAAACTCGTCAGCCCGTCGAGCGCGTCGGCCAGCGGCGCGATGCGAGCGCCCGGGTCCTGTGCAATGTCCGTTTTCGAATATTGCTCGAAATAGACACGCAATGTCGCACCCTCCGTGCCGGTGCCCGACAACCGAAGAATCACGCGCGAGCCATCTTCGAGCAACAGACGAATCCCTTGATTGGCAGTTACGGAGCCGCTGACCGGATCCGTGTAGGCGAAATCGTCGGCGGTCTTGATTCGGCTGCTCGCGAAGCTGGTCCCAGGGAGTTTGCTCATCCGGGTGCGGAGATTCGCGATCATCGTATTCGCCGCATCCGCGGGAACGCCCTCGTAATCGTGGCGCTGATAGTAGCTGCGGCCGAAACGCTGCCAATGTTCGCGAAGGATCTGATCGACCGGCTTGCGTGTGTGTTCCAGAATCGACAGCCATGCAAGAACGGCCCAGAGTCCGTCCTTCTCGCGCACGTGATTTGAGCCAGTTCCGAAGCTCTCTTCTCCGCACAGCGTGATGCGGCCGGCGTCGAGCAGGCTGCCGAAGAATTTCCAGCCGGTGGGTGTTTCGAAGCAGGGAATACCCATGGCCTCCGCCACGCGATCGGCGGCGGCGCTGGTCGGCATCGAACGCGCGATTCCCGCAAGCCCATCGCGATATCCAGGAATAGCTGCGGGCGCGTGCTCCGCAATCACCGCGAGCGAATCTCCGGGACTGACGAAGCATCGCCGGCCGAGAATCAGGTTACGGTCGCCATCGCCATCGCAGGCCGCGCCGAAATCGGGAGCATCGGGCGCGTTCAGGCGCGCGACGAGGTCGGCCGCATAAGTGAGGTTGGGATCGGGATGTTCTCCTCCGAAATCCTCGAGTGGGATGCCGCGCATCACGGTGCCTTCCGGCGCGTTGAGCAGATCCGTGAAAATGCGGCGAGCGAACGGACCGGTTACGCCGTTCATCGCATCGAAGCACATGCGAAAATCCGTCGCGAGAAAAGCGCGCAGGCGGTCGAACGCGAATAGCCGCTCCATCAGTGCCGTGTAATCGTGCAGTGAATCGAACACCTCCACCTGCATTTGCCCGATCCGCGATGTTCCGATGCGGCTGAGATCGACAGACGGCGCTTCGTAGATCTTGTATTCGGTCAGCGCAAGAGTGCGCTGGTAGATCCGATCCGTGATTTCTTCTGGCGCCGGGCCGCCGTTCGAGGCGTTAAACTTCACGCCGAAGTCGGCGTCGATGCCGCCAGGATTGTGGCTCGCCGAAAGAACGATGCCGCCCGCAAGCCTGCGGGAGCGGATCACCGCCGACATCGCCGGGGTAGAAAGAATCCCCTCATGGGCGACCAGCATACGCTCGAAACCGTTGGCAGCGGCCATGCGCAGGATGGTTTGAATCGCCTCCTTATTAAAGTAGCGGCCGTCCCCGCCGACCGCGATGGTCATGTTCGCGAGGCTGCCTCCGTTGTCCTTCACCGCATCCTCTTTAACAACGTCGAGAATCGCTTGAATGAAGTTCTCGAGGTACCCCGGCTCCATGAACTGGCAGGTCTTTTTTCGCAGGCCGGAGGTGCCGGGTTTTTGTCCAGCGATGGGTGTGGTAGGAACGGTTCGCGAAGCGCTCACATCTCCGATTCTACGGGAAACCTGCGGTATTCAGCTTGTGGTAGCCTGACACTCGGGAATAAGGACATGACCGCACCATACATCAACGGACAAACGATTGAAGTGGACGCATCGGCGTTGACGCCGGTGGTGAATCCCGCCAATGGCAAGGCGTTTTCGAAAGTGTTCATGGCGAAGCCGGAGCACATGAAACGCGCGATCGACGCTGCTTATGCGGTGAAGGACGTGTGGGGTAATACGCTGCCATCCGAACGCGAACTAATCCTGTTTCGTGCAGCCGACGTGCTGGAATCGATGCGCAGCGAAGTCGTCGATCTGCTGATCGAAGAAGGCGGCGCGACGTTCGGTAAATCACAGTTTGAAGTTTCCTACGTGGTCGGCGTGCTGCGCTCGGCCGCGGGCGAATGCCGCCGCATCATGGGAAACACGATTCCGTGCGACATCCCAGGCCGCATGTCAATCGCGATCCGGCGGCCGCTGGGCGTGGTGGGCGGAATCGCTCCATTTAACTTCCCGCTGATTTTGGCGACCAAGAAGGTCGCGTTCGCGCTGGCGGCGGGCAACACATTCGTGTTGAAGCCGTCGGAGGAGACTTCGCTGGTCGGGCTGAAAATTGCCGAGATCTTCGACAAGGCTGGCCTGCCTCCGGG
>CAZWTH010000439.1:0-35664 GCA_964636715.1 uncultured Solibacteraceae bacterium | reverse complement strand
ACGATATCGATACGCCGCGCTCCCAGCGCCTTTCTCACGCCAATCTCGCGCGTCCGCTCCGTCACGCTCACCAGCATGATGTTCATCACGCCGATTCCGCCCACCAGCAGTCCCAGCGCCGAAATCGCAATCGCAACCAGCCCGATAATTCCGGTGATCTGATCGAACTGTTTGATAATTTGATCCGGCGTCGAAATCGAGAAATCGTCTTCCTCGTCCTTCTTCAACCCGCGCAGCCGCCGCATGATTCCATCCACCTCATCGAACGCGTCCTGCCGGTGTCCAGGGATAGCCTTGCACGTGATCATGTACCGGTCAATCCCCGGATAGCGCGCCTCGGCCGTCTTGAGTGGCATCACGATCTGCGAATCCTGCGCGTTTTGCCCGAAGAACCCGCCCTTCGCTTTTGCGAACACACCGATCACGGTGAACTCGGAGCCATCGAGCATAAACGTGCGCCCATCCGCCTCGCCGGAAGGAAACAGCGCGTGCGCCAGATCGTATCCCAGCACCGCCACATGCGCCGTCCGGTTGTTCTCCTCTTCGGTGAAAAACCGGCCCTGATCGAAGTCGCGCGGGGTCAGCTCATTGCCGTTCGGCGACGTCCCCACCATATTGAGGCTGTCCGTCTCGAAACCCGGCACTTTCGCCGTAATCAGTGTGCCGGCCGGCGCGGGCGGAATATAGAGCACCAGCCCCACTTCCTGCACATAGGTCGTGGCGCGCATAATCATGTCGGCGTATTCCTTCTTCATGGGGCGCCGTTTGCGTTCCTTGGGAGGCGCAAACTCGGAACTCGGATCGCCGCTGGTTTTATAAAGGAAAATGTTGTCCGGACCGAGCTCGTCGAAAAACTTGACGATACTCCCGCGCAGCCCCGTCAGCAGCGACGCCACCACCACCACCGTCGTGATGCCGATGACGATGCCGACCACCGTCAGCATCGACCGGAACCGGTGCGCCCACACGGCGTCCATGGCCATCGCGATATTTTGTCCAGGCGTTATCGTCACGAATCCGTCTTCCCTTCCCTACTCCGCGCGCAGCGCCACAATCGGATCCAGTTTCGAAGCCTTCAGCGCCGGATACCAGCCGCTCACAATTCCCACCGTGGCCGAGACAATGCAGGAGAGCGCCACATAAAAGATCGTGACCCGCAGCGTGATCCCCAGCACCGCCGTCAGCCCTGTCGTGATCACCGCGCCAATCGCCACGCCGATCGCGCCGCCCGCGAACGCCATGATGACGGCCTCAATCAGAATCTGCAGCATGATGTCGTTCCGACGAGCCCCGAGCGCCTTCCGGATCCCGATCTCGCGCGTCCGCTCCGTCACGCTCACCAGCATGATGTTCATGATCACGATGCCGCCCACTACAAGCGAAATCAGCGTCACCGGCACCACCACCGCCGCCACCACCGCCAGCAGGCTATCGATGAAGCCCCGAATCGCATCGGGCGTGACGAAGTCGAACCGGTCGATTTCACCCGGCTTCTGGTGAAAATGATTGCGCAGCGCGACTCGCGTCAGATCGAGCGACTGGTCCATGGTCAACCCGCTCTCCTTCCGCGGCCGCGCGAAAATCGCCATCCCCTGCCCCGAACCATAGATCCGGTTGAAAACCGTCACCGGAATATACGCCGCGTTGTCCTGACTGCGTCCAAACGCGGAGCCCAGCTTCTCCACAATCCCCACCACCGTGAAGTCGATTCCCTGAATCTTAAAGGTCAACCCCAGCGGCGAATCGTTCCCTGGAAACAGCGTCGTTTTCAGATCGTCGCCGATCACCGCGACATGCGAACCGCTGGTCTCCTCGGGCGGCGTGAAGAAACGGCCCTGCACCACGTTGATGTCGCGAATATTGGCCATGTCGGCCGACACCCCGAGAATGGACGTTTCTTCGAGCGTGGTTCCTTCCCGTTTGGTATCGGAGGTGTTCTGCCGGTAAGGCGAGTACATCGTGGTATCGCCATTGACGGATTGCAGATACCGGTCGTCGCGAAGCGTAATTTGCTTGTTGTACTGGAGTTTGGTCTGGTATTCCTTGCGGGTCATGCCGCCGGTGCCGGCCACCTGCGCCACAAGGTATGACTCGCTGCCGAACGCCTTAGCCGTACTCTCCTCGGCGTAAAGCCCCAGCCCGTCGATCGCCGAGCCCACCAGAATCACGCTGGCAACCCCGATAATTACCCCGAGCAGGGTCAGGAAGCTGCGCAGCTTATGGGCGCGGATCGAGTCCCAGGCAAGCGAGAGGGCGCTCGAAAGCTGATAAGAAAGCGAGACTTTTCCGTGTGTACGCGCGATTACGGCGGCGTTGGCGCCCGTCATAGTTTCAGGATATCCTTAAGTACCTACGGATTACCCCGGCTGTTTGTTCACGGAAAGTCCCTGCGATGTCCATCCGCCTGATCCGCACGCTGCTCGCCCTCGAATTTCTGGTCGCAATTGAGGTCTGGCTGACGTTCTGGAGCGAGGTCGCGGGCCAATATGACCTGGATCTGATGTTCTGGGCATGGAAATTCGGCCTGATTCTGGCCGCTGCCGCCCTGACCGTCCTGCTGACGGTGGAATTCCTCCGCGCCACCCCGCGCCGGTTCTCACGCCGCGCCGGAATCTGCGTGGCCGGCCTGCTCATCGTCATGCTCGCCGCCGGCGCCGTCACTTATTACACCTGGCTGAATGAGCCGCAGGACGATGACGGGGGCGATGACCCAGCCGCCGTCCGCACCACGCAGCTTTACGCACCCTATTCCGGCCCCTTGTCGCGCGGCTCCTCGATCTTCGCAAGAGGCAACGTCACCCGGAAAACAGAACCTCTCTGAAGTTCGCTCTCCGCCACAATCTTTCCATAGTGCAGTGACGCCAGCCACTTCGCGATCGAAAGACCCAGACCGGACCCGCCCGTTTTGCGCGATCGGTCAGTCGAGACGCGATAGAACCGGTCGAAGATCCGGGGCAAATCCTCCGGTCCTATCCCGATCCCCGTGTCCCGGACTTCGATCGCGGCATACCGGCCATCCGGCAAGTCCTCTGCCTGCAGGCCAACCCGAACCTGTCCACCCTCCGGCGTGAACTTGAGGGCGTTATCGAGAAGAATCAGCAGAAGCCGTCTGATGGCTTCCGGATCTCCCCACGCGGGGCACGAAACGGGCGCCGAGCTGCTCAGTTCCACGCCGGACGCCTGCGCAAGTACTCGCACTTCCGAGGTAACGCTATTCACAATGTCCGCGAGGTCTATTGCTTCGAAGGCAACATCGGAATAACCGGCGTCGGCCCGGGCCAGAAGAAGAAGGTCGTTTACCAGCCGCGACATTCGCTCGGATTGCAGAACCACCTGATCCCATGCCTCTTCGTGTTCTTCGGAAGTGCGCCTCGCGCCGCGAGTCACCTCAGCCGTGGTTCTGATGATGGCGACCGGGGTACGCAGCTCGTGCGATGCGTCGGCGGTGAACTGCACCACCAGCCTGAACGCGGATTCCAAACGATCCAGCATTTCATTGATCGTGACGGAAAGTCGATCGAGTTCGTCGTGAGTATCGCGCAGATGAAGGCGCTCGGTCAGCGTACGCGAACCGATGCGCCGGATCGTCCTGTCTATTTCATCCACCGGCTGAAGCGCGCGGCCGCTCATCCAATATCCCGCGAAGCAGGCCAGGATGAGCAGCAGCGGACTGGTCAACCCGAGCGCCCAGCTGAGTTGCTCGAACATCTCCTCGAATTCACCCATCGGCGCGCCCAGTTGCGCGACTCCACCGGGAATGGCAATGGTGAGCACCCGCGTCGATCGCCCGTGAATGCGTATCGTTCGCGCTGTCCCTCTGCGCCGCAGACCGGATAACTTTGGCGCCGGAAAGCTTTCTAAATATGCCGGATCGGTTCGAAAAACCCAGTGACCGGCGGAGTCGGCAATCTGCAGCCAGACGCCTCTCGGCCCCGGAGTGAACCGGTCTTCGATCGCGTCATTCTGACGATCGGCGCCCCGGCCGGCCAGGACCGCGGGAAGGTATTCCCGAACCGCCGCCAGTCGCGCGCGCAGATCGTTCTCCACTGTTTCTTCAGCCGCATCGCGAACCACGAAAAGGACGAATACGCCCGCCAGCGCGAATGTCACAACAAGGATGCCCGTGTACCAGGCGGTCAGGCGAAAGCGGATGGAGCGCCATTCCACGCGCCGGGGATTCACGTCCGGTCCCGAAGCACGTAGCCGTACCCGCGAACCGTATGAATCAGCCGGGTGGCGGGGTTGCTGTCCACTTTGTCGCGAAGCAGTTTGATGTACGTGTCGATGGTGTTCGGCTCAACCTCGTGGTCGAAGCCCCATACGGCGTCCATGATGGAGTTACGCGAGGCAACTCGTCCGGTCCGCCGCATCAGGTGCTCCAGAAACCGGAACTCGGTGGCCGTGAGACTGACCGGGCGGCCGCCCCGGCTCACCTCATGCGTTGTTGGATCGAGAATCAGATCCTCCACCTGAAGCACAGGTACGGAGGGCGCGCTGGCGCGGCGCGCGAGCGCGCGCAGCCGGGCCAGCAGGACCTTTAAGGCAAATGGCTTGACCAGATAGTCGTCCGCGCCTGCGTCGAGACCCTTGACGATATCGTCGGCGGTATCGCGGGCGGTGAGCAGGAGGATGGGAACCTGACTGCCGGATTGACGAAGACGGCGCGCCACCGTCAGCCCGTCGGCGCCGGGCATCATCACGTCCAGCACAATGGCGTCGAACGAAGTGGCGCTCGCGGCGGCAATCGCTTCCATGCCGTCATTGGCCACGGAAACCGTATGGTTCTGCTCCTCAAGCCCTCTGCGCAGAGCATTGGCCATGGGAAGCTCGTCTTCGGCGATCAGTATCCACACGTCAGGTTTCTATTTCCCAATCATCAGGATAGTGAACGAGCCGGGCACAACCGGCCCGCCCCGGCCACGCCCTCCGCCCGCAGGCGCCGGTGGCGCCGGGCCTCGCTCCTGCGACATCGTAAAAAGATGGCCGGTCTTACTGTCGAGCGTTACCGTGCGCGCGCCGTTCATCGTGTCCAGATTTTGCTCCACCTCGAAACTCGTGGGGCTCTTCTCTTTCACGATCGTGAGCGTTCCATTCCCGCCCGTACTGAATGCCTCCATCGTCGCGGGATTGAATACCGCCCCGTCCGAACCTCCGGCCAGCGGCAGCGTGGTAAGAATTTTGCCGTCCGTGGCGCTCAAAACCACCATCGTCGGCTGCGCGGTTTGCGATCCCTCGCCGCCAGACCGGCTGCACGCCGCGAAGAGAATGCGATTCTTCGGATCGAGCGCCAGTCCGTTGCATCCACCCTTATCGACGAACGAATAATGGGCGATCGCCTTCATCTGCTTTACGTCCACAACGGTGACGCTGCCGATGGCATCCTGCATGACGACATAGAGCATCCCCTTCCCGTCGGCGATCCCCTCCTCCGGCACGCCTCCCAGATCGATTGTTCCGGCGACCTTGCCATCTTTCGCGTCGATCACCGTCGCGTTCTTTGTCGGATGGCTGAAAACGTAGACCCGCTGGTTGAACGCGTCGAACGTGATGCCATCCGGCCGCGCATCGCCCACGTCGATCGATTGCAGCAGCTTCCGTGTTTTGGTATCGAACATCGATACTTTGGGATGATCGCTCGTAAATCCATGCCCGGACTTCGGATCGACCGCGGTCCCGTTGCCGCCAACGCCGTCGATCTGTCCCAGCGGCGCAAGCGTATCGAGATTGAAAATCGTGAGACGCGCCGGCGCGGCGGCAATCGCCGGCGTAGTGGCGGTAGCCGCCTCCTCGCGCACTGCCCCTCTGGGGATAAACAGCCGGCGTCCGGCGGTATCGGCGTAGATATAGTCCCATCCACCTTCGCCGCCCGTCTTCGCTTTCTTCAAAACCTTATAGGGGCCGCTCTCCTGCGCCACCCCCATCGGAGCCAGACTCAACGCCGCAATTGCAATGACCGCCCCTGTAACTCGCATTTAGAACCTCCCACAAATAACGAAAATCATCCACCCTGCGTCAGTAACTCAATCAACCGGTCTTCGAACTGATCCAGATCGCCGCCCAGTTCGCTCGTTGCGCCGCTGTACACCAGCCGGCCCTTTGCAATCACGCTGATGTTGTCGCAAAGGCTCCGGATCTCATGGGCGTCGTGACTGCTCAGGAAAATCGTGTCGTTCTCCCGCTCCGCCAGCCGGTGCAGCAGCTTCCACATGTCGCGCTTGGCGGGCAGATCCAGACCGCGCGTCGGCTCGTCCAGAAATAAAACTTTGGGTTCGCCCATCAGCGCGCGCGCAATTTCCACGCGCCGCTTCATGCCTGTACTGTACGTCCCCATGACCCTGCCGCGGAAACGCGTGTCCAGTCCCACGTCGTCCAGCAGTCTCTCCACCTGCGCCGCCGCATCCCGCAATTGCCTCACGCGGGCGAAATAGCCGAGATACTCGCGCGCCGTCCAGGCGGATTGGCTTTCGCTCGTTTCATCGCTCACAAGCCCCACGAAACCGCGGACCACCAGAGGATCGGCCGCCACATCGTGTCCCCAAAGCTTCGCCGTTCCCCGTGTGGGCGGCAGCAACGTGGTGAGCATCCGGATCGTCGTCGTTTTTCCGGCGCCATTGAGCCCCAGAAAGCCGTACAGACAGCCTTTGGGAATCCGCAGCGTCATGCTGTCTACGGCGGTGAAGTCTCCGAACCGCCGGGTCAATCCTTCCATCTCGATTGCATACTCCACGCCGCCCGTCACCGCGTCTGTCTCCATCGCCGGATTGCAATCCCGAAACACAGAAGAGGGAACGCCAGCGAGGCCGCGCCCATTTCATAGATGGCGTTGGGAACCTGCGCCTCCACCGCCGCGCGGGCAACAAGCGTTCGCGGTTCCGGACTTCCATCCACCCGGTAAGAAGCGCGCACCGTGAGCGGATACCGGTTGCCGCCAATGTCCCATGGCTTCGAGGGCTCGAGCACAATGGGAATCCGCGCCACCCACCCGTCCGCGACGTGGTGGCCGTCAGACGCTACCGGTCCCGAATCGTCCGGATACGGATGCGCCTCCGGATTTTGTTCCGCGCGCGCCAGCGCCGAATCGTCCAGATCCACGGCAAGTCCGTCCTGCCCGGCAACCTGTATCTTGAGGTCCGTGATGAGTTCGCTTGTGTCCACCGGAAACAGAAGCAGCAAATCGCGGGTGGAGCGCTCATCCGTCCCCAACGCTTCAAAATCGCGCGTGAGAACGGGTCTGCAGCAACGCCGCGGCACAGTCTCGCCGGTCCCCACAAGCGCGAGATTGATTCCCGAACGCCCGAAGAGACCGCGGATCGCCGGAGCGGAATTCGGGGGCGGAGCCGGGCTATCGTAGTTGCTGTCCGCCAGCATCATGGGGACGGCCGCAATCACCAGAATGCCTAGTATGATCGCGCTGCGCTGCGCGCTCGTCGCCTCCCACGTTTCCACTCCCTGGGCGCGAAGAAAAATCCAGTAAGTCAACGCCAGCGCGCCTGCTGTAACGATGAACAAACTCACCCAGGTATAGAAAGTAGTCGCCGGCACACTCCCCACGGCGATCGTGAAGCCAAGCGCATTCTTGAGCAATACCGCCGGGCTGGCCAACGTGAGATGGCCCGTTTTCGTCGCGCCATTTCCGCGCGCCACCATGAGTTCCTGCAAAGGAATGAGTCCTGCGTAGAAAAGCAGAACCCCCATCCCCGCC
This sequence comes from uncultured Solibacteraceae bacterium, assembly GCA_964636715.1. GTDB lineage: Bacteria > Acidobacteriota > Terriglobia > Bryobacterales > Bryobacteraceae > BOG-234. Next base: position 27,962 of record CAZWTH010000439.1, on the reverse strand, counting down.
CCCGCCGGCGCAGCCAGACTGCGCCCAATGAAAAGCACCCCAATCAGCGCCCCGATCGCGATACTGACCACCAGCATCCCTGGGGTCCAGAGCAGGAATTTGTGCAGCAGCGGCGGAATGCCGACATGCGCCGAATACACCCCCATCATGGGCAGCAGCGCCGCATAGTAACCGGCCGCGAGCGTCAGCAGGACAAGAAGCTTGGCGCTGAGCCATGCGCCGCGATCCACTGGTGACGTGAAAACGCACTCCACAAACCGGTTGGCGCGCGCGCTGGCAATCATTCCCGCCGCCAGCGGAATGAACGCAAGCGGCGTCAGGCCGTACGCGATGATGCCGTAACCGTCGAGCCATGTATCCTGCGTCCCCGCCGTTGCCATTCCTCCCACGGCAAGCAGCAGAATGCCCGCCCCGAGCCACGCGAATTTTCCCCGCATCGCAGCCTTCAGTTCTTCCATCCACAATACGGCGATCGGCGCTGGCATTGGTTTCATCGCGACATCATGCATCTCATCACCTGATTCTGAAGAAACGCTTAATAGCGGCGGATTGGGACCTGATGAATTTGTAAAGACCTGATTTGCGAATATCAGAACTCAAACCGCGCCGAAAGCTGCAGGCGGCGCGGCGGCATGGCGGCAACCGGCTGGCCGAAAAACGGCGAGTTGAGATCGCCAACATAAGAGGTGTAGTTCACATGGTTGATCGCGTTGAAGGCATCGAGCGCCACGGTAAATTGAGGCCCTTCCTTCCTGTTCTTCAGCAGAAAATCATGTGACCAGCGCAGGTCCAGCTCGGCGGTCGCGGCGCCCTGCAGGGAGTTGCGCGGCACGCCCGGCGGACGCGCATTGGCGTACCCGGTGTGATATTCATCGAGCCCCGTCGTTTCCGTATAGGGCAAGCCGGAACTGACGTTGAACCCAACGCCGAGATCCAGATATTTCGCCGCGTGCGTCGTACCCAAAAGGTTCAGGCGATGACGCGCATCGTAATCCGCCCGGGACCATTCGCCCGTGAGGTCGTAATTATTCGCCGGAAACGCGCTGATACCGCTGCTGCGCGCGCTCACCGCATAGTTTCCAGGTACGTCCGTCATGGTTTTGCCGAATGTGTATTGGATCATGCCCTGGAAATATCGCGTCGCCTGGCCGCGGAAGGAAACCTCCAGCGAGTTGGCCTCCAGGTGCCCGGAAGATTCGATCTGCCGGTAGACGCCGATCGCCGCGTCGGGCCGCGTCAGGTAATCCGGCGGAAGCGGAGCGTTAACGTCGCGCGAGCGGAACAGGTCCACGCCGCGGCTGGCCCAGTAGGTGACGCCCAGCGTTGTGCCCTTGTAGAGCTGCCGTTCCATGCCGGCGCTGAACTGCGCCAGGTAGGGAATACGAACGTTGGGGGCAAGTCGCACCAGCGTGCCGGGTATGGCGGTCAAGCCGCCGGGCGGCAGAATCGCCGGGTAGGAGGGATCGCTGAGCACAATCTGCCGCAGGCGATTTCCGTTGTAACGCTCCAGATCGAAGATCGGGGCATTGCCCGTGCGGTCATAGAAGATACCGCCGCCGGCGCGCAGCACGGTCCTGCGTCTTTTCCCGGGCGACCATGCCAATGCCAGACGCGGCGAAACATTGTTGTTGTCGTGAAAGAAGTTTTGCCAGTCATAGCGCAGCCCGGCTGAGATCGTCAGATTCGGCCGCACACGGTAATCGTCCTGCACGAAGCCGCCGGCCACTACTTCCAGAAACACGATGTGCCCGTTTCCCTGCTGCTGAATGAACGAATACGGCTGCCGGAGTTGGTAATTCTGCAAACTCGAAAAATAGTAGGTTCCGCCCGTGTTGGTCTTGTCATCCATGCCGCGCCGGCTGATGTCGGGCACATTGATACCCGCGCGGATCGAGTGCTTCGATGGCGTCCAGCTGAGAATTTCGTTCAGATTCATGTGGTTTTCGGTGCGCAGCATGTCGGCCTGAGCTCCGCCTCCGGTAAAGACCCCCGGAACCACAATGGAAGGCGCATCGCTGACGCTGACCGACGGCGCGCGATCCCGCCCGAACACCACCCGGAATTGATTCAGCAGCCGCGGCGAGATCGTCAGGCTGTCGTTGTAATAGAGTTCCTCTTCGCGGTTGCGCGTATTGACGCCCGCCTCGGGCAAGACCAGACTGCCCACACCCTGGTTATCCACGCTCGAATCGTCGAAATTACCGCGAACGGTAGCCAGGTGATTCTCCGTGAACTGGTGCGTAATCGATGCCGAGATCTCGGTCGAGCGCTGCGGATTGGGAACAGTCTGCTGCAATAGCCCCTGGAGAGTACTGGCGAAAACCACCGCTTGCAGATCCTGCTCTTCGCGATCCACCGAAAGCAGAAAGGAATTTTTCTTGTTGTGGCCCACCGGTCCCAGCAGGCTGGCCTCGTAGATGCGCTTCTGTTCCGGAGGCCGGATGGCGGCGAAGGGATTGCGAGCGTCCAGTGTGGAATCGCGAAACAGGAAGTTGACCGTCCCGTGATAGACCGGGGAATCCGGTTTGAGAATCACCTCGATGCGGCCGCGGCCTGGCCGCGAGAACTCCGCCGAATAAGGATTCTGGTTGATCTTGACTTCCTGTATAGCGGATGCCGTGACCCCAATGTTGCTTTGCTCCATGCCATTGACCACCAGCGTGGCGCCGCTCGTCCCGACTGAGCCTGCATCCAGAAACTGCGACATGGCGGCGACGTAGTTCTGGTCGAACACGGGCAGACTGTCCATCGTTTGCCGGTCGATCGCGACCGTGTCCAGGTTGTTTGACGAATCCGTACTGACTTCCGCCGTGGTGTCGCTCACCGTCAGGGCTTCGTGTACGCCGGCCAGTTGCATCGGGATAGTGAGCGGCGCCGGCGTACGATCGGTGATCGAGAGAGGAACGGTTTTACTGGTGAATTCCGGATGACTCACGCTGATCTCGATCGCCCCCGCGGGTACAGAGATGAGTTGGAACTTGCCGAGATTGTCCGTCCGGGCCTCCGCCGCGGCCGTATTGGCTCCGCGCTGCCGCGCGATCACATCGGCGTTCGGAATTCCGGCTCCGCTCGGGTCTGTGACCGTTCCGGAAATCGAGTAGCGCCCCGGCCGTGGCTGTGCCACTCCTGACGGGGGAAAGAAGGCGCATAGCAGGGCGAGAAGCGAAGCAAACCGCATTGCTTCTGACTCTACTTGTCAAATCTTAAGATCGTCTGAAAGCATTTTGAGTGGGGCAGAGCCTCGGCTCTCTGCGCCGGGCTTCCCGCCCAGGGGTAATACAGCCACCCCTGAGGTTATGCTGGAGCTGCGTTGCGGTCCATATTTCAAAAAACACCTGCGAAGGTCGCGGCCATTTATTGGCTCATCGTCCTTGGCATGTTTATAGCTCTCCGTGCCGCTGACTTCGATATGATCGGCGAGGGTGCAATCCCGCTCGTCGCGCTGACCGCGCCGTCGAGCATTCTGGCCTTTGCCATCACCAGTTCCGTCTCCTCGGGGCCGTTCAATGCCTATCTTCAGCCATTTATCTCGACCCTCGGCACATTTGTCATTCTTGTCGTCGTCTGTGGCGGATTGAACGCCGTTCTCGTTTTTATTGCAGGATCTGCGATCGAGCGCGGGCGCCGCCGGTAATTCACCGCCGAAGCAAAGCGCTCCCCACAAGTCCTGACGCCAGCCCCTCCATCTCACTTATCCGGCGGCGTCGGCGCGGCAGGCGGAGGCGCGGGTCCCGGCTCGGGCTGCGCATCCGGTTTCACGGGCGATCCCGGCGGAGGAACCGGCGCCGTATTCGAATCGGGCGGCGTCGGATTTGTATCCGGATTCGCCTGCCTCGGCACGGGCCGGGTCGGCGGCGGAGCCGGTGTGGGAGGAGGCGGCGGAATCTTCGGCTTCCCCGGCGTATTCGAGTCCGGAGGAGCGTCCGGCTGCTGTGGCCCCTGCGCCATCAGACCGCCAGTTCCCACCGCCGCAATCAGCGCAAGAAATCGTGATCTGGTCATACCATCTCCTTCACTTTGTCCTCTGCAATCGTCGTCGCGATCTTCTTCCGGTTCGGCTCCCCACGCACCAGCGATTCGAGCAGATGCGCCGCCTGCTTCACCGTGACCTTCGGCGGCATCGGCGGCTCAACCGGATCCACTACCGCCTCGATGACGACCGGTCCGGGAAACGCCAGCGCCTCATCCAGTTGCGCTCCGCACCTCGCCGGATCGTCGATCGTGACGCCATGCCCGCCGCACGCGCGGGCGAACGCCGCGAAATCGATAGGCTGCAGCTCGCAGGCAAATTCCGGATTCCCCAGAAACACCATCTGTTCCCACTTGATCTGCCCCAGCGTGTTGTTCTTGATGATGACGATCCGGATCGGCAGCTTGTATTTCACCGCCGTCGCGAATTCCGCCATCAGCATCGAGAAACCGCCGTCGCCAACCACGGCGACGCACTGACGTTCCGGATACGCCACCTGCGCCGCGATCGTGTAAGGCAGTCCGCACGCCATCGTCGCCAGATTCCCGGAACACGAAAACATCTGCCCGCGGCGCGCGGGAACGTGCCGCGCGAACCAGGTCGTAATGGTCCCGGAATCGGAGCTGACGATCGCGTTCGCCGCCAGCCGTTTCCCCAATTCCGCGGCCACCACCTGCGGCTTCATCGGCTTATCCGTACGCGTTTCCTGCGTCACCATCGTGGTGCGCCACTCGTCCATTCCCTTCTGTGCCTCCTCCAGGAATGAGCGGTCTTCGTTTCGCGTCAGCAAAGGCAGGAGTTCCTGCAGCGTCCGGCGGCTATCGCCCACCAGCCCCACTTCCACCGGATATCGCAACCCGATCCGCGCCGGATCGAGATCGATCTGAACGCCCCGCGCCTTGCCTGGCTTCGGCATGAATTCCACATACGGGAATGAACTGCCTGCAATCAGCACCGTGTCGCAGGATTCCAGAGTTTCCTGCCCCGGCTTGGTTCCCAGCAAGCCGATTCCGCCGACCGTATAAGGACTGTCATCCGGAACCACCGCCTTCCCGAGCAGCGCTTTCACAATCGGAGCGCCGAGCCGGTCCGCCACCTGCTCCAGTTCCTCCCCGGCCCCCAGCGCGCCTTGTCCGGCGAGGATCGCGACCTTCTTGCCGGCGTTCAGCAAATTCGCCGCGCGCCGCAGATCGTCGGGCGAAGGAACCCGCGGCGTATGAGAAGCCGTACTGCCATCCGCCTCGTGATGCGGCACGTTCCGCGGCGATGCGAGTTTACGGTCGGCCGCCGCTTCCTGCAAATCTGTCGGAAACGAAATGTGCGCCACGCCGTGGTAACTCAGCGCCGTGCGGCACGCGAGATTCACCAGATTCTCTACGTGCGAGGGGCCCATCACCCGCTGATTGAAAACCGCTACGTCGATAAACAGCTTGTCCAGTTCCACGTCCTGCTGCGTATGCGTGCCGATCAGGTCGTGATATTGCAGCCCGGTGAGCGCGAGCACGGACTGCCCGTCCAGCTTCGCGTCGTACAAACCGTTGAGCAAATGAATGCCGCCTGGTCCGGAGGTCGCGAGGCACACTCCCAGTCTTCCGGTATATTTCGAATAAGCGCAGGCCATGAATGCGGCCGCTTCTTCATGCCGCACCTGGATGAACCGGATCTTGTCCTGGCGCGTTCGCAGCGCCTCCATGATTCCGTTAATGCCGTCCCCCGGCAACCCGAAAATCGTATCGACTCCCCAGTCCAGAAGCGTTTCGATGAGTACGTCCGATGCTGTCGTCGACATCCCTCTTCCTTTCTATGTGTGGCGGAGCTTCGGCGCCTATTTAAAGCACTCGCGAAGTAACCGGTTCCCTCCGGCGCGTACCGCCATCGCTGGCGATATCCGCCGCCTCCGGATTGATCATGTTCTTCGCCAGTTGATTCAGCTTTTCGTCAGCCGCTTTCTCCTCATGCAGCGTCTCCTCCAGCAGCCGCGCCGCTTCATCGTTTCCGAGCAACTCCGCGTGCGTTCTCGCCGACCCGTAACCGGAAATTTCGTAGTGCTCCACTTTTTGCGCCGCCGCGATCAGACCCGCGTCGCGCACCGGCGTATCCTCTGTGTCATCCGCTATTTCGTCGCCTTCTTTAATCAGGCCCGACATCGCGGCGCACTTCTTCCCTTTCGCATCCTCGCCCACCAGAGCGAAAATTCGCTCCAGCCGGGCCACCTGGTTCTCGGTCTGCCCCAAATGCTCATCGAAGGCATCCCTCAGTTCCAGTGAGCATGCAGCCTTTGACATCTTCGGCAGAGCTTTTGTCAGTTGCTTCTCCGCGTCGTAAAGATCGCGGATCTCATCCAGAAACAGTTCTTCCATGGTTGTGACTTTCGACATAATTGCCTCCCTGCTATTCGCGGCAGCGATTCCCGGAAAACTCGTCGCCGCAGAAATTGGTTTCCGTGTTTTCCCAATAGGGCGTCTTACCGTAGTGCCGGTGAATGCTAGCGCCATACGCGGGATCGCCCATATCCGGCCAGTTGTTTTTGTCGAACCCCGGCCCCTTCTCGAGAACTTCGCGCGGGATATCGAGAACGAATTCGTTCTGTCCCTGATTGAACGTCATCGCGCCCCAGGGCAGAATAAAAAATTTGCTACCGATCCCGAATAACCCGCCGAATGAGAGCACCGCATAGGCGATCCTGCCCGCGGTCAGATCGATCATGATGTCTTCCAGTTTTCCGAGACTTTCCCCGGCCGGATTCCGCACTTCCGCGCCGGTCAGCATCGTGACGCCAAGTACACGGCGCACCGGACGATCCGCTGCCGCGCCTGTCGGCGTGCTCGTGCTGGCAAACCGCTTGCCGGGGTCATCCCAGGGGGTTGCCAGCGGTATGTTCGAGACGTGCTGCGCTCCAATGTGCATCGTTCCTTCGGAGATCCGGCTGTCTTCAAATGCATTGGTCGCCATGTGAGTGCCTTCCTTTCAGAGGAGGGGGTGCAATCCCCTCGCCAAAGGCAAACCAGTCACAAATATTCGAAAGGACTCCTATAATGGAGCCAGATGGCCCCCGCCGAAAGCGTTTTGAACGCCCTGGACCGTATTTCCAACCTCGAAAACGTCTCTATTCAGCGCGATGTACCGCTTTCCGAACATACGCGCTTCGGGATCGGCGGCCCCGCTGATTTTTATGTGGAAACTTCCAATCCCGCCAGCTTCGCCCAGGCGCTCGCCCTGGTGCGCGCCAGCGCGCTCGACTGGGTCGTCATCGGCGGCGGTACCAATCTCATCGTTGCCGATGAAGGCTTTCGCGGCGTCTGCCTGAAACTGACCAGCGACCGCATCTCGGCCGACGGGCTGATGGTGGAAGCCGAATCCGGCGCCGTACTCCAGAATCTGGTCGATTTCACAGTCGATCGGGGCATGGCCGGCCTTCAGACGATGACTGGCATACCGGGCTCGGTGGGCGCGGCGGTCTATGGCAATGCCGGCGCATACGGCCATTCCATTCAGGAACGCGTTCGCCGGGTTCGCTTCCTCGATGGTGAAATAGTCCGCGAATTCGGCAATGCCGAATGTCAGTTCCACTATCGGGAAAGCGTCTTCAAGCGCAACAAGCAGTGGATCGTCGTTTCCACGACGCTCGAAATGGAACCGGGAGACGCCGCCGAACTCCGCAAAACAGCCGACGGCATTCTCGCTGTCCGCAACCGCAAATACCCGCCCACCATGCGGTGCGCCGGCAGTATTTTTAAGAATTTCCTGCTGGCCGAACTCCCGGCCGCCGTCGCCGCCGAAATTCCGGCGAAGGCCATCATCGAAGGCAAAGTACCCTCCGCCTGGTTTCTGGAGCAGGTGGGAGCCAAAGGGATGAAGCGTGGCGGCATCGAAGTGGCTGATTACCACGCGAATCTGATCTACAATGCGGGCGGAGGTACCGCCCGGGATCTGGTCGCCATCGTGACTGAATTAAAGGACCGAATCCGCCAGCGGTGGGACATTGCCCTGGAGGAAGAGGTTCAATATGTGGGATTTACACATTTCGCGGGAAGTTCGGAAAAAACCCGGAACTAAATCGCCGCTTTCTGCAATAGACTACAGAGTACCAGGGGCCGCCGGTAAATAGCCCAGCAATTCCCTTACAACCCTCATGGCTCGGCGGCCCACCCCATCCTCTTTCCCCCTGGCGTAACCTGTACTCATGAAGTGGTTTGCCCTTCCGGCCGCATTGCTCGTCGTTTCACTGGTCTGGTCCGCGGATCTCCCCTCCGGCGAAAGCCTTATTCAGCGCTGCATTCAGAAAGAAGGCGGCGCGCAGGCGATGGACCGCTCCCAAACCGCCATCATGACCGGGACCGTTGAAGTCGTGGGCCGCAACATCGCGGGCGCGTTCGAAATCGACCAGCAGGGCGAAAAGTCTTACACGAAGCTGGAGCTCCCAGGCATTGGAAAGATTGAAGAAGGCTTTGACGGCACGGTCGCCTGGGAATCCAATCTCATCCAGGGAACCCGCATCAAAGAGGGCGACGAGCTCGAAGCCACCCGCCGCGCCTCCCGCGTCTCCATCCTTGGGGACTGGAAAGACTACTACAAGTCCGCCGTCAACAAAGGTCAGTCAGACGTGAACGGCAAGCCCGCCTGGCAGGTGGAAATGACCCCCAGCAAAGGTCACGGCGTGGAAGAGTTCTACTTTGATAAAGATTCCGGCCTGCTCGTCAAAATGACCCAGACCATGCCCACCGGATTCGGCGATATCCCCATCGAAATGACATTGGGCGACTACCGCCCCGTGGAGGGTGTCCTGACGCCTTTTTTGATGAACCAGAGCGCGATGGGCCAGAATATGGCCCTCCACATCGACAAGGTCACTTACAGCGCGAAAATCCCGCCCGCCACCTTCGATCTGCCGCCCGCGGTGAAGGAACTGGTGGCAAAGAAGAAGCCTTAGCTCTCCTGCAGAAAGGTCTTCAGCCGATAGCTCCGGCTGGGATGCCGCAGCTTGCGCAGCGCTTTGGCTTCGATCTGCCGAATCCGTTCGCGCGTGACCGCAAAACTGCTTCCTACTTCTTCCAGCGTGTGCTCCGAGCCGTCTTCCAGTCCGAAACGCAGCCGGATGATCTTTTCCTCGCGCGGTGAAAGGCTCTTCAGCACCTCCGCCGTCTGATCGTGCAGATTCACATTCACCATCTGCTCGGCCGGCGATTGATGCGCCTGATCCACGATGAAATCGCCCAGATGCGATTCATCTTCCTCGCCCACCGGCGTCTCGAGCGAAACCGGCTCCTGGGCGATCCGCATCACCTTGCGGATTTTCTGCACCGGCATCCCCATCTTCTCGGCGAGTTCTTCATTCGAAGCCTCGCGTCCCAGCTCCTGCACCAGGGCGCGCGATGTCCGCACCAGCCGGTTGATGGTTTCGATCATGTGCACCGGAATACGAATCGTGCGAGCCTGATCGGCAATCGCGCGCGTAATCGCCTGCCGTACCCACCACGTTGCATACGTCGAAAACTTGTAGCCGCGGCGGTACTCGAACTTTTCCACCGCCTTCATCAGTCCGATGTTGCCTTCCTGAATCAGATCCAGAAATTGGAGCCCGCGGTTGTTATACCGCTTGGCGATGCTCACCACCAGCCGCAGATTGGCTTCGATCAGTTCCTGCCGGGCCGATTCCGCCTCATGATCCGCCCGGTTGACCAGTTCGAGCGCGCGGCGCATCTCGGTGGCGGGCGTCCCGTACTTGTCTTCCAGGTTCTTCATCGCGTCGGCGAGCGCCCGCTGTTCCTTACGCAGATCCCGCAGCTTCGCCGATTTCGCGTCGGCCGCCTCGATCGCCCGATGGTTGCGCGCGATGTGCAATTCGATTGGCCGGATCTCGTCCACCGCGTTGCGCAGCGCCCCGATCAGCGTCTTCACCGCGGAGTGCCGCAACGGAACCGCGCACGCTTTCTGCGAAATCACCACCGCGAGCCGCGCCAGTTCCCAGCGCAGCCGCCGGTTCTGTTTGGGTTTGCTTTGCCGCGGCACCGCCACCAGCCGCTGCCGCATCTGCATGAACTTCCGCCCCATCACGGCGAGTTCCTGGCAATCGGCGATCATGGCCTCAACCGTGCTCGGATCCTGAACTTCGACTGTCGCCTCTTCTTCGTCGTCTTCCACGGTCTCGGGGTCCGTGATCTGAAGAACCGCGCGCGCATCCAGAACTCCCGTCTGGATGTCGTTTCCCATCCTCACCAGTTCGTTGATGACGACCGGACAACGCGACAGCGTCCGCCGGACTTTGCGTTGCCCGCGCTCGATGCGGCGCGCAATTCCAATCTCGCCTTCGCGGTTAAGCAGCTTGACCGATCCCATCTCACGCAGATAAAGCCGCACGGGATCGTGCGTCTTGTCGAGCGGATCGGTATCGAATACGTCGTCGGCTTCGTCCCCCTTGCCATCGACGCCATCCAGAGAGGAAATTAAGAGGTTGTTGTTATCGACCGAAACTTCGTCGGTATCCTGCGGCAGCAGGTCCGGTTCGTCGTCGAAGAGCGCAAGCGCCCCATCCTTGCTCACCTGAGCAAGTGGATCGACAGCTTCGAAGTTATCTTCTGCCACTGCTTGATCCTCTGTTCTCAGGCTCCCCGTTTGAGCCCGAGATCACCGTACCGGCGTCAATCAGGATTCAATTGTACACCGGTTTTGAGATAACTATTGGCTGATAACCTGGTGACGCTGGGGCTACCTCTGTTGCATACCCAGGGTTAGGTTTTTAGCCCGTTTCCCGTACTGAGAAGCGCCATCAACTGAAGCGCCTCCTCGAATCGTCCCTCACGCTCCGCCTGCTTAATCCGCGCCTTGAGATCCCGCTGCGCTTCCTGCCGGCTTTCCCGTTTCCATGCTTCAATGCAGGCCAGTCCGTCTTCGAGCGTATTCTCGCAATTCGCGGCCTCTAGTACTATCGATTCAAATAGCGCCTGCTGTGGCTTACCCAGCCGCTCATGCACGGAGACGAAGCTGATAGCCTCTCCGGTTTCATGCATGGCGATTACAGTTTCATAAATCGACGCGGCGGAGCCCGAAAGAGAGACTTCACGCAATGCGGCGACCAGCGCGGCTCGGGCGCTTTCGTCTGAAAGAAGCAGCGGCATCAGGATTCGGTCCGTCGCGTGCGTAGCGGGCTGCGCCTTTGGCGCGGGACCGCGGTCCACGCGATCCGCCGCCATCTTACGAAAATGTTCCAGTACCAGTCCGGATTCCACCCCCAGGTAAGATGCGAGGTCCGTCGCGACCACGCTGCGTTCCAGCTTGCTCGCCAGCCCCTGGATAGAAGGAATCAGCGACTGGAAAGCGTCGACGCGTCCCTGCGGTTCCCGCATATCGAACTTCGTGCGCGCGCGATCCGCCATCCAGTAGAAATACGATTTCGCTTTGCTGACTCGCTCCTGATACGCTTCCGCACCATGCTGCTTGACGTATTCGTCGGGATCGAGCCCGCCTTCGAGTTCGACAATACGAACCCGCATGCTCTCATCGAGGAGTAACTTGATCGACCGCTCCGCCGCATTCGCGCCCGCCGCATCGGGATCGAAATTCAGATGCAGGTTCTGCGTGTGGCGCTTCATCGAACGGATCTGCTCGTTCGTCAGCGCCGTGCCGCAGGTCGCGACCGCTTCCACTACGCCCGCCTGCGTCGCGCCCACCACATCCATGTAGCCTTCCACCAGCACCAGCCGGTCGGCCTGCATCGCGGTCTTCTTCGCGCGGTTCAGGTTGTAGAGAATCTGCGACTTCTTGTAGATCCCGGTCTCCGGCGAATTCATGTACTTTGCCTTGTCTTCCGGATCGAGCGCGCGGCCGCCGAATGCGATGATCTTCCCCGTCTCGCTGTGGATCGGAAACATCAGCCGGTTGCGGAAGCGATCGTAGAGCGATCCATCCTCGCGACGCCCGATCAGCCCGGAGGCTTCCATTTGTTCGCGCGAGAAGCGCCGCGATTCGAAGATACGCGTCAGCCGGCTTCCCTGCTCCGCCAGGCCGATTCCGAAGTGCCGGATCGATTCCTCGGTGACGCCGCGCTTCCGAATATAGGCGCGCGCCGGCTCCCCGCCTTTGCCCGCCAGGTTCTCGCGAAAGTGATCGAGCGCGATCTCGTGCATCTCATACATCGCCGCCCGCAGCTTTGTCGCATCGTCAGTTGCGCTCGACTGCTTCGGCAGCGGAATGCCGTTCTGTTCGGCCAGGCGCTTGACGGCCTCCCAGAACGTCAGCCCCTCGATCGTCATCACGAAGCTGATGACATCGCCGCCCGCGTCGCAGCCGTAACACTTGTAGAACTGTTTATCGGCGTACACCCAAAACGAGGGCGTCTTCTCGTTATGGAAAGGACACAACCCGCTCAGACGATTGCCCACGCGCCGCATCCGGACGTACTCCGACACCACGCCGGCGATATCCACCTGAGCCTTGAGATGTTGCGCGAATTCCATCGGGCCTGGAGTTACCATTATCGCAGTGAGAGAAGAAGACGTTTACTCCGTCATCGGCGAAGAGGGGTTTCAGCGGTTCGTAGCCGCGTTCTACCGTCAGGTTCCGGATGATCCCATCGTCGGCCCCATGTACCCGAAAGACGATATGGAAGGCGCGGAATACCGCATGCGCACCTTCCTCATCGGCCGCTTCGGCGGACCTCCCACCTATATAGAGGAGCGCGGCCATCCGCGGCTCCGCATGCGTCACATGCCCTTCCAGATCAACCAGGCGGCGCGCGACCGCTGGTTCGAGCTCATGTCGAAAGCGCTCGACGAAACCCGGCTTCCCGCCGAAGCGGACTCAATACTTCGCCAGTTTTTCGAGGGTATGTCGTCGTTTATGATGAATAGCTGAAATGCCCGATAACAGCTTCGACGTCGTCTCCGAAATCTCCATGCCGGAAGTCAGCAACGCCGTGCAGCAGGCGATGAAGGAGATCATCACCCGCTTCGATCTCAAGGACTCGAAGTCCTCCATCGAGTTAAATGAGAAGGACAAGAAGCTGATCCTCGCCAGCTCGGACGATTACAAGCTGAAGGCCATCACCGACATCCTTCAGAACAAGCTCGTCAAGCGCGGCGTGCCGCTGAAGAACTTCACGTACGGTACGATTACGCCCTCCGCCGGGTCGTCCGTGAAGCAGGAAGTCACCCTGCAGCAGGGCATCCCGATCGAGAAGGCCCGCGACGTGGTGAAGAAGATCAAGGACAGCAAGCTCAAAGTCCAGGCTTCGATTCAGGGCGAAGTGGTGCGCATCGCAGGCAAAGACCGCGACACGCTCCAGCAGGCGATCGCGTTACTCAAAGGCTCTGACTTCGGCATAGAACTCCAGTACTCCAATTTCCGCACCAACTAATGGCGCGCCGTATCGAATCGCAATTTGTCGCCGGTCCCGCCGGGCGGCTGGAATGCCTGCTCGAAGAGCCGGAAGATCGCGACCCCATTGAAGCCGCGCTCGTCTGCCATCCGCATCCGTTGTTCGGCGGCACCATGCACAACAAGGTGGTTTACCGTATTGCCCGCGCGCTGCGTAAAACCGGATGCGTCGTGCTGCGATTCAACTTCCGCGGCGTGAATCTCAGCGAAGGTACTCACGCCGGCGGACACGGCGAAGTGGAAGACGCCCGAGCCACACTCGCGTTCCTGCGCGAGCGCTATCCCGACCTGCCTTACTCACTGGCCGGATTCTCCTTCGGATCGCGCGTCGCTCTGCGTCTGGGCTGTACGCTCGCCGAGCCTCGTCCCCGGCGCGTCATCGCAGCGGGATTCCCGACTACGATCGGCACATTCGAATATCTCGATTCCTGCCTCCTCCCCAAGCACTTCGTTCACAGCACGAACGACATCTACGGCCCGAAGCCGGAGCTCGAAAAAGCATACGAGCGCTTCGCCGAGCCGAAGACGCTCCAATTCATCGAAGCCGCCGACCACTTCTTTGCCGGCGCGCTCGATGAATTCGAAAACGCAATCGCTGGGCTGGCCTGATTACTTCACGTCGATATTGCGGACGGTCAGCGTCTTCGCCGTTGCGCGGTCCAGATTAGCCGCCGCTTCCCCGAGGTCCGCGCGCGCCCTCGCCTCGCGTGTGCGCGCCGAGATCAGGTCGGTCTGGCGCTGTAACACCAGAAATACTGTTGACGTTCCCGCCTGAAACTGGCGCTGTTCGCTCGCGTACTGGTCTTCCGCGTCTTTGCGGGCGTTGCTCGCCGCATCGAGGCGAGCGCCAGCCGTAGTTACGGCCTGCACCGCATTCCGGACATCCTGCTCGATTGCCAGTTCGACCTGCTTTTTTGTCGCTTCGAGGCGCTTCGTCTCCGACGCGGCAACCGCGGAGTTCGCTTCCGCCGTCCGGTTACGAATCGGGAATGACATCGTCACGCCGACCGACGCCGTCGTAAAGTGGCCGCTCGTCAGATTGCTGAGGGACTGTCCGTAGTCGCCGATCAGCACTGGCGGGATGGCAACGCCGCCAGGAAAGAACTGCGAGAGCCCACCCAACAGCGCAGCCGAAGGCGGCGTTCCCGCCAGCCCCACCGTGCTGAGCGTCGCATTTGCGTCGATCTGTGGCTTCGCCAGTTCGCGAGCATGCTTCACATCCAACTGATTCATGGCGAGCGCGATCATGTTCTGCTTCAGTTCCGGGCGGGTATTCAGGGCTGTCCGGATTGCGTCGTCCAGCACCGCCGCCGCAGGACGGTCGGACGACATGTCTTCGGGAACCAATTCCGTATTCCACAGCGGATCGCTGCGATCCGGCGTGATGAGAACTTTCAGGGCATTCTCCGCCGCCGTCACCGCCTGCTGGGCGGAGAGCATGCTTTGCTGGAAGGTCGCGATCTGTGTTTGCGTCTGCGTGATATCGACCGGCGCGAGCAACCCCTGTTCAACCTGACGCCGGTTGCTCGCATCCTGCTGCTCGGCGAGACGGACGGCCTGCGTCTGTACATCCAGATTCCAGCGGGCAAATTCGAGTTCCCAGTACGCCTGCACGGTCTGGGTCACCGTTTCGATGAGATGCTGGCGGAGCTGCTCGACGCTGAGATCGATGTTTTTCCTCGCCACCTCAACGCGGTAGCGCGGATCGTCGAACTTCAGCCCGCGCCACAGCGGCTGCGTAAGATTCAGATTCAGCGCCGTACTGTACTGCGGATTCAGAAAGGCAAACTGGCTATCCGTGATCTGGCGAGAAGACGAGAAATCGACCTTGTAGCTGCCGCCTCCCCACGGTGAGAGACCGCTGAGTTGCGGATCGGCCTGCCACGTTTCCGTGGTCAGCTTGCCGCTGGCCGAACCGCCGAACAGCGAACCGACCGGCGTGATGGCCCGAGTGCGGTATCCGGTAAACCCGGCTTTGGGGTCATACGCACCCTTCGCCGCTTTCAGATTCAGCGCCGACTCGCCGCGGTCGATGCGTGCGATCACCAGCGTCTGGTCGTTGGCGAGGGTCTTCTCGATGGCCTCTTTCAGCGACAGGTTCTGGCTGCCTGTGACGCCAACGCGCGCGGGCGGCTGCACAGGCGTCTGGGCTGAGAGTCCGAACACCGAAAGGCAGGTAGTCACCGCCACCACCTTCGCGCGCCGGAACTTATTCCTGAACGCCTGAAAGAAGCGGCCATCCTGAATGTCTTCGAAATATGAATAGAAGACCGGCACCGCGAGCAGGGTCAGCATCAGGCAAAGGGACTGTCCTCCCACCACCAGGACGCCGATCGAGCGATTGGTCGCGGCGCCGGTACCGTTTGAAAGCACCAGCGGCAGCATGCCGGCGACCAGCGCAATGGTCGTCATCAGAATGGGACGCAATCTGTCCCGATTTGCCTGCATGATGGCCTCATCGCGCGGCAGCCCTTCGCGCCGCAGATTGTTCATGTGATCAATCTGCAGAATCGCGTTCTTCTTCACGATGCCGAACAGCAGCAGCAGCCCCAGGCCAGAGAAGATATTCACCGTCTGGCCGGTCACCAGCAGTGACAGGATGCCGAACGGCACTGCAAGCGGCAGCGTCAGCAGAATCGTAATCGGGTGGATGAACGATTCGAACTGGGCGGCCAGCACGATGTACATAAAGATGAAGGTCAGCGAGAACGCCAGCATGAAGTAGTAGCCGGTACGCGCGAGTTCTTTCGAAGCGCCGGCGCGGCCGGAACTGTAGGCCGGGTCCATGTGCAGATCCGTGGCGGCTTTATCGAGAAGATCGAGCACCGCGGCCTGTGACGCGCCCGGAAGCACGTTACACGTCAGGGTCACCTGGCGTTGACGGTTGATGCGGTTCACCGACGACGGCCCCGCCGCTGTGTGCATCGACACGACTTCATCCAGCCCCACGCTGCCCCGTTTGGACGACGGAACCGTCAGGCGGCTCAGGCCTTCCTGGCTGGTGCGAAAACTCTCCGGCGCACGCACGCGAACATCGAACTGGTCGTCGCCCGCGTTGAATGTGGAAGCCACCTGCCCGGCGACGAGCGTGTTCAGCGCGTCTTCAATGTCGCTGACCGACACGCCCAGATCCGCGGCGCGGGCGCGGTCGATATCGATACGCACTTCCGGCTTGCCGGAACGGAGAGTCGTATCCGGATCGGCAACGCCCGGCATCGTCTGCATCTTTTTATAAAGCTCGTCCGAGTACTGCTGGAGCTTGTCGAGATCCGGTCCCTGAATGTAGAACTGCACGTCGGCGTTGCTCTGATTGCTGCCAACGGTGGACACGAGTTCGACGCCCGAATGGATTTCTTTCGGGTACTTCTTCAGAAGTTCACGCGTTTTCTGCATCAGATCGATCTGACTGAGCTGGCGGTCTTCGATATCTTTCAACTTGACGTAGATTGCGCCGGAATTCACCGACGCATCGGCGCTGTTTCCCACGGTAAGCAATGTATGGGCGACGCCCGGCAACTGGCGCACGTCCGCCGCAATCTGTTCGGCGATCGCGGTCGTCGCGGCGAGCGACGTTCCTTCCCGAGCGCGCACAAGGACGTTGAACTGCGACTGATCGTCCGCCGGCAGAAAGTTTTTGCCCACGAACATGAACAACGGACCCATGCTGAACACGGTCAGAACGCACAGCGTGACAACTGTCTTGCGGTGCGTCATGGCCCAGCGCAGCATGATCGAATATTTCTCATCCAGCCAATGGAAGATCGGTGAATTCTTCGTGGAATGCTGATCTTTGCCGTGCTTCTCCTGGGGCTTTACGAAGCGCGCGCAGAGCATCGGCGTCAGCGTGAAAGACACCAGAAGCGAGACCGCGATCGCGAACGCGGCCGTGAAGCCGAATGAACTCATGAAACGCCCGACGATGCCGCCCATGAAGCCCACCGGCAGGAACACCGCGAGGAGCGAGAGCGTGGTCGCCATGACAGCGAAGCCGATTTCCTTCGTGCCTTCGATTGCGGCTTCGAACGGCCCCATTCCCTTCTCTTCCATGAAGCGGAAGATGTTTTCGAGCACGATGATGGCGTCGTCAATCACAATGCCGACGACGAGGGTCAGGGCGAGCATCGTGATGGAATTCATGGTGAGCCCCATGGCGGACATCAGCGCGAAGGTGGAGATGATCGACGTCGGAATCGCCAGCGACGCGATCAGGGTGGTCCGCCAGTTGGTGAGAAAGAGCAGGATGATGGCGGACGCGAGCAGGCTGCCGACGATCATGTGGTGCTGAATGTTATGAATCGAGGACTTCGTGAAAACCGACTGATCCGAGATCACCTGCGTCTTCACATCTTTCGGGAGCGTGGGCAGAATTTCCGCCAGCCGCTCCTTCACGTCATCCGAGGTTGCGACCGAATTCACGCCGGACTGCTTCGAAACCACCAGGGTCACGGCGGCGGTTCCGTCGAGGCGCGCCGTGGATACGGGCTCCTCATAGCTGTCGTCCGCCCTGCCAATATCGCGAACCTTGATGGTGTAGCCGTTGCGATTCGCAATCGCGAGTTCGTTGAACTGCGCGGGGTCCGTCACGCGCCCTGAAGTGCGGACAGTCAATTCGCGCGCACCCGCCTGGAGGCTGCCGCCCGGCAGTTCCAGATTCTGCGAGCGCATGGCGTTGAACACATCCGTGATGGTCAGGTTATAGGCGCGCAGCTTATCGGGATCCGTGAGGATGTGGATCTCGCGCCGCGCGCCGCCCACGATCTTCACCTGGCCGACGCCCTTCGCGTTTTCGAGTTTCTGCTTGATCAGCTTATCGGCGATCATGGTGAGATCGCGCAGCGGCCTCGGCGCCGAGACCGCGATCTGCAGGATCGGGGTCGCATCGGGATCGAACTTGATCACGACCGGGGTACGCGCCGTACGCGGCAGATCATTGCTGATCAGACTGAGGTGATTCTGTACTTCTTCGGCGGCCGTATCGCCGTTCTTCGAGAGATCGAACTGGATCAGGACGAGCGACTGACCTTCGGAGGAAGTAGACCGCAGCTCATCGATCTGGCTGATGGTGTTGACCGCGTCTTCCACCTTCTTCGTGATCTCGGTTTCGACGGCTTCCGGCGATGCGCCTGGATCGGACGTAATGATTTCGACCGAGGGAATATCGATGGTGGGGAACAAATCCACTCCGAGATTGAAGTACGAGAACAAGCCGGTCACCACCAGCGACAGAATCAGCATGGTGGCAAAAACAGGCCGGCGAACGCAGAGTCTGGCAAGTGCGTGCATGCTTTACTTCGCTCCTCCGGTGGTCACCGGCGCGCCGTCATATAACTCAGTCAGCTTGCTGGTAGCCACCACTTCCCCGCCCGCCACGCCGGACGCGAGCCGATCTTCGTCACCGTTCGTATCCTCGAGCGCGACCACGCGCAGATGCGCTTTGCCATCGCTGATGGTGAAGACCTGATTCGAATCCGTCGTCTTGTCGCGTTGGACCGCCTGCTTCGTGACGAACAGTCCCTTCTCCGTGCCCGCAAGCTGCACGTGAGCCGTGGCGAACATACCGGGCTTGAGCGCTCCATCAGCGTTCTCAAACGCGGCTTCGAGAATGAACGCGCGGGAGTTCGGATCGACTGACGCATTCACCGCGATCACCTTCCCTTTGAATTCGCGATTCGGAAACGCGGCGACGCGGGCGACAACCTTGTCGCCCACGTGCGCGAGCGAGGCCCGCTGCTCCGGGGTCTGGAGATCGAGCTTCACGGTTCCGATGCGGACGATGGTGGCGATCTTGTCCTGCAACGCGACATATTCGCCCGCCGCCACCGGCCGTGCGGTGATGAAGCCATCGAAGGGCGCGCGGATTTTCGTATCCGCCAGCGCCTTCTCAGCCTGGGCCACCTGCGCCTTCACCGCATCGAGCGATGCCTCAGACGTGGAGACCGCCGCCGAACTCTGCCGCGCGCCGTTCGCCGCCGCTTCATACTGCTGGCGGGCCGCATTCACCTGCGCTTCCGCGGTTTCCTGCTGGGTGCGGGCCTTCTGAACCGCGCTTGCGGAAACGTCGCCGGTCGCCGCGAGATTTACGTAACGCTGCGCGTCGGCGGCCGCCAGCTTCGCGTTCGCCTGCGCCGATTCGTAGTTGGCGTGGGCAGCGGCGACTTCGGGAACCTTATCGGCATTGAATGCAGCAGACGACGATGACAGTCCGATTCGCGACTGCATCTGCCGCACGTTCGCCGTCGCTTCGGCGAGTTGCGCCTTGGCCTGATCGAGCCGAAGCTGGGCGTCGCGCGGATCGAGTTCGCAGATCACATCGCCTTTGCGAACACGCGCGCCGACATCGACGGGCGTTGCGATCACGCGGCCCGCGGCGACCGGCGCGATCTGCGAGGTTTCCTCCGCGATAAACGTTCCGGTCTCCTGGAAATCGGCCGGCACTTCGCGCTCGGTGACCGTTGCGGTCGTGACCGCGATCGGCGCGGGCGGCGCTGTTTTCGTTTCGGCTGCTTTATCTGAACCGCACGCGCCAATGAACAGCGCGAGAGGCAAACAAGACAAACAAAGAATTGCGGATTTCATCTAACGGATACCTTTCATCAGGATGCTGAGAAACGCTTCGATTACGGCTTCGTCCGATAGGGGGATCTCGCCGGTCTGGTGGAGATACTTCTGGTTCGCGTAAAACTGGGCGATGCCGGCGACCGCGAAAATGACGGCCTTCGGATCGACATTGCGGATGGCGCCTGCCTGCTGACGGCGCCCGACGTATTCGATAAGCTGCGCGCCGATGGGCATGGAGAACTGCTTGTGGTGCATGGTGGCGAGCTCATTGCCTTCCAGGACCGCGTGCAGCATGAGGCGTTCGAAGCGCGGGTCCTTACGTTTGAACTCGATGATGGCGGTCAGCAGGGTGCGGAAAACGCTCTCATCATCGTTACGCTCCATCGCCTGACGAAGTTCGGAAGACCAGGTCTCGCCTTCAGCCGTTCCGCACTTCGTGTCGAGGATGGCTTTATAGAGGTCCTGCTTGGTGGCGAAGTGGCGGAAGATGATGGCTTCGGTGACTCCGGCGGCCGCGGCGATTTCGCGGGTGGTTGTGCCGCCGAAACCCTTCTTCGAGAAGAGGTCGATTGCGACGTCGATGAGCTGGGCCCGCCGGTCCGTTGCGGACATGCGGGTGTTGGTTGCTGTCATTGCTTGCTTCTATTGTAAGTAAGTGCTTACTTGTTGGCAAGTGTACGTTGGGTTTGATCGGGTCGGCGGCGGGTTCGCTGCCGGTCTGAGATGGGTTCGAGGGGCGGAAAATTGGGTTCGTTCGCTCCGCCAGATCGTGTGTTTTGTTCAACATCGGTGGGTTCGTCGTACATTTTTGCGTTCCCGTGATCCTGCCTTACCGTGTTCCGATTGGAGGCAGATAGATATGCATGGCACATTATGCATGATGAGGTATAGGGTTCAGAGGTCAAGTTATTGAATCCATTGGTGAAGATTGTTGTCATCGATGCCCGCCTCGCTGGCAAAACGCTCTGTGGCGGCAAATTGCCGTACACTATGACTATGGACAGAAAAAACGCTTCGCCCGCCCGTCTGGAGGCGAGGCTCTCCCCGGACGTTCATGCCCTGATCAAACGCGCCGCTGAGATGCAGGGGCGGAGCGTGACAGATTTCGTGGTCACCGCCGCGCGCAATGAGGCATGCCGGGCGATCGAGGAAACGGAGATCATTCGTCTTTCCGTGGAGGGACAGAGTCAGATCGCAGACGCTATTCTCAACCCGCCTGAGCCCACCGCCGCTCTGAAACGCGCCTTTGAACGCCGCGTCAAACTCTTTGGACCAGGGGCGTGAGCGCGCCTTTCCGTTTGGAGCCGCTCAGCGAGCATCACGATCAAAACCATTTCGCATGCGGGCAGGAAGCTCTTGACCGCTACCTGCGAACTCAGGCCAGGCAGGATATTCGCCGCCGTATCGCCACTTGCTTTGTCGCGGTCGAAGAAAAGTCGGAGCGGATTGCAGCCTTCTACACCCTGGCCGCCGCGAGTATTCCGATAGCGGATCTTCCCGCGGACATTACCAGGAAGTTACCGAAGTACCCGACGATACCCGCGGTTCGCATCGGGCGGCTCGCCGTTGATCTGGATTTTCGAGGAAAGGGTCTCGGCTCTGGCCTTTTGGCGGATGCGCTGCACCGCGTTTTGCAGTCGCCTGCCGCGGCGTTCGCCATCATCGCGGACGCTAAAGAGGATGATGCTGTTGAGTTCTATGGGCATCACGGATTCCAACCCCTGATTGGGCGCGCGGGAACGCTGTCCCTTTCGATTGCGACGGCCGAGAAAACGCTGGATTGAGAAGGTCCCACAGGTCCCCTGTAAGCTCGACTGCCTCAATCAGGCGTTCGATGCGCGCAAAATGGCTGCCCTTGCTTTAACGGAAGTTTAACGGCACAATAACGGTAGTTCTCCCCCGCACTGCGCCGGTCACATGCCTTTTGAACCGAGATTTTCCATTACATCGCGGGTTGCGGCGAGCCTGATGCGGATTGAAGCCGCAAAACAGGCGATGGCGGATCTACCGGTCATCCCTTCCGTCCTTGCAACTCTACCGACTCCGTGCGAAATAGCCGGTATTTGACACGGTGATGTTTGAAATTTCACAATAAAGCATGAGTGTTATCAAGTCGTTCTCGGTAGGGAACGGCGACATGTTCTATATAGACCACAATTCGGATAATCTCACCATAATTGACTGCTGCATTACGGCTGACAACAAAAACGCTATTCTGGGCGAACTTGCCCAGCGGAATAGCGAAAAAGGCATCACACGCTTTATCTCCACACATCCGGATGAAGATCACTTCCGCGGGCTAGAGATGCTCGACGACACCATTGATCTCCACAATTTCTACTGTGTCCGGAACCAAGCCGTTAAGGATGACGAGACGGTCAGTTTCATCAGGTATCGCGACCTCCGGGATCATCCCTCGAAAGCGTTTTACATCAGCAAGGATTGTCGACGCAAATGGATGAATGTCGATGACGACGAGCGACAGAATTCCGGTATCAACGTTCTCTGGCCCGACCCGGAAGACGTCCCCTTTAAAATCGCGCTGGCTGAGGCGGCAGCAGGTTGGAGTCCGAACAACATTTCCGCCATTCTCAAATACCAGGTAGAGGGGGGTGCCACCGCGCTCTGGATGGGTGACCTCGAAACCGACTTCATGCGGCTAATCGAGAGCAAGCTTGATCTGCCACGTGTCGACATTCTCTTCGCGCCGCATCATGGACGAGACAGCGGGAGGATTCCCGTGTCAATGCTGAATACTATGACCCCACGGGTGATTGTGATCGGCGAAGCCCCAAGCGAACATCTCTGCTACTACAGCGGCTATAACACGATCTGCCAGAACACCGCCGGCGACATCCTCTTTGACTGTGTCGATGGGGCCGTGCATGTGTACACCTCAAATGTGTACACCGCTCGTTTTCTGAAGGTCAGCGCTACCGCTCCGTTTCGCCCCGGCTACTTCTATGCAGGGAGCATCTCCCTAACGGCGAGAGCGAGCGCGCAAACGGCATGAAGGAAGCCCTGCAAGTCATCACCGACGGGTACAATCGCAGAGCTCGTTTGTACCCTGCGCTCGTTTGCATCGCTCCCGCGATTGTGACTTGTATGGCAATACTGGGCGTGACGTTGTCGGCGGTGCAAAGCATCGCCGGTGTCATCATTTCATGCGGCGGTACCTATCTCCTCTCGCAACTCGCCCGAGACGCTGGGAAACGACGGGAGAAAGAGCTGTACGAACGTTGGGGCGGCATGCCGTCGATGGCAATTTTCCGACACCGTCACCCGAGGCTAGACGCGATCACGAAGGCTCGGTACCACAAGAAGCTTGGAGCACTGCTGAAGACGCATGTGCCAACACGGGCAGATGAGGAGAGGGACGCGCAGAGTACGGATGAGATTTACGCAGCATGGTCCAACTACCTTCGGGTGAACACGCGTGACACAAAGCTATATTCCCTGCTGTTTCAGGAACTCGTGCAGTACGGCTACCGGCGGAATCTGTGGGGGTTGCGATCCATCGGCATCACGATTTGCACCCTCTCGATCTGCAGTGCGGCTGGATGGTCCTTGCTTGGCTGGTATAGAACCATAGGCTGGCATCCTGAAAGTGCAGCAGCAGGAGCCTTCGGGTGCATCCTGCTTGTTTTGTGGATCGGGTGGTTCACTCCTGACTGGGTGCGCGTTCCGGCTGAAGAATATGCAGCGCGATTGGCGGAAGCCACCGATACCTTACAGACAAAGGCGTCGGCAGCAAAGTCGGGAAGTGGCGACTAGCAACGCACGTCGTGAGAACTGGCGTGAAGTTCGCCTCACGTGAGGTGTACGCCCTGTCGTGCGAGGATCAGCAACAGAATCAGCACGACCAGAAGCGTGGTACCTGCAGCGATGATGCCGGCAATTGTTTGAGCAGTATCATGTGGCGGTGCTCGCGGGTGACGCGGCGGCTGCGGAGCGAAAGGGCGATGGAATCGGGAACATTCTCTCCCAGCTACGTGCGGAGCATGCGGCCGTGACGGAGATCATCATGAGCCTCGAACGCTTGGCCGTCACCGGGACGAAGCGCCGGGGTCGACCGTCGAAGTGGCTCACCAACGCAAAAGCCAGAGGCACCGCGCCGCGGACGCCCGGCCGGCAGCAGGAACAAGGCAAGCACGGCGTGAGCTGGGAGTACACCAAAGACGAGACCCGGTATGGGTCGTGCGATCGTACCGGGGTGCGCATCATGGGGTCGAACGATTGGGGCCAGACCCCGGTGCACTGGGAAGGCTTTTCGGAGCTGGCGCCATCCTCGCACAAGGTCGGACGCAAACGGAGCGGCCCGGACGATATGGACGCTTACTGTCAGTGTGGCAAGGGCGAGATCGTGATCGAGCAGTACCCTCGGAGCATCCTGAATCTACGTTTTCGTAAGTCCTTGCATCTACAAGGTTTTGAGGCTGCGCCGAAGCGTGATATCGTCGGGCGGGAGCCGGAGGGGTTTGGTGCAGTTGTGACCAAATCCGTCTCTGGCCACCAAATTTAAGTCCTCAACTTAGAGCGAAACGGGGCGCTACGCACTTAATAGGGGCAGCCCCAGGCTCGGATTACTCCAGCAACAATACGCCCCGAGGGATAAGGCGTTTTGTGCAACGTTAATCGCCGGCGCCAGCTCCGCCTGCGGGAGCGGTGGGCGCCTCGGGACGCGGCGGAAGAGGCGGCATGCGTCTCGATCCTGTGGAGATTCAAATCCCCGTTCTATTTCCCTCGCTTGATGCGAAGCCGAACGCGCAGATCAAGCTGCTCTGGATCGCGTGCGGCACGTCCGATGTTTTGCCCGGCGTCAACCGGCAATTCAAGGCGTATCGCGATGCAAAAGGCGTTCAAGCGACGTTCACGGAAGCGCCAAACATGGCTTATGTCTGGCCGCTGTGGCGGCAGAACCTTTCGGACTTCGCGCCGCTGCTTTTCAGATAATCGATTTATGCAGATCAAACGAGCGGGTTCTCAACCCTCCATGAGAGGTCCCGCGGACTGGTTCACCGGAACCGTCCGCGTTGACATGCTGATGCAGGCGCCAGACCCCGCCACGGCCGCCTGCGCCAGCGTCACGTTTGAGCCTGGGGCGCGCACAGCCTGGCACACGCATCCGCTCGGCCAGACTCTGATTGTTGTCGCGGGCGCCGGCCGCGCCTGCCGTGAAGGCGGGATTGTGGAGGAAATCAGGCCCGGAGATGTTGTGTGGTTCGAGCCCGGTGAAAAGCACTGGCACGGCGCTTCGCCCACAACCGCCATGACCCATATCGCCATTCAGGAAAAGCTCGGCGGCAAGATGGTCGATTGGCTGGAACACGTCACCGACGGACAGTACGGCGGGTTCTCCTGAACAATCTCAGACCCATCCCGCTAAAGTGCGCGGGGCTCCACTATCCGCGAACAGGGAAAGGCCCAGGTGAGTAATATTGTTTCACGGACCAGAGAGGACATCGCATGAAGGAATATTCCCGTCGAGAGCTTTTGAACGGCATTGCGGCCGCCGCCGCGGGAACCGCGGCCAGCGCTGACGCGCAAACGCCCCGCGCCTCCACAGCGCCGGCCGGGCGCCCCGCTGACGAGCCGTTCGGCTATTGCCTCAACAACAGCACCCATCGCGGTCATCAGCTGGATATCGTCGCCGAGATCGCCGTCGCGGCGAAGGCGGGTTATCACGCGATCGAGCCGTGGTCGAATGAGCTCGATGCGTACGTTCAGTCGAAGGGCACGCTGAAAGATCTGGGGCAGCGCATCAAAGATGCGGGGCTCGCAGTCGAGAACGTGATCGCGTTCAATTCCTGGCTGAGCGACGATGACACGACGCGCGCCGCCGGCATGGAGACGATCCGGATCAATATGGATAAGGCCGCGCAGATCGGCGCCAGGCACATCGCGACGACTCCCGGCAATGGTGGTGGCGGACGACGCGGGAACGGGCGTGGCGGCGGCGCCGCAGTTCAGCCGGTTGCCCCGGACGCCGGCGGCGCGGCCGCCGGAATCGCGGCAGTTCAACCGGCGCCGCCGCCGGCAGGGCCAGTCAGTCTGGACAACGCGGCAAAGTACTATCGCGAAGCCCTGGACCTCGGACGAAAGATGGGCGTCCTGCCTCTCTGCGAGTTGTGGAGTTCCAACGCGATACTCGGCCCGCTGGCGCACGGTATCTACGTGACCACCGCCAGCGGCGATCCCGATGCGAGTCTCCTGCTCGACATCATTCACCTCTATCGGAGTGGCACGCAGTTCGAATCACTGCGGCAAATCAACGGAGCGTCACTCCATATATTCCATGTAAACGACTATCCGCAGGCTGACGTCCCGGCCAGAATTACCGACGCCCAGCGCGTCTATCCCGGCGACGGGATCGCGCCGCTCGACACCATCTTCCGCGCACTGCGCGACAACGGGTTCCGCGGTTATCTGTCGCTGGAGCTTTTCAATCAGGAATATTACAGGAAGACGGCTGACGACAACGCGAAGATGGGGATCGACAAGCTTCGGGCAGCCGTAAAGAAGGCACTCGCCTGACGGTCCCGATTTCCGGCATCAGGCGCGAACACGGCACGTAACCACTCCATCCTCCGCGCATTCACCAGGCGGCGAGAGCAGGCGGCTGCTGGTGGCGGCTCGGACAGCATAGAAAAATCCGGGACGGCTGGCGCCAATCCTCCACGCGATCGAAGACGGCGTCGAAACGTTTGTCCAGCCACCACGCTAACGAACAGCCACAGCAGCAGACTTCCGGCTTGCGGACGAACCAACCGTTACAACCAGACCCACCGCATCCCCCGCGGGAGCATTATCGGGCACTCTGATATTCACCTGCAGCACACCGGCAGAAATGATTCCAGCGAAGGTCACATCGGCCTGTTCACCGCCCAGCGTTACCTGAATCGGAGCAACTGGCGTTGCGTAAGCGGCGCCCGCATGGACCTCGCCCTGACCCGATAACCAGAACGCAATATAACTTCCTCTCAAAGCAGGATTGTCCGGCGAATTGAACGAATTGTCGTGATTGACCGCCACAGTCTGCGCTGTTCCATCGGGCTGAGTGAAAATTTCAGGCGCCGTGGCTGCAAGGCCAAGTGGAAACGGATATGTTTTTGCGCCGCCATTCTCGACCGTAACGTCCGCGGCCCCGGTGACGGTCCCGGGCACGACAGCGTTGATCCGGTCCCCCACTACATAGGCAAGGGGCGACGCCACTCCGTTGAACCAAACCCGCGCCGGAGCGCCGGACCGCGCATCTCGCGAAATCAGCCCCGTACCGGAAATCGAAACAAACTCACCCGGCGCCACAGGCCCAGGCTGTCCGCCCGCTACATTCGTCACCGACAAAATCGAGGGCGAGACCGGCGCATCGCCGTATTCCAGATAGCCATCGATCGACCAAAGACCATAGACGCCACCCAGGGTCGTAGTCGAAATCGCGGTTACCGTAGAGGCGTTCCTGATGAAGAGAGAATTCCAAAGGCCGTTCGCGCCGGCGGGGACGGGAAAAGGAATGGACATGCGGGTGAATCCGCGCGCCTCCGAATCGCCGATGTAGACGGCCATCTGGCTGTAGTCCAGAGTTCCCTGACTGCTTCGGCCATTCGCGCTCTGGACCGAAAGCACGGTTTCACCGGAGGGAAATTGCCGCAGGTAAGGCGCCCCGGCGTAGACTTTCGCGGGCAACTGCGTTTCAAGCGCAGCCCACCGGGCGCCGCTCGGCGCTGCTACTATGGCAGGCTTGAACGCGCCGGCTAATCCGTTGTCTTCGATCGAAAGCACCACGCCCGAGCCGTCATTCAGCGACAGCGGGACGGGCATTCCATCGCGGTGTCCGGGCCGAAAGCTGGCGCGCTCGGGACGGCTCCAGGTTGCGCCGTCATCGAAAGAGCGTGACAGGGAGATTTCCTGCTCGGTTGTGTTGGGGTAGGGCTGCTCGTTCGAAAAATAGAGGTCGATTTCGCCGGATGGGAGCTGGATCTGCGCCGGTTCCCAGCAGCCGGTGTCGCTGGTTCTTCCGGCGGTGAAGACAGTCGTGTAGCCTCCCCAGGTTTGGCCGTTGTCC
>CAZWTH010000438.1:0-9216 GCA_964636715.1 uncultured Solibacteraceae bacterium | reverse complement strand
CGCTGAGTCTGCGTGGGCGCAAAGGGGAAAGCCGAACAGCGGCTTTCCCCGGTGCAAATCTGCACGGGAATCCAGGCGTCAAGCTGTCCCCCTTTGGCTACCTTGGGCCAATCTTGCCAGGCTCTCATTCCTCGGGTCGTGTGAAACGCCAAGGCGAAATGTCAGGCTCATTCGCGCCGGGACTGAGGACGGATGCACCTCTTCACAGCTGGATGCGGCCATGAGCTAGAGTGAAAATGTGGGCCGAAGCGCCGAGACGAACCTTGCCAGCCTTTCGCTGGACGACCTTCTGATACGCAAGAAAAGTCTGCGGCGCAGCCTCGCGGCCCGCGAAGGTCTGCAGCCAATTCGCATTGCGATTTTGGGCGGCACGACCACCAGCGAAGTAGTAACTCTGCTCGATCTCTGGCTGCTCGAAAGCGGGTTTGCTCCGGCGTTTTATCAATCGGAATACGGGCGCTTCTATGTTGACGCGGTGCATGACACCCGGAAGCTGATCGATTTTAAGCCAGACGTGGTTTATGTCCACACCTCGGTTGTCAATATTCAGGAGTTCGCGCCTCTCCATGCGCTCGAGCCGGAGTTCCAGGAATGCGTCCGGCGTGAAGTCAATCGTTTCGCGGAGATCTGGGCCGCGCTGGATCCGATTGGCTGCATGGTGATCCAGAACAATTTCGAATTTCCGCCAGTGGCCTTGCTCGGCAATCTGGATGCAGTATCCCACGGCGGGCATACCCGGTTTGTCGCCGAACTGAACCGCGAATTCTCGCTCGCCGCCGCTAAAAACCCCAGGCTCCTGATTCAGGACGTCTGCTCCATCTCCGCGCGCATCGGGCTTGACCGCTGGTTCGATCAAAAGCGCTGGTGCAACTACAAAATCCTCACATCCGTGGAGGGAAGCCGCGCGCTCGCGATCTCGCTGAATGCGATGGTGGGAGCGATTTTCGGGAAGACACGGAAGGTACTTGTCCTCGATCTCGATAACACTCTGTGGGGCGGCGTGATCGGCGATGACGGCGTGGACAAGATCCAGATCGGCCGGGAAACTCCGCTGGCCGAAGCTTACACGGCATTTCAGGAATATTGCCTTTCGTTGCGCAATCGCGGAGTTCTGCTCGCCGTGTGTTCCAAGAACAACGATGAGATTGCAAGGCAGGGCTTCGAACATCCCGACTCCGTTCTGAAGCTGGAGCATATCTCCTGTTTCAAGGCCAACTGGGATCCGAAGCACGAAAACATTGCCCTCATCGCCAAAGAACTCAATCTGGGCGCTGACAGCTTTGTCTTCGTCGACGATAACCCGGCTGAACAAGCCATCGTGAGAGGTCAGATCGATGGGATCGCCGTTCCCGAAATGGGTGAAGATGTCGCAGCCTACGCCGGGATCATCGAAGCAGGGCGCTACTTCGAGCAGTTGTCGCTCTCCAGGGAAGACCTTGAGCGCGCCGCGCTTTATCAGGCCAATTCCCGGCGCGCGGCCTTCGAGACGAAGTTCAGCGACTACGGCGAGTATCTGGACTCGCTCGAAATGACCGCGGAGATCGGGCGGTTTAAGCCGGTGTATATCGATCGCATCGCCCAACTCACCAACAAGACCAATCAGTTCAATCTGACCACCCGCCGCTACTCGATGGCCGAGATGGAGCGCATCGCGGCCGATCCGGGGTACATAGGGATCTACGGCAAGCTGAGCGACCGGTTCGGAGATCACGGTCTGATCTCCGTCGTACTCGGACAACGGAACGGCGAGGCGCTCCACATGGATCTGTGGCTCATGAGTTGCCGCGTGCTCAAGCGAGGCGTGGAAGCCGCCATGCTGGACGCTGTCGCCACCGCCGCCTGTGAGGCTGGAATCACAACTATCTTCGGTACTTATCTGCCGACCGCGAAGAACGGAATGGTCGCGGCCTTCTACCCGGAATTAGGCTTTCAGGCGCACATTCCGCCCAACGATAATCTCTCCGAGGGTGCTACCATGTGGAAACTCGATTTGACGGGATACGGTCCGAGGAATAAGCACATCAAGGTGACGAATAATGCCTGATCTGACGCCGGAAGAAATTCTGGCAAGATTGCAGCCGATATTTCAGGACGCTCTCGACGCGCCAGACCTCAGGGTTGATCTCCAATCCAGCGCGAAAAATATTGCGAACTGGGATTCCCTGGCGCACATCGATATCATCGAAAGCGTCGAACGCCGGTTCAATGTGAAGTTCGGGCTGGCCGAATTGCAGGATCTGAAGGACGTTGGCGATCTGGTCAGTCTGGTGATAAAGAAGTCGAAACGGGACTAGCGCCGCGGCGCCTGCGGGCCCCCGTCACAGAAGTTAAAGCTGGCGCGTATCGGCAACCTCTTCAAAATTCAGAATCATCTCGCTGCCCAAGGGCGGCTTATCGCGGATTTCAACGTGAAAGCGCCATGCTACCATAATCCGAGGAGACGGGCCGGCGCGTCTGAATGCTATTCAACTCCTATCAATTTATCTTTGTTTTTTTACCCCTCGCACTGATTGGTTTCCAGATAGCAGGATATTTTCACCGGCGCGCGGTGGTGGCATGGCTGGCCTTCGCTTCCTTCGCGTTCTACAGCTACTGGCGCCCGGAATTGCTCTATATTCTGGTGGTGTCTGTTGTTCTGAACTATGCGGCGGGGGCTCTGATCTGCCAGCGAATTGCAACCAGAATCAAGCCGCGATCGTGGCTCATAATCGCTATCGTCCTCGACCTGTCGGTGCTTGTCTATTTCAAGTATCTTTTCCCTTCCCTGAACTTTCTCGCCGCCGCCGCCGGTTCTTCACGGCGCTGGGAAGACGCGATCCTGCCGCTGGGAATTTCCTTTTTCACCTTCACGCAAATTGCGTATCTGGTTGATCTGCATGAAGGCGGCGCCACTCATCAGGATTTCGGCAGCTACGCGCTGTTCGTTACCTTTTTCCCTCATCTGATCGCCGGACCCATCCTGCATCACAAAGAGATGATGCCGCAGTTCCAGCGCGACCGGCGTTACAGACTGGATCTCTCCGATCTCGCTGTCGGTTTTTCCTGGTTCATCATGGGCCTCGGTAAGAAAGCAATTTTGGCCGACAATCTGGCGCGGATCGCCAATCCGGCATTCGACGCGTACGCCCTCTCCGCCAGCGGCGCATGGATCGGCGCTCTTTCTTACGCCCTGCAGTTGTATTTCGATTTTTCGGGCTATTCCGACATGGCGCTGGGACTGGCCCGCATGTTCTCCATCGACTTTCCGCTGAATTTTAACTCCCCATTCAAGGCTGCCAATATCATTGACTATTGGCAACGCTGGCATATCACTCTGACTCGCTACATCACGACCTATCTCTACACACCAGTACAACGATGGATCAGATCGGTGCGGCGAAATTCCGGGAGAGACGTCTCGCGCAAGTCTATGACCACGCCCGGCGGTTTCGCCGCCATGGTTGCCTTTCCGATGATTTTTACGATGTTCATCGCCGGAATCTGGCATGGAGCGGGATTTCAATTCATTGTTTTCGGTCTGCTGCATGGAATATATCTCACCGCCAATCACGCCTGGCGGCTGTTCCGCCACAATCAGGAAGGGAAGCCTGCGCCCTCGCGTTTCGTTGCCGCGATGCAGCACGTCGCATCGGTGCTCCTGACCTTCCTGTGCGCGCTGATCGGGTTCATCTTCTTTCGAGCCAGCAGCGCCGGGCATGCGGTCTCGATCCTCCTCGCCATGTCCGGACTTCATCAGCCCGCGGTTTACGCCCCGCCTGCCGCGCGCGCGTCCGTTGTGGTCGTCATTCTTGGTTTTGCCGTTGTCTGGTTTTTCCCCAACACCCAGCAAATTCTCAGCCGCTTCAAGCCTTCGCTCGATGAGAGCGCGTGGCGTCCTGAAAGTGTGTGGGCCAGGTTTCTCTGGTCTCCGGACGTCGGTTGGGGCCTCGCGCTGGGAGCCGTGTTTTTTGCCGTTTTGGCGGAAATCCAGAACCCTTCATCGTTCCTCTATTTCCAGTTTTGATCCCGGCAGATGATCCGCGAAACCTTCCCCACACCCGAAACCCTCCCCACACCCGAAGCGCGCCTCCGGCCGGCCGGCAACGCGAAACTCATTCGTTACTTCATTGCCATCTTCGCGGTTTCGATTCTTTTCTATCCACCGCCATTCTGGCTGGTGAGGCTGGCATCTTATCCGCAGTGGAGCAGAAACGGCAGCCTCCGTTTTCTGGAGTTCGGGTTCACTGCTGCTGGGCAGAATGCGGACGTGGTGATCTTCGGCGATTCCAGCGCGACAGCCGGAATCGACCCCAGCCAGATGTCCGCGGCCCTGGGCAAGAGAGTTCTTCTGCTTCCTACCGACCTCGTGGAACTGGTCGCCGTGGACGATATGCCTCTTCAGCGCTACATGAAGGCAGACAAGGCGCCGCAGTTGATCGTCTTCTACTTTGCGCCGTGGAACTTTGACTACGACCACGATTTTGATCGCCATCCAATGTATGACGGTGTGGAAACGATACTGCGCCACGGCACCTCGGATCAAGTCATATCGCTCCTCAGGAATCATCTGCTGCTGACGCTTCAGTTTCCCCTGATGTTCTATCAATCCACCCTGAATTCCGCGGCGGTGCCGGCCGCCAACTTTCGCAGGCAGGCAGAACAGATTGCGGCCACTAACGGGCATGCCGAGTTCGCCGGCCGGATACTCCAGAATCCGTCGTGCGTCATTCCCCTGCACCTGATCAATCGGATTCACTTTGGCTCGGTCCGGGCCATGGGCGAAAAATACCGGACGGCGCGCACGAAGATTCTGTACTTCGCGGCGCCGATACCGGCCTGCGCCAACGCAGAGCAAATTGCGCAACGAGCGGCCACCGCGCTTCCTGTGGCGCCGCCAGACATCATGCCTTATTCGGTATTTGAGGATGACCAGAATTACGCCCATCCCGAGCCGGCGGGAGTCCCCCGAGCCACAAAGAAATTGACGGAAGCTGTCCGCCCGCTTCTGGGCGAATAGCAACTCAATAGATCGATTGAACGTAGCCTGCTGAGTGTCGCGGGCGCTTCAGGTCCGGGAGATCTTCGCGCTCAGCCGCTTTCGCGCCACGGTATTACCACAAGGTGCGGGCTGGTGGACTCCGTTTGGCCGTCACTATCCTGGCGATCTTCAGCTTGAGGGCGTCCTTGAGGGCGTCCTTCTTGCGGATTCCGGAACGCTGGGATAGAATGAAAATTCCTTAATCTTTATGCGTGGCTTATTCCAGCAGCGTCCCGTCGAGCTGGGGTGCTGTGGAATTGTGATGCGAAAACCAGGAACACTCTTATGAACACAGAAGATCCCAAAAAGACGTCCGCGCCGGCTTCGCCGACTCGCAATGCGCTTATGACTTTGGCCATTTTGGGAGGATTTGGCGCCCTTGGCGGATTGCTTTGGGTTGCCGAAACCATGATCGCCGGCCGATGATAGTGGCGTATTGGGCATCGCCTCCGATTTCGTCCTGATCGTTTTGGCGGGGCTGGCCGGAGCGCTGGCGGCCCGAGCCCTGCGCCTGCCCTTAATGGTCGGCTACATCGCGGCCGGGATTCTGGTTGGGCCCCACACCTCCGGCCCCACGGTAGAGCAAACTCACGAAATTGAGCTTCTGGCGGAGATTGGCGTGGCGCTTTTGCTCTTCTCGCTGGGGCTGGAACTCTCCTTTCGCGACCTTCAGCCGGTGCGGCGAGTCGCTCTTATTGGCGGTCCGCTGCAGATTCTGCTGACGGCCGCCCTGGGCGGACTCGCCGCGGCGAAGGGACTCGGAATGCCGGCCCGCGAGTCCATCTGGCTGGGAACGATGATTTCGGTCTCGAGCACCGCAATCGTTCTGAAGACGCTGGTTGCGGCGGGCGCCACGCAATCCCTCGCGAGCCGCGTGATGGTGGGGCTGCTTGTGGTGCAGGACCTTGCGGTGGTGCCGATGCTCGTCATCCTGCCGCAACTGGGGTCGCCGGGCAATCTCGCGCTCAGTCTGGCGCGGGCCATTGGATTCGCGGCGGCGATCCTGGCCGCGATCGTCCTGCTGGGCACGAAACTCCTGCCGGTCCTGCTGCGCCGCATCGCGGGCTGGGGCTCGCGTGAACTATTCCTCATCACGGTCGTGGCGATTGGGGTGGGGGTCGGGTACGCGACGCATGTGGCGGGCCTGTCCTTCGCGCTGGGGGCGTTCGTCGCGGGCATCGTACTCAGCGAATCGGAATTCAGCCATCAGGCGCTGAGCGACGTGGTTCCGATCCGCGATATTTTTGGACTGCTGTTCTTTGTGAGCGTGGGAATGCTGCTGGATCCCTCGTATGCGCTGGCGCACGCGGGGCGCATCGCGGCGGTGGTGGCGCTGACGTTCGTGGGCAAATCCATCATTGCCGGCGGCATTGCCCGCGCTTTCGGCTACGTCAATATGGCGCCGTGGATTGTGGGGCTGGGGCTCTCGCAGATCGGCGAGTTCTCGTTTGTGCTGGCGCGCGCGGGTCTGACTTCGGGCAGCATTTCGCGGCCGGTTTACAACCTGGTGCTCACCTGTACAGTGCTCACGATGGCGCTTTCGCCGCTGGTTTCCCGAATGGCGCTGCCGCTTGGCCGCGCGTGGCGCCGGTGGCAGAAGCCCGCGCCCATTTCGACGCCCGTGGAGCATCTGGACACGCCGTCAGCTGGCCATGCGATTGTCGCCGGATTCGGACGCAGCGGAAAGGCCGCGACGCGCATTCTGCAACGGGCCGGTATTCCGCTCGTCATCGTGGAGATCAATCATTCGATTTTCGGCGGGCTGGGGAAGGAAGGGCTTTCCGCAATCTGGGGAGATATTACCGGGGAGGAGATCCTGAAGGCCGCGGGAATCGACAGCGCGCGCATCCTGCTGATGAGCCTGCCCGATCAGAACACGGTTCGGCTCGCCGTGCAGCGCGCACGGCGGCTCAACCCGCACGTCACCGTCATCGCGCGCGCCCTGCGTGCGCCCGATGTGGATGCGCTGCGAAAAATCGGCGTCGATACGGTGATTCAGGTCGAATTCGAGGGTGGGATTGAGATGGTACGGCAGGCCCTGATCCGGTATCGCCGGGACGATATTGTGGTATCGCAGCTCATCGAAGATCTGCGAAGAGATTTCTACGGGCGGGACTCGAAGATGACCTGAAAAACCGAGCCTTGTCCAGGTTCGCTGGTCACCTGGATGGTGGCGTGGTGGGCGTCGGCAATGCTCTGTGCGAGGGAGAGTCCCAGGCCGTGGCCCTCTCCGGTGCGCGATTCATTGGCGCGGTAGAAGCGTTCAAAAATGTGGGGCAGATCTTCGGGGCCGATTCCGATTCCCTGATCCTCGATGCGAGCTACGATCTTTCCATTCTGCTTTTCGACAGAAGCCGTCACTTCCGTGCCGGCCGCGGAATATTTCAGGGCGTTATCGAGCAGCGCGAGAAAGAGCCGGCGCAGGGCGGTGGCGTTACCGGCCACCCATGCATCGTCCGGCGAAGGGATCATGCGAATTCGAATACCCCTGGTGACGGCAAGCGGGCGCAACTCCTGCGCTGTGGATTCCAGGATTTCACGGAGACACGCGCGCGCCAGCGGCATACCCTCGCCTCGCGCGTCGCGGCGCGCGAGGAAGAGCAGGTCTTCCACCAGTTGGGTCATGCGCTCGGAGACTGAGGCGATCTCACGCAGTGCGTCGCGGTACGCGTCGGCGTCCCTCTCGCGGTGAAGCGCCAGTTCGGCGTTAGTGCGAATCACGGCGACGGGGGTGCGCAACTCGTGCGAAGCGTCCGCGGCGAAACGAGAGATCGAGCCGACGGCGACATCGAGACGCGCCAGCGTGGCGTTCCAGGCGTTCACGAGGCGCTCGAGTTCGTCACCCGTTCCCGGCGTGGGCAGCCTGGATGCGAGGTTTTCGATGCTGATCGCCCTGGCCGCAGCCGTGATTTCATCCACCGGCTTGAGAGCGCGGCGGCTCATCCAGAGACCCCCGAGGGAAGAGAACACAATGGCGAGAGGCGCAAGACTCAGCAGGAGAGTGCGGAGCAGTTCGAGGGTGTGATGCATCTCCTCGCGCGACTCCCCGATATCGAGCTTCCAGGGTTGGTCCTCAATCATGATGGTTCTGGTAATGGATTCAAAATGCGGATGCCGGCTGACTGTTGTCGCGGGGTGAAGAATCGGCGTTCCGCCCCGGAGCGGGGTAAAGTTCAGGTAGCTGGTAGAGGGCAGAGCGTGGCAGAAATCTCCAATCTCCACCGCCAGATTGACGTTTGGAATTTCTTCGAGTTCGTTGTGAACGTACCTATCGAAATTACCGGCCGTCTCTTCCAGCCCGCGATGAATATCGCCCAGCATGCGCTGCTGCAACAGGAACCAGATCAGCGCGCTCAGCAGGGAGAGCGCCGCGGTCAGAATCAGCGCGTACCACGCGGTCAGACGAAATCGTATGGAGCGCGGATTGAACGTCACTACGGCACCCGCATGACATAGCCCACGCCGCGCACGGTGTGGATCAGCTTGGTCTCGCCATTATCGACTTTCAGGCGAAGCAGACGGACGAACGCTTCGATCGTGTTGCCGGCGACATCGCTGTCAAAGCCCCAGACGGATTCGACAATCGTGTCGCGCGAGATGACGCGGCCGTGGTTGCGCATCAGCAATTCGAGCAGACTGAATTCGCGGGGGGTCAGGCTGATCGCCTGTTGTCCACGGGTAACCTGGCGGGTGGAGGGGTTCAGTTTCAGGTCGGCCACTTCGAGACAAACGGCGCGGGGGATGGCGCCCCGCCGGCTGACGGCGCGCACGCGGGCGAGGAAAATCTCGAAAGAGAAGGGCTTGGTGATGTAGTCGTCGGCGCCAGCGTCGAGGCCGGAGACGACGTTGGCGGCGGTGTCGCGCGCGGTCAGCATCAGCACCGGCGTCTGGTTGTTCTCTTCGCGGAGGCGGCGCGCAACGGTGAGGCCGTCCATGCCGGGGAGCATAATATCGAGCACCAGAATGTCGAATTCCGCCGACCGCGCCATGTCGAAGCCTTCCACACCGTCATGGGCAACGAAAACCTGATGCCCTTCTTCGGTCAGCCCACGCTTCAGCAGTGCGGCCATGCGCCGCTCGTCTTCCACGACCAAAACCCGCATGTAACACAATCCTAAACGATCCGCCGTCAATCCGCGCACGGTTCGCGATAGCATAAATGCGATGGAAGGCGCAGATGCCACGGAACAGGCGCCGGC
>CAZWTH010000437.1:0-7552 GCA_964636715.1 uncultured Solibacteraceae bacterium | reverse complement strand
CTCAATGAGCTTGTGGCGCTCGAGGAAGGCGAGCCGCGTCGCGATGCTGTGCGCTTTCCGCTCGAGCAGCGCCCGCAGCGCGTTGCGGACGGCCGGCTCGGGCGTCCAGGCGGCGGGAATCGATTCGAGCACGCGGAACGTATCCGGCGAATCGGATTCGACGCGGATCGAAACGTTGGTCAGCAGTTCTTTATCGAGGCGGTCACGAATGTTACGTGAGGTGACGAACTGGCCTTCCTTGCCGGCGAAGGGCGAGGTGTTGACCATGAACGTCATGCCGATGGTCGGCTCATCGATCTGGATCGGGGGCAGCGGCTTCGGCTCAACCGCGCTGGTGATGGTCTCACCGATCGTGATGCCCTCGACGCCGGCGACTGCGACGAGATCGCCGGGCAGCGCGATCGTCTCATCCACGCGCTTCAGTCCTTCGAACGAATAGAGCTTCGTGATTTTCGTTTTCTGAATGGAGCCATCGAGCTTGCAGATAGCGACTTCATCGCCGTAACGCAGCGTTCCTTCAAAGACGCGCCCGATGGCGAGACGGCCGAGATAATCGCTGTAATCGAGGTTCGCCACCTGCGCCTGGAGAATCGCCGAGTCATCGCCGGCCGGTGGGGGAATATGCTGCAGAATCGTTTCAAACAGCGGCCGCAGGTCTTCGGAAGGATCGTCGAGACTGGTCTTCGCCAGACCGGCTTTGGCGTTGGCGTAGAGGACCGGAAAATCGAGTTGATCTTCCTGCGCGTCGAGATCGATGAACAGATCGTAGACTTCGTTGAGCACCTCGCCCGCGCGGGCGTCGGGGCGGTCAATCTTGTTGATCACGACGATCGGCTTGAGGCGCGCTTCGAGCGCTTTCATGAGAACGTAACGCGTCTGCGGGAGCGGGCCTTCGCTCGCATCGACGAGAAGCATGACGCCATCGACGACGCGCAGTGCGCGCTCGACCTCGCCGCCGAAATCGCTGTGGCCAGGGGTATCGACGATATTGATCTTGGTGCCATGAAATCGCACCCCCGTAATTTTCGAGAGGATGGTGATGCCGCGCTCGCGCTCAAGGTCGTTCGAATCCATGACGCGCTCGGCCACGGCCTCATTGGCGCGGAAGATGCCGCTCTGTTTCAGCATGGCGTCCACCAGCGTTGTCTTGCCGTGGTCTACGTGGGCGATGATCGCGATATTACGGGTGTTCTGACTCATTCGTCTTTCTTATTTCCAGTTTGTTACTGAAGTTATTCTTCGTGCGCCGTTTCGGCGGGTTGGAGCCGGGCGGCGAACCGCGCGGGATAGATTCCGGCCGCGACTGTGAATATCCATAAAAGGAGCAGCGCGGCTGCCAGGAGGCCGAGCGGCGGATGAAACTGAATCGTCCATCCGAAACTCTGCCGGTTGATTACATAAATCAGGTCGAGCGAAAGGGCGACGCCGAGGATCAGGCCCAGCCCGGCCGCCAGCAACCCGATCAGCCCGGCTTCCGTCAGAACCATGCGGCGAATCTGCCCGTCATCGGCCCCGAGACACCGGATCAGACCGATCTCGCGGCGGCGGTCCAATACCAATGCTAGCAGTGAGTTCGCCGTACCCAGCATCGCCACCACAATGGCGATGGCTTCGAGCGCCCAGGTCACGGCGAAAGTGCGGTCAAAGACGGTCAGAGCGCTCGCGCGCAAAGCCTCATTGGGAGCCAGAGAGACGTTGTAATCGGCGAGACTCGATTCCAGACTGTAGCGGACGCGATTGGCGTTTGCGCCTTTCCGCAGGTAAATCGCGATATCGGTAGCGGGCTGATCGGGAAGATACTTTCGCATCGTGCTCCAGTCCGCGATCACGAGGCCGCGATGGCTGGAGTAGTCGTAGTAGATGCCGGCGACCGTGAGGGGAACTTGGGTGGGGCCGAGCGCAATGCGGAGGACGTCCCCAACATGAACATGGTGCTTGTTGGCGAACGGTTCGGTAACAATGACGCGGTTCTGGTTGGGCAGGCTGCGCAGGATGGTATCAGCATCGCCGCTCACGAATTTCGGCGGTCCGTGGCGGCGCAGGATGTCGGTACTGCTAGCGCCGAACGTCGACTGCTGACCTTCGTAGCGAAACGAGAAGCCGTGAAATGCATCCACCTCATCCACGCCCTGCGCTGCTGCGACGATGCCATATACCTGAGGAGCGATGGGCGGAAACACGCCGGCGCTGGGCTGACCCGCGGCGCGCAGATAGATATCGGCCTGCAGACGGTTTCCGAGCCAGATCTGAACGGTCTGGCGAAAACTCGTGACCATGATTCCCACGCTGATCGTCATCGCGATGGCGGTGGCGAGCGCGGTGACTACTACCGATGTTCGCGCGAGCGAGGCGACCAGACTCCGCCCGGCGATCAAACCGGCGGCGCCGGGAACGCGGCGAAGCAGACCGTGAAGCGAGTTGATCGCGGCCGAGACGAATGCGGGAGAAACCAGGGCGGCCGCGGCGACCGCGCACAGAGCCGCGGCGTAGCCGGTCAGTGGGCGTCCTCCGATGGGACCGAATTGCCCGAGAACGACGGCGAGCAGACAAGCGACGCCAGCGAACACGAGATCGCGCCGCGAGTGAACGCGCGCCTCATGCTGACGGGCTTCGCGCCGCATCGCTTCGGCCGGGGGAACGCCCGCGGCTTCGCGCGCCGGAATCAGGGCTGAGACGACGGCCACTGCAGTACCCGCCGCAAATGCGAGCAGGGCCGGCAGCCACG
This sequence comes from uncultured Solibacteraceae bacterium, assembly GCA_964636715.1. Taxonomy (GTDB): domain Bacteria; phylum Acidobacteriota; class Terriglobia; order Bryobacterales; family Bryobacteraceae; genus BOG-234. The sequence goes on along the minus strand of CAZWTH010000437.1, from coordinate 4,827 downwards.
CGAATGCGACCTTACCTGGAGAACTTGTCACGAAGATCGAGTTCACGGTTCGCGAAATCGTATCCACCATGGCGCTTGCCATGATTCGCCCCAGCCCAATGCCCGCAAGCGATCCCACGATGCCGAGCAGCGCCGCTTCGCCCAGAAAGATGGCGAGTATGCCGCGCCGCCCCACGCCGAGACCGCGCAGGATTCCAATCTCCACTCGACGCCGCACCACGCTCACGGCGATGGTGTTGTAAATCAAAAACGCCCCTACCAGCAGCGAGATATAGCTCAGGACGCCGAGGTTCGTGCGGAACGCCCGCAGCATGCGCTGGCTGTCTTCGGCGCGAGCGCCGGGCGTTGAGATGTCATAGCCGAACGGAATAGCGCCCTGAATCGCGCGCTCCACCGCATCCGCGCTTTCATTCGCGCCCACTATCACTTCCACGTGGTCGATTCGCCCGTACGACTCGAGCAATCGCTGGGCGGGCGCGATATCCACCGCGATCCATTCATTCTTCTCGTCCGGATCAATGGAGCGAATGCGGAATTGAGCGGCGCGCGCCCCGGCCCGTAGCCGGACGACATCGCCCGTTTTCCAGTTGAAGCGCGTGGCGGCGTCGCGCGAGACGACGGCCGCGTGGGAATCGAGAATGGCCTCGATGCCGAACATCAGCAAAGGAAGATTGCCGCGTGTGGTGACTCGCTGCTCGATGGTTGCTCCGAATGTGGCGTTCACGGGCAGCGCGGTAAGCTTCGCCATCACGTTTTCATCGATGCCGCCATTCGCCGTAATTTCGAAATCGACCTTCCCCAGCAGCGACGTTACGGACGATTGAAAGGAGCCCACTGCCGCGTCGCCCGCAAGGTCGATCGCCACGACAACCGCCACTCCGAGAGCGATCGCCAGTATCGTGAGGCCAGTGCGCGCCGGGTCAGCCCGAAGGGGACGGAAGACGAACTGCCGGACGAGCGGGAGCAATCTCACTCCACGCTCTCGATCAGGCCATCCCGCATACGGATGCGGATATCGGCGATCGCCGCGGCTTGGGCGCTGTGAGTGGCAATGGCAACCGCGGCGCCGAACTCACGCGCCGCGCGCCGGATCAACTGGAGTACGACTTCGCCGCTGGCGGTATCGAGATTGCCTGTGGGCTCGTCCGCAATCAGAATGGCTGGCGTGTGGGCCAGCGCGCGGGCGATGGCGACGCGCTGCATCTGTCCACCGGAGAGCTGCCAGGGAAGCGAATCGGCTTTCTCCGGCAATCCGACCCATTCGAGGCGCTCGCGCGCGGTCTGTCTGGAATTGCGCGCGCCGGCGAGAAGCAGGGGGAGTTCCACATTTTCGATGGCGCTCAGGGTGGGCAGCAACTGGAAAAACTGAAAAACGAACCCAATTTTTTCGCGGCGCAAACGCGTGAGTTGCGGATCGCCGAGTCCGGTTGTGATGTGACCTGCAACCTGAATTACACCGGAAGTCGGGAAATCCATGGCGCCGCAGAGATTGAGGAGCGTTGTCTTTCCGCAGCCGCTGCGGCCCAGAAGCGCCGTGATTTCACCGGCACGCAGCTCGAGTGAAACTCCCCGCAAGGCTTCGACCCCGCCTTCGTAGGTCTTATGAACATCGCGGACATCGACGGCCAGGGTGACTTCCTGCGAATTTTCGGCTGAAAACAATTTACTTGTTCCCTGTTCGTAGTGTATTCTGGTGGTGCTTCAGTAAGAAATCCGCGCGCCATCGAGAAGAATGCTTGCCCCGCAGAACTCTCTTTCACGCGACGACATGGAAACTCGCCGTCTGGCAGCCGCCAATGAGCTGCTCAACGGTCTCTCTCAATCGCAGGTGGCGCGCCGCTATGGCGTGAGCCGCACTACTGCTTCCCGCTGGCATCGTTCCATCGTAGTAAAGGGTCTCGATGGGATGAAAAAACGCCGCGCAACCGGCCGCCCGAGCCGCCTCTCCTCCGATCAGCTGGATGCCATCCGCGTCATGCACGCCGAAGGCGCGCAGGCGCACGGCTTCTCCACAGACCGCTGGACAACCGGCAAACTGGCGGTGGCAATCGAGCGCGTATTCGGCATCCGTTATGACCAGGATCACGTGGGACGTCTGATGCACAAGCTCGGTCTGCGCGAACGCCGCTTCACCTATACGCCGGCGACGGTGTATGTGATGGATGCGCCGGCCGTGTCGCAGCTCGCCGAAGCGGTCTAAAGGTTACTCCCGGAAATGCGGGACGTCACTCGGCGGGCGCCGCCGCAACGGCGCGCTGCAGCAGAGCGCCGTCCTGCATTTCCAGTTGCAGATCGCAGCCATCGAGCGTACCGAGGCGATGGGCAATCACGAATGTGGTTCGTCCGGCCATCAGCCGCTCGAGCGCTTCGAGAATCGCCGCTTCCGTTTTGATGTCGAGAGCGCTGGTCGGTTCATCCAGAATCAAAATTGGCGCGTCGCGGAGAAATGCTCGCGCAAGCGCAATGCGCTGACGTTCGCCGCCGGAGAGCCGCATCCCGCGCTCGCCCACCAGAGTGTTGTATCCATCCGGCAGATTGACAATGAAATCGTGCGCGTTCGCCAGTTGCGCCGCCTGCACAATCTCATCCTCCGTAGCTTTGTTCCGGCCATAGCAAATGTTCTCCGCGACCGTTGTGGAAAACAGCACGGCATCCTGGAGCACGATGCCGAACTGATCCCGGAAGTCGGCTAGCTTGTATTCGCGAATATCGACGCCATCCAGCAGAATCCGGCCATCCGAAACATCGTAGAAGCGCGTGAGCAGGCTCATCAGCGTGCTCTTCCCCGCTCCGGTCTTGCCCTTGATGCCGACGCGCGTGCCGGCAGGTACGTTCAGATTCACCTCGCTCAGCACGGGGTGAGCGCCGTCATAGGAGAAGGAGACGTCTTCGAAGCGCACCTCGCCCCGAGCGCGCTTCAATGAACGCGCGTGGGCGTGCTCGGTCACTTCCGGCGCTTCATCGAGCAGCGTAAACGCCCGCTCCGCGCTGGCGAGAGCGCTTTGGAGGTCCGTCATCTTTTTGGCGATGGCCTTGAGCGGATCATAGAGCTGCTGCACATACGCATACACCAGGATCACATCGCCGAGAGTCAGTACGCCTGACTGCACGTGCATGACGCCAATGTAGAGGGTCCCGGCGGTGCCGATCGTCATTGTCATACCCACGAGCAGATCGAACCATCCCTGCAGGAGCGAGACACGCATGACTTCGGTCTTACGATCTGTTGCGCGGCCGAAGAAGCGCGATTCTTCATGCCGTTCGCGCCCGAAGGCCTTCACCACGCGGATGGAGGACAGCACCTCCTGAACCACGGAATTAGCCGCGCTGTCGAGCCTTTTTACATCTTTCCAGCGCTGCCGTAAAGTCCCGCGGAAACTGCGCGCCAGCCAGTAAAGCACCGGCGCAGCGCTGAGCGAGACAACCGCGAGCGTCGCATCGAGGCGCCCCATCACGTAGATCATGCCGATCAGGGTCGCGAATGCGGAAACAAGGGGGATGATTCCATTCACGGTGATCTGCTGCACGGACGGAGCGTCGTACTGAATGCGGAATGTCGAGTCCGATGTCCCGATGGAATCGTGGTAACGGAGCGAGAGCCGCTGCACATGGGCGAACAGCCGCGTGCGGAAATCGAGCACCATACCTTCACTGGCCGAGGCCTCGACAAGCGAACTGATCATCGAAGTGGCGTACGTGACGAGTTTGACGCCGATGAGAAGTCCCAGGGCGAACAGCAGCATTCCCGACGCGGAGTGGACAAGGCTATCGGGCACCACGCCGCGAAGCATTTTCGGCAGCGGGTGGGTGGTCACCACGTTGTCGATGACCAGTTTCAGGGGCAGCGGAGTGAGGAGAGAGAGCGGCGCTGAAGCCAAGCTCAGGATGAAAATGACTACAATTTGTCCCCAGTAAGGGCGCGCCTGGAGACCCATGCGACGGACGATGCGCCAATCCGAATAGCGGGCGTCGCCGCTACGCACATTTCCGGGATGATAGGTACGGCCAGCCAGTTTCTTCTCCCACGTATCCCAGAGCGCGCCTGCCGCAGCGCGCCATTCTGGGCTCAGAGTATCACAATTCGGTTACAAAACCCTTTTGCTTACAAAGTCTTTCGATTGCTGTTCGATATGATGGTCGGCCATGAAGACTGCGGTCGTTTTTGTGGTATTCGCAGGCGCCGTTTTGGGGCAGAATTCCGCGCCGAATTCGCCGGGCGGCCTGCCGGCTTCCCAACAGGGCGACAAAATCAAGATTGTTCCGCCTCCGGGAGTGACCGTCGCGGAAGCCGACCAGAAGGCGCTGCACACGGGTCTGACCCGTCTTCAGACGAAACTCGACGCGCTCAGGGGAAATCCGCATCTGGCGGACGTTCAGGTGTTTGCCAAAGCTGTTTCGTATGCGCTCGATGGCAATGAATTTTTCGCGCCCGACGATGTTTTCAAGGCCAAAGAGCTTCTGCGGGTCGCGAATGAACGCGCCGATCAACTGGCGCACGGCGATGCGCCGTGGACCCGGGCTACCGGTCTTGTAGCGCGCGGCTACGTCTCGAAAATCGATGGCAGTGTGCAGCCCTATGGGCTGGTAGTGCCGCCTTCGTACACGCCGGATGCGCCGCATAGCTGGCGCGTGGATGTCTGGTTCCACGGCCGCAGCGAAACTCTGAGCGAAGTCAATTTTCTGTGGGACCGGATGCGGAATCCAGGCGAATTCCAGCCTCGGGATACGATTGTTCTCCACGTTTACGGCCGATACTGCAACGCGAGCAAATTCGCGGGCGAAGTGGATATGTTCGAAGCGCTGGCGGACGTGAAGAAGAATTTTCAC
>CAZWTH010000436.1:0-5003 GCA_964636715.1 uncultured Solibacteraceae bacterium | reverse complement strand
CCCGTTCCATCGAATCTCCCCCAGCCACGGCGATTCGACCTGCAACTCCGGACAGCACGCCGTCATGACGCCGCCTCCCCGCACCGCTCGCTCACCCGGAACGCCGCCCGTGGACCAGCCGCCACCATCTCACCCCGATACTTCCGCCGCCCGCCCAGCAGCAGATCGAGCGGCCGCGACGCCGCATAGTCCAGCCCCAGCACATCGCCCTCGTCGAGATCGATCAGATCCCGCAGCCGCATCCGCGGCCCCGAAAGAATCGCCTCCGAATTCACCTCCGCCGGCTCAATCAGCTTCATCACCCGCAACTGCTCCGCCTCGGTCGCCGCCGCCTTCCTGAGCAGCCACTGCTGATCGAATTTCTGCCGCATCATTTTCACGATGATTGAGGGCCTCGCGATATTCATCATTCCCACCGCGTCGCCAATCCGGATTTCAATCGCCACCGCCACCACCGCCTCCGTCGGCGCCATCATCTGCAGAAACTGCGGCTCCGTCTCCAGCCGGTCGATCGTGAAATTCAGTTGCGTAACCGCCTTCCACGCCTCATGCAGATCGCGCAGCACCAGCCCGAAAAACCCGCTGAGCAGCACCTGCTCAATCTCCGTCACCTCGCGCTGCGTCTGAAACTGAATCTTCCCGTTCCCGCCCAGCAGAATCTCGATCACCGGAAACACCAGCGCCGAATTCAGCTCCAGAATTGAATTCCCGTCATAAGGCTTCAACCCCAGCGCCGCCAGGCAAGTTGGCGAAGGCAGACACTCCAGAAATTCCGAATACGAAAGCTGCTCTACGCTCACCAGGTTGACGATCACATAGGACCGCAAATACCCCGACAAACTAAACGCCAAAGCCCGAGCGAAATTGTCATGTAGCTGATGGATGGCGCGTAATTGAGCCTTCGAAATCCGGTCCGGTCTTCGAAAATCGAACGCAACCGCGGGCTGCCCGCCCCGCTCCATCCATTCTTTATCTGTGTTCATCTGCGTTCATCTGCGGCCCAAATTCTCAGCCCAAATAATCGAACAAACTCTTCCGCGGAATCGCCGCCTGAGCCGCCAGAGCCGCCTGCTGCGCCGTCGATTCCGCCGCCAGATCCGTCGCATCCTGCGTCACATCCGCATCGCTCAGCCCGGCAATCTCTGTCTTCAGATTCGTAATCTGCCCTGTCACAGCCGTCTGTTCGGCGCTCAGCCGGTCACCCGCTGCCCCGTAATAAACCTGCTGCCGATTCAACCAGTCGGAAACATCGCCCAGCGAACTCAACGCATTCCCCACCGCCGCCGGATCGTTCGCCGCCAGCGCATCCGCCAGATTCTTCAAAGCTCCAAACGCATTGGAGCCGCCAGACGAATCGAAAATCGTCTGTGCCGTGAGCGGCTGAAATACCGTCACTCCATCCGGATTCACAATCGCCCGCGTCGAGACCGCCGGTCCCGCCGCATCCACGCCATTCGCGCTCGCCGCGTTGTACTGATACGGCGCCGTCTCATCCGCATCGCCGCCAAAGATATATCGCCCGCCCGTCTCCGTATCCGCCAGCGCCACCATCTGCTGCTCCAGCGTCTGCACCTGCCCCGCAAAACTCTGCCGTTCCGCCGCCGTCGTAGTGGAGGAGGCCCCTCGCACCGCAATCGACTGCGCCGATTGCACCAGATTGATCGCCGACCCAATCGCCGAATCTCCGGCCGAAACTTCCGCCTGCACTTTCCCGAGATTCGATTGATACGTCTCCGCCGCCGCCAGTTCCGGCCCCAACCGCAACAGCGCTCCCGCCGCCGCCGGGTCGTCCGCCGCGGTCGACACCCGGATTCCGGACGACAGCTCTTTCTGCGTCTTCAGCTCTCGGGCCTGCAACTCAGCCAGCCCATTCAGAAACCAATCCGAACCAATCGTCGCCGATCGCACTGTCATGGCTTATGTATCCTGCTGCCCTACCAGATTCACCGCATCCACCGCCAGGTTGTCCAGCACGCTGATCAGCTTCGCCGAAGCCTGCCATGCTCTCTGGTACGCCGTGATGTTCACCGCTTCCACGTCAAGCGACACGCCTTCCACCTCTGCCTGCGCCGCCTGCGCCGCCGTCAAACTCGTCTGATCCTGAGACGCCTGGCTCGTGGCGTCCGCCGCTTTCCGCCCCACCGATTGCGCGATCAGCGCATACTGATCGTTCGCCGAATCCTTCTGGCCCGCCAGTCCGGCCAGCGTGTTCGACACGCCGTTTGACCACGTAGCCGTCGCCAGCGATGTATTTGCCTGAATGCTCGAAGCCGGATTCGCCGCATCGAATGTAAACAAAGGCGCAGCCGCATTCACCGCCGTCGCAAACCCGCTCGCCAGCGTATTCAGATCGTCCAGCACGCCACTGATCGTCCCCTTCGTTTCGAGCAACCCGCCCAGCGTCCCGGAAAACGAGCTGTCGGCATCGCTCGTCGAAAACGCATACGCGCGATCCCCCAGCACGAGCGGCGTCGAACCGCCCACCAGCACATTCACGGTTCCATCCGCATTGCCAGTCACCGTCAGCCCCACGTCCGACGCCAGTTGTTCCAGCGCCGTTCGCCGCGAGGCGTCTAACCCTGCTCCGGCCCCCGTATCCTCGCCGCCCGAATTTCGAATCTGCGCGTTGAGCTGAGCGATCTGTCCCGCCAGCCCATTAATATCGGTCACCACGTCGTCGATATTTTTCGTCACGCTGTCGCGAATCCCGGCCACATTCTGCGCCGTCGTCCGGAACGCCGCCGCCACACTGCCCACTGCCGCCACGGCGTTGGCGGCAACCGCGGAATCGTTCGGCGTCACGCTCAGATCGGCAAACGCCGAACTGAACCCGTTCAGCGCCGCCGGAATTCCCGTCGTCCCCGTGATGTCGAACTGCTGATCGAGCAACCCGAGCTGCGTCGATTCCGCGCCGCTCGCCGCTGCCTGCGATCCGGCCGCCCGTACCAGCGCGTCCGCCAACTGGCTCCCCGTCGATTGCACAGTCACCGTGTCAAACCCCGCGCCCGACGAAAATCCGAACCCAATCGGATGTATCACCGCCCGCTGCGCCGCATACCCCGGCGTCGACGAATTCGAGACATTCGCCTGCTCCGCGCTCAACGCCCGGCTGAACGCCGCAAGCGCCGTCGAAACTCCGCTGAGCGAAGAGAAGACTCCGGACATCTTTACAACCTCGCGCTCGCCACAATCGACTGGCTGACCGCCGCGCTCGAAACGCTATACGTTCCGCTGCGAACATCCGCCGTCAGTTGCTGAATCCGCGCCGAACGGTCGGAGAACGACGTCGCCCACGCCCGCGAAGCCCCCGACACCGCCACGCGATCGGTCGACAACCCATCGCCCGCCGCCGCGCCGCCCTGGCTTCTGCCGGATGGCCCCCCGATCGATCCCGCGCCAATCGCGCCCGTATTCGTGGTGTCGAGATGCAGTCGCATTTTGTCCTATGTGGTTTATCGGGTGAGGATTCGAAGATGTTTAGGGGGGAGGCGGAAAAAATATTTTCACGACCGGCATCTATTTGTCTAAAGGTCGGCAAAAAAATGACGATAGACACCTGTCATGCAAATGAGAGTTTTCTGGATTCCTTCTTCTCTGAACCGTGATCTCGATCAACCCTCGGGATGGCCGGTCCTGCCCACCATCCAGTCGCCCGGCGCGCTGCCGATGGACGCCACAGCCGTCATCGCCGAGATCCGTTGCCAGCCCGACGCCGACCGCGCCTCCGACTTTCTGGAAATGATCCCGCGCGCCACTTCTTTATGGATCTATGACCCGGCGGCGAGCGTCGAGTCTTCCGTCGCCTGGATCAAAGCCGGAGCCGCCCACGTCATCACGCACCCCGCTGACCCTCTCTGCCTCGATTTCCTCGCCGATCAATCCGGCGTCCATTCTTCCCCGGTGCTCTCCGCCGCCATGCGCAACGTACAGGCCGCCATCGCGATGGTCGCCAGCCGCGGCTGCAATGTCCTGATTCAGGGCGAAACCGGCACGGGGAAGGAGGTCGCCGCGCGCGAAATCCACGCCGCGGGCGATCGAAGCCGTGGCCCCTGGGTCGCGGTCAACTGCACTGCGATCCCTGAACCCCTCCTCGAAGCCGAGCTCTTCGGCTATCACAAAGGAGCGTTCACCGGCGCCCTCCAGTCGCGCGCCGGTAAATTCGAAGCCGCCAACAACGGCACCATTTTCCTCGACGAAATCGGCGACATGCCCATCGGCCTCCAGGCTCGCCTTCTCCGCGTCCTCCAGGAGCGCGAGATTGAACGTCTCGGCGGCAACGAACGCGTACGCCTCAATATCCGCGTCATCGCCGCCACCAATGTCGATCTCGCCGAGCGCGTCCGCCAGGGCCTTTTCCGCCAGGATCTTTTCTATCGTCTGAATGTTTTCGAAATTCGACTGCCTCCGCTCCGCGACCGCCCCGGCGATATCGAACCTCTCGCCCGTCACTTCGTGAAGAAGGTTTGCGCCGCCGAGCGCCTCCCGCTGAAGACGCTCGACCGTTCCGCCCTCGATCGCCTCGAAGCCCGTTCCTGGCCCGGCAATGTGCGTGAGCTCGAAAACACCATCGAAACCGCCGTCATCATGAGCGGCGATCGCCCCGTGATCTTCGCGTCCGATCTCCGCTTCGTCCGCGCCGCCGCGCCCGAACCCGCGCCAGCCGCCATCCCTCTGCCGCCCGATGGCATGGATTATCAGCGCGCTCTCGACGATTTCGAAGCCGGCCTCCTCCGCCAGGCCCTCACCCGCGTCCGCGGCAACAAGACCGCCGCCGCCGGCCTCCTCGGCCTCAAACGCACTACCCTGGCCGCCAAAATGAAATCGCTCGAATCCAGATTCCCCCTGATCGCCGCTTAAGAAGAGTGGGGCAGAGCTTCGGAAGCCGTGAATGAATCAACGTCCCTGACAGCCATCCTGATCAGGCAGGGGCTCTCGATCATTTCGAGCGGAACTGGAGCCAGTCGGCCTTGCTTTGTGGTGGATTTCGCTCAACGAATTCCCCG
>CAZWTH010000435.1:0-27188 GCA_964636715.1 uncultured Solibacteraceae bacterium | reverse complement strand
GGCAGGCTCCGGCGTCTGGGGAATTGCGCTCGCCCCCGGCGGCACAATCGTCATCGCCGAATTCCTCGTCGATCCCGACCGCAAAGCCAACACCATGGGCCTGATCTTCGACGTCAACATGCTCGTGAATACCGAAAACGGCGGAACTTACAGCTTCGAAGAAATCAGCGAATGGCTCAGCGAAGCCGGCTTCGTCAAGGCAGGCCTGGTCCCTGCCCCCGGCCCGTCGCCCCTCATCTTCGCCGACAAACCATAGAACCCAAGCACAAGTTGTCCGCGGATCTCGCTGGCTGCCGCGACGTCGGAAGCAGCCGCGAGATCCCGCGCGAGACGCTCAAGTTCTTCCGGCTCTCGCCGCTTACTTTCCGCACTCAATTTCACATCTCCTTATCAATGTGGGGCGGAGCTTCGGCTCTGCACGGCGGCCTTCCGGCCGCCGCAGGCTGTCCACTTCAGCCCCGATCCCGATACTCCCCAAACACGCGCCGCAAAGTATCCGAAATCTCCCCCACCGTAGCCGAAGCCTCCGCGGCCGCCACAATCCGAGGCATCAGATTCTCGCTCCCACGCGCCCCGCTCTCGAGCGAATCCAGACTCGCCCGCCACGCCCCAACATCCCGCCGGGCCCGCAACTCCCCAACCCGCTTCACCTGCTCCCGCTCAATCGCCGGATCGATCCGAAACACCGGCACATCACCACCCTCACCCTCAGCCTGAAAACGGTTGACCCCCACAATCACCCGCTTCCCCGTCTCCACCTCGCGCTGAAAATCATACGCCGCATTCTGAATCTGCCCTTGCTGGAATCCCGCCTCAATCCCCGCCAGCGCCCCACCCATCGCATCAATCCGCGCAATATACTCGCGCGCCTCGCTCTCCAGCCGATCCGTCAACTCCTCCACGTAATAACTCCCGCCAAACGGATCCGCCGCCCCCGTCACCCCACTCTCATACGCAATAATCTGCTGCGTCCGCAGCGCCACTTTCGCGGATTCCTCCGTCGGCAACCCCAGCGCCTCATCCCGCGCATTCGTATGCAGCGACTGCGTCCCGCCAAACACCGCCGCCATCGCTTCGAGCGTCGTCCGCACCACATTCAGTTCCGGCTCCTGCGCCGTCAGACTCGACCCCGCTGTCTGCGTATGAAACCGCAGCATGCACGATCGTTCATTCTTCGCCCCAAACCGCTCTTTCATCAACCGCGCATACAGCCGCCGCGCCGCCCGGAATTTCGCCACCTCCGTCAGGAAATCCATCTGCGCATTGAAGAAAAACGAAAGCCGGGGCGCGAACGAATCCACATCCAGCCCGGCCGCCACAGCCGACTCGATATACGCAATCGCATTCGCAAACGTGAACGCAATCTCCTGCGCCGCCGTCGACCCCGCCTCGCGCATGTGATACCCGCTGATCGAAATCGTATTCCACTCCGGAACCTCGCGCGCCGCCCACGCAAACACATCCGTCACAATCCGCAGCGCCACGCGCGGCGGATAGATATACGTCCCGCGCGCGATATATTCCTTCAGGATGTCGTTCTGAATCGTCCCGTTGAGCCGCCGGCTGTCGGCCCCCTGCTCCCTCGCCACAAGGTAATAGAACGCCAGCAGAATCGCCGCCGTCGAATTGATCGTCATCGACGTCGACACGCGCTCGAGCGAAATCCCCTCGAACAGCCGCCGCATGTCATCGAGCGACGCGATCGAAACCCCGACGCGCCCGACCTCGCCCATCGCCAGCGGATGGTCCGGATCCATCCCCATCTGCGTCGGCAAATCGAACGCGACCGAAAGTCCTGTCGTCCCCTGGCTCAGCAGATAGCGATATCGCGCATTGCTCTCCGCCGCGGACCCGAACCCCGCATACTGCCGCATCGTCCACAGCCGGTCTTTGTACATTCCGGAGTAGATCCCGCGCGTAAAGGGATATTCTCCCGGTTTCAGCGGACGCCCGTCGGAAGAAGAATCGGACACGTCAGGAACGCGAAATGCGCCTTGCTTTGAGGTAGGAGGAAATCCCGTAGCCCAGCGTGACCACCACAAAAATCCCCATCACCACAAACTTCACCACCGGCATATCCACCCGGTCCTGCCACATCCGGAACCCGGCGAGAACAGCCGCACAAAGAAAAATGAAAGCCAGGATTTCATGCCACAGGCTGTGCAACGGCTTAACCGCCGCCGGCACTACATGTTTGACGAGCTTGCCGGAAGTCTTCGCCGCCGGAACCCACTGCTTCGTCGCATGGCGAGCCATCTTGCCGGCCACTCGCCCCGCCGCGCGGATCTGGTTATTATCCACAGCTTCATGTTATCAGGACGCGCGGAAATGCTTGTAAGCCCGAGCCGTCACCTGTACAATCAAGAAAATCGTCCGAAAAAATCGGGGAACGTTTGGACCCGAAGTTGCATCTTATAGTCAGGAACGGAGAAAGCCCGAAGAAAGGGGCCGAACTTGGAAGAACGTCTCAAGAGTTTAATGCAGGACCTCGGCAACGCGATCAACGAATCGCTTTCCGAATCTGAGCGTATCGCCGAGGCAATCGGAGAGATCAAGAGCGCCGGGTACGATGTGTTCCTGGTTCTCGAAGCAACCATCGGCTTCAACAAGCGCGAGGAATCCGAGGAGGCGGAAGAAGCTCCCGCCGTTGAGCCCACAGAGGTTACCTCCATCGGCAAGGTGCGCTTCACCACCCAGGATCAGCGTTTCCTGAAAGCACTCCGGATCACGGTAGATGAGGAAGTCTAACCTCCTCAACCGCCAATGATTTCCTGATAAACAGCAGTCGTTTTCCGTACGGCATCGCCCCAACGGAATCCGGCCGCTCGAAGTGCGCCCGCCGCCGTCAATCTCGCCCGCAGATCCTCATCCCGCGTCAATAATTCGACAGCCCCCGCCAGTTCCATGTCACTCTGAGGATCCACCAGCATCGCCGCGTCCCCACATACCTCCGGCAGCGACGACCGGTTACTCGCGATCACCGGCACACCGGACGCCATCGCCTCAATCACCGGCATCCCGAATCCTTCATCGAGCGATGGAAACGCGAACACACTCGCCCGCCGGTACCATCGCGCGATTTCCTCATCCGAAATGTAGCCCGTAACCCGAATCCGGCCGCCGATCGGGCTGTTCGCGATTTCACGCAGCACCGCTTCAGCGTCGTACCCTTCCGACCCCGCCAGCACTAAACTCCAGTCCGGTGGCGCCGCCCGAAACGCGCGCACCAGCGCTATCTGATTTTTCCGCCGCTGCAAAGCGCCCACGCAGAGAATCACCTTCTCGCGCGCAGTCTCGCCCCCATCCCCACCCCGCGCCAGTACCCCATGATGAATGACCCGAATACGCGACGCCGGCACATTCAGGTAATTCTCGATCTGCGACGCCGTGAACGCCGAGACCGCGATGATCAGATCCGACGCCGCGGCCGCCTCTCTCGCCTGCGCCGCGAATCGCGCCCGAAACTCCGCCGTACTGTAGTCGCCCGAAAGAACAAACAGATCGTGGAACGTCGCCACCTGCCGCCGGAATCGCAACTCCGGCAGTCGCTGATTCAATCCATGAAACAGCGCCGCGCTCCGGTCGCCCCGCTTCGAGTAAAGCGCCCGCACCCGCACATTCGCCGGCGTCTTCCGAAACCGCGCCCGCCAGTACCGCTGAGAGCGGTAGAACCAATCCCACCCCTCCGCGAAATCGCTCGCCGCCAGCCCCTGCAGCAGTTCGCGCGAATACACCCCGACGCCCGAAAGCGCGCTCCCCACGCTGTACGTCGCATCCAGTGCAATTCGCAAATATCGAGCGTATCAGGCAACCGGCGGATTACCCACAACGGCGCCATGTGCCGGCGGATGCCCATATTCCTTCAGCTTCCGGTAGAGCGTCGTGCGTCCGATTCCCAACAGATGCGCCGCCATACTGCGATCCCCGCGCGTATACGCCAGCGCCTGCTCGATCGCCCGCCGTTCCACTTCCTGCAGCGGCAGCACCGTGCCCCCTGGCGACCCCACAGCCGCCGCCATCGCCCGCAGCCCGCTATCCTCCGGACCCAACCCATTCATCACATTGCTCGGCAGATCGTTGAAATGCAGCACCGGCCCCGAATTGAACGCCATCATCCGGTCGATGCAGTTCTTCAGCTCCCGCACATTCCCCGGCCAGTCATAGCGATGAATTCCCTCCATCGCCTCCGCCGCAATCACGTATCGCCGCCCCGTCGCATCCAGAAATCGATCCACCAGAACCGGAATATCTTCCTTCCTCTCGCGCAGCGGCGGCAGCGTCAGCCGGACCACATTGAGCCGATGGAACAGATCCTCGCGAAACCGCCCCGCCGCCACTTCCCGCTGCAGATCGCGATGCGTCGCCGCGACAATCCTGATATCGACCCGAATCCGCTGCAACGAACCCACCGGCCGGAACTCGCGCTCCTGCAGCACCCGCAGCAGCTTCACCTGCATTTCGAGCGGCAGATCCCCAATCTCATCGAAGAATGCCGTCCCGCCATTCGCCAGTTCGAGCAGCCCACGCTTCGCCTCGCCCGCCCCCGTGAACGCCCCTTTCGTATGACCGAAGAGTTCGCTCTCCATCAGCGGCCCCACCAGCGACCCGCAGTCGATCGGTACAAAGTGGCCCCGCGGCGCGTTATCGAACAGCTCGCGCGCCGCCACCTCCTTCCCCGTCCCGCTCTCCCCCTGAATCAGGACCGGCGTCCGGTTTTCGCTCAGCTTCGCAAGCTGGCTCCGGATCTGAACAATGCGCTGCGAACGCCCCAGTAGCGGCATAACGCAGACTTAGTTCCAAAACGGGAAAAAATTCTCAACTGAATTGTGTTCGCTAAAAATTCGGCGGCGCGCTCGCTGCGAAAAACCGGGGCGGACGGTGGCCTACTCCCGGCCTCTAAGAATCGCAGCCATGACGCGGGGGCTACGATGGCCGTGCATCACCGCGACCACCCAAAGGGGCTTTTCATCTGGCGCGTAGGCGATCAGATAATCACGTACGCGGATGAAGCGCATCGGACGGCTCGTGAGATCGGGCCGCCGATGGCCTTGCTGGGGGAATGGAACCAGCCGTTCAATGGCGTTGAAAATTTCTATAACGATCCGGTTTGCCGCATCCGGGTTATCCGCCGCGATATAGCCTCGGATTTCATCAACATCTTCGTAAGCTTCCGGATGAAGCTCATACCCGTCGTAACTCGTCATCAGGAGCGATGGCGCTCTGCCTCGGTTTTTGCCAGCAGACGGGCAAAGGCCTCACTTCCGGGTATCATTTTCACTTTCCCGTTTTTGATGTCGTCGTAGCGACGATCGAGCATCTGGCGCGTTTCGACCAGCTCGTCCACATACCCAGCCACAGCGTCATGAATCAGATCAACGGCCGACCGGCCGCTTTCACGGGCGATCTGGTCAAGTTTGGCCTGAACGGCCGGTTCGAACTGCACTTCCATGGATGAGGCTCCTGCTTCTCTTTCCAGCGTAAAGGATGCGGACGCGTCTGTCACGCCTCCGTCAGTTCCTCTCCCGGCGCCTGCCGCGCCATGTGGGGCGGGGCTTTGCCCTGCGCGCTGAGCTTCCTCTCAGCGCGCGCTCTCGCATGGCGAGAGCGAAACCTACTGATCCAGCCGCACCACAAACGCTTCCGGCGCATTCTGCTCGCGCCGAATCTTCTGCGCCAGCGCCTCCGCGGCGTCTTCCGTCGGCTCTGCTCCAGCCACAATCCGCCACATCGGCGGATCGCCCGCCCGCAGCACCGCCTTCGCCGCCCCGTACTCTTTCTCCATCCGGTCCCGCATGCGATCCGCGTTCGCGCGCTCGCGGAACGCCCCCACCTGCACCCCAAACTGAGCCACCACCGTGGCCGCGCTCGCAGGACTCGAAAGAATCGTCAGTTCCACCGGCCCAAACCCCGGCCCAATCAGATCGATCGCCCGCGCCGCCGCGTGCGAAAGATCGATAATCCGCCCATTCACAAACGGCCCGCGATCGATAATCCGCACATCCACCGTCTTATCGTTCTTCACATTGCGAACCCGCACCATCGTCTGGAACGGCAACGTCCGATGCGCCGCCACCAGCGTTTCCATGTCGTAGATTTCGCCATCCGCCGCCTGACGCCCGTCATACGGCTTGCCGTACCAGCTCGCCACTCCGGTCTCCACCGTACCCACTGGCGGCCCAGGAGCCGGAGGAGGCGCCGGACGCCGTGACGCTCGCGGCGCGGTTCCCGCTCCCGGCGCCGGAGGAGGCGGCACCGGAATCCGCGGCTTCTTATGACACCCCGCAGCCAGTACACAGACGCACAACAGAAGCCACGCGACCCGATTCATCCGTTCTATCCTATCGCCCAATCTGCAATAGAATGGAGGGCGTGAAAATCACTCGCCGCCATCTCGGACAAATCGCCGCCGCGGCCGCCGTGGCCTCCACCGCAAATCGCGCCAAAGCCCAGACCGCAAACGCGCCTGACGCCCGGCCAAAATACAAGGGCGCTCTCGAAGGCTTCGAAAACAAAGTCAACACGGCCGATTTCGACCCCGTCGCCTGGACCCATACTCTACATGACGCCGCGCCCATGGAGCTTGCCTTCAAACCCGGCACGCGCAAACAAACCGAAGCCTGGCAAAAGAAACTCTCCGCCAAAGTCACCGAACTCCTCGGCGGCTTCCCCAAAGAACGCTCGCCGCTCAACTCGAAGACCATCGAAGTCCGCGACTTCCCCACCTACCGCCGCGAAAAGTTCGTCTTCTACAGCCGCCCCGGCGTTCCCGTGCTCGGCTACCTCCTGCTTCCCAAAGCGCCGAAGACTCCCGTCGCCACCGCCATCTGCGTACCCGGCCACGGCCGCGGCGTCGATGACATTGTCGGCATAGATGAGTACGGCAAAGACCGCACCGAAAGAGTTTTCTACCAATACGATTTCGCCATTCAGGCCGTCGAGCACGGTCTCGCCGCCGTCGCCATCGAGCCCATGGCTTTCGGTTGCCGCCGCGACCCGCGCAACGAAGCCAAAGGTCTCGGACAAAGCGCGTGCCAGCCCGTCGCCGGCTCCGCATTGCTGCTGGGTCAAACCATGATCGGCTGGCGCGTCTACGATGTCATGCGCACCATCGACTGGATCGAAACCCGCCCCGAACTCGATGCGAAACGCGTCGGCTGCATCGGCATCTCCGGCGGCGGCACCTGCACGCTCTTCTCCTCCGCGCTCGATCCCCGCATCAAAGTGGCCTACGTGAGCGGTTACCTGAACAAGTTCCGCTCGTGCATCATGAGCATCTCACACTGCATGGATAACTACGTTCCCGGCATCCTGAACTACGCCGAGATGTACGACGTCGCCGGCCTCATCGCGCCCCGCCCCTTCTTCTCTGAAGCCGGCGAGAAAGACGAGATCTTCCCCATCGCGGCCAGCGTCGAGAGCTTCAACCGTCTCAAGAAGGTCTACGAAGTCTTCGGCGCCGCCGATGAAGCTCAGCAGGAAACCTTCCCCGGCCCCCACAGCTTCTGGGGCAAAAAGGGAATGCCCTTCATCGCGCAAAAACTAAAAGCCTGACGGCCGGGTCGGGGGGGCCACTTCATATACTGAAGAATCCCCATGTCCCAGCTCAACAAAATCAGTTCCCGCATCACCCAGCCGAAGTCGCAGGGCGCCTCCCAGGCCATGCTCTACGCCACGGGCATGCAGCCCGCCGACATGAACAAAGCCCAGGTCGGCATCTCCAGCATGTGGTTCGAAGGCAACCCCTGCAACATGCATCTCCTCGACCTCGGCGCCAAAGTCAAGGAAGGCGTCGAAGCCGCTGGCATGGTCGGCATGCGCTTCAACACCATCGGCGTGAGCGACGGCATCTCCATGGGTACTGACGGCATGAGCTTCTCGCTCCAGTCCCGCGACCTCATCGCCGATTCCATCGAAACCACCATGGGTGGCCAGTGGTATGACGGCAACATCTCCCTCCCCGGCTGCGACAAAAACATGCCCGGCTGCGTCATCGCCATGGGACGTCTCAATCGCCCCTCCATCATGGTCTACGGCGGCACCATCCGCGCCGGCCACAGCCACGGCGAAACGCTCGATATCGTGAGCGCCTTCCAGAGCTTCGGCGAATGTATCACCGGCAAAATCACGGAAGACCAGCGCGCCGATATCGTGCGCCACGCCTGCCCCGGCCAGGGCGCGTGCGGCGGCATGTACACCGCGAACACCATGGCCTCCGCCATCGAAGCGCTCGGCATGTCGCTCCCCTACAGTTCCTCCACGCCGGCCGACGATCCCCTCAAACTCCAGGAATGCGTCGATGCTGGCCACGCCATGCGCCGCCTCCTCGAGCTCGATCTCAAACCGCGCGACATCATGACGCGCGCCGCCTTTGAAAACGCGATGGTGATCGTCAGCATTCTCGGCGGCTCCACCAACGCCGTTCTCCATCTCATCGCGATGGCGCGCTCCGTCGGCCTCAATCTCACGCTTAAAGACTTCCAGAACGTCAGCGACCGCACCCCGCTCCTCGCCGACTTCAAGCCTTCGGGCAAGTACGTGATGGAAGACCTCCAGGCGATCGGCGGCATCCCGGCTGTCATCAAAATGTTAATTGAAGCCGGCCGCTTCGATGGAAGTTGCATGACGGTTACCGGTAAAACTCACGCCGAAAACGTGAAGGATTTACCGGGCCTCAAAGCAGGACAGTTGATCGTTCAGCCGTTCTCCGCGCCCATCAAAGCGACCAGCCACATCCAGATTCTCCACGGCACTCTTGCCCCCGAAGGCGCCGTCGCGAAAATCACCGGCAAAGAAGGGCTCCGCTTCTCCGGCCCCGCTCACGTTTTCGATTCCGAAGAAGACATGCTCGCCTCCCTCGAACGCGGCGAAATCAAAAAGGGTGAAGTGCTCGTCATCCGCTACGAAGGTCCGAAAGGCGGCCCCGGCATGCCGGAGATGCTCACTCCCACTTCCGCCATCATGGGCGCGGGTCTCGGCAAGGACGTCGCGCTCATCACCGACGGCCGCTTCTCCGGCGGTTCTCACGGCTTCATCGTCGGACACATCACGCCCGAAGCCCAGGTCGGCGGCCCCATCGCCCTCGTGAAGAACGGCGAAACCATCACCATCGACGCGGAGAAAAATATTCTCGATGTCGCCGTCGCGCCCGAGGAAATGAAAGCCCGCCGCGCGGCGTGGAAAATGCCGCCCTACAAAGTCACCCGAGGCACGTTAGCCAAATATATCCGTCTCGTGAAAAGCGCCAGCGAAGGCTGCGTCACCGACGAAGAATAGTCTTACTAAACAGAAAAGCCCCGCCCAGTGGGGCGGGGCTTCTGCCCTGCAGGCCGGGCTTCCGCCCGGCGCAATCTGTTAACTATCGCCGATGGTCATCGTGGTGATCATCGTGGTCACGATCCCAGTCACGGTTCCGCCGATCGCGATCCCAACGATGGTCGTGATCGAACCGTCCCCGATTTCCATTCCAATAGCCGCCGTAATACTGACCGCCCTCATACCGGGGCGCTACCCAGGTCGCGCCCGCATACGGAGGACGCGTCCAGTATCCGTCATGCCACCGGTAATGCCCGCCGTCGGCATACCAATAACCATCGATCCACATGTATCCCGGTCCAGGTTGACGCGGATGAACACGCAAAACGCGAGGCGCCGGCGGAGGGCCAATCCGAATACCAAATGAAACCTGGCCAAACATCGTTCCCGCCGCGAGCGCGGCAACTGCCAATAGTTTTTTCATGTCTCTCTCTCCTTCACGGCTAACCGCCGCTTGACGCTTGTCTTTGTGCAAGGCTTATGCCAGATGAAGAAGAAATTCATGTATATCGTGCGGAACCGCACGCAGCCCCGTCAAAAACCGTCGCTCAGCGTGAACGCGTAAAGCGTGTCTCCGCCCGCGATCAGGATGAACTGCCGTCCGTCTGTCATCCATGTTTGCGGGCCGTTAGAAGCATTTGACAGCAGCGCCGTGTGCCACAAAACCTTCCCAGTCGCCGGATCGAGCGCCTCAAAATTCCCGTGCCCGTCGTTCGCGAAAAGTAAATGTCCGGCGGTTGTAAGCAGCCCCTGCGCTCCCACAGCCGTCTCCTTAAACCATTTCATCTGGCCGGTCTTATAGTCGATTGCGCGAATTCCACTACGACCACCACCACCGCCACCACCGCCCGAAAACCCATACCCTTCCGGCCGCTCATCGGTGTCGGTCAGGTAGCTCATCGCATAGCTCTCCGAAGTCCCCACATAAAAGAGACCCGTCTGCGGCGAATAACTCGGCGGCGGCCAGTTCGTCGCCGAACCCGGTCCCACCAGAACCCCATCCACCGACGGCTCTTTCTTATCGTTCGGAATCGGCTGCCCCTTGGCATTGATTCCCTTCGACCAGTTCACGTATTCCACCAGCGGCTTCGTCAGCAGATGCTCACCGGTCGCGCGATCCAGCACGAAGAAATATCCATTGCGCGTCGCCTGAATCACCATCTTTCGCGGCTTCCCGTTGAAATCGCCATCCACCAGCACCGGGACCTGCGTGCTGTCCCAGTCGTGACTGTCGTGCGGCGAAGTCTGGAAATACCACTTCATCTTTCCCGTGTCCGGATTCAGCGCCACGAGCGAACACGTGAACAGATTGTCGCCCTTGCGGCTCTGCGTCGCCCCCACCGGATTCGGATTTCCCGTCGCCACATAAATCAAATTCAGATCCGGATCGTACGTCGGCGGCTGCCACGTCATCCCGCCGCCATGCTTGCGCGCGTAATCGTCCGGCCAGCTGTCATAACCCGGATCGCCCGGATTCTGCGGCGTCGTGTACCACTTCCACTGCACGTCCCCCGTCTCCGGATCGCGCGATTCCAGCCATCCCTGCACATCGAGCGAATCGCCGCCCATCCCGATCAGCACATGGTTCCCCACAATGATCGGCTCCGGCGTGCAGAAGTATTGCTGCCTCACGTCCGCAATCTGCTTGTGCCACCGCTCCTTGCCCGTCGCGGCGTCGAGCGACACCACGTAGCAATCGGGCGTCTCGAAGAACAGCCAGTTGCCATACATCCCCAGTCCGCGATTCCCGATGTGAATGCCGCCCGTCGTCTTCCACGTGTAGTGCCACAGTTCGCGCCCCGAGCGGGCATCCACCGCCCACGCATGATCCACCGAACTGAAATACAGAACGCCATTCACCATCAACGGCGAGCCCTTAATGTTCGCCACCGTCGACGGTCCTCCCCAATACAATGGATCGCCGTCCTTATGCTCGCCTCCCGTACGCGCCGGATCGGGCGTCATATTCGCGTGATAGAACCACTGCAGCGTGAGTTTGTTGACGTTCGACTGGTTGATCTGATCGAGCACGCTGTAGCGCCTGCCCGAATAATCGCCGTGATACGTCGGCCATGAATCGGTCGCGGGCTTCTTCAGCAGCGCCGGATCCAGCATCTGCGCCGACGCCGCGCCAGCCAATGCCGCAATCACAAGAAAGTGACGGATATTCATTTCAGGCTCTCCAGATACGCCGCCAGATTGTGGATGTCGTCATCCGTATACTTGCCGAGAAGATCCACATGCGCCTGCAGCGGATTGTGCTCCGCCACCTTCGGCCATTGGCCCTGTCTGAGGAATGAACGCACCGGACCGGTCTGCGGTTGAATCACGATCACGAAGTCCGTCATCTCAACCGGCAGTCCCGTCACCGTCTCGCCGGATTTCGTCGTCACCGTAACGGTCGTCGCCGATTTCGAAAACGTCGGCGCGGCCGCCGGACCGCCGCGTCCTCTGCCGCCCCGCCCGCGCCCGCCGCCCGATCCCCCGCTCACGATCAACCCCTGAATAGTCGGCGCGTCGTCTCCATGTTTCGCCGCCAGGCCCTTCATATCGCCGGTCGCCGAATGGCATGTGTTGCACTTGCCCACGGGTCCGTTGAAGAACGCCTCGCCCGCTTTCGCATTGCCGCTGAATACGTTCAGCTTCTGATAGTTGCCTCTTTCCGAAGCCGCCACAATCTGCCGATGCAGAAACGCGGCCATGTCCACCACCGTACTATGCGGAAGATCGAACTTCGGCATGTTCTTCTCCGGCCTGCCAAACTTGAGGAACTCGCCGATCTCGCGTCCATTCAGATCGTCCAGCACCATCGGCGAACGCAGCAGGTCGACGTCAGTCTTCCCCTTCCCGCCGCGCGCATTCGCCCCATGGCACGACCCGCACTGCGTCCCGAAAGCCTTCTCACCGCGAGCCACCTGCTCCGCGTTGAACGACGAGCTCACCGTCGGATTCGGCGCGCTCTGTGCCATCAGCAGAGGCACAGTGAGAAAAAAACCAAAAGCGTTCTGAATATTCATCGACCCGAACCCCTTTGTCCTTCTTGAAGGATCAACTTATCGGAACGACGTATCGCTGTCAAGCAAATCGTGGGGCGGGCCTTCGGGCCTGCCGTCGGGCTTCCGCCCGACGCGGAGTTTCCGTACTCTTATAATTCATTCTGAAGACCGGCTGATGGACAACCTGTCGATCGAGCAGCGCAGTACCCTGATGTCGCGCGTGCGAAGCAAGGATAGTGTGGCCGAAATGACAGTGAGACAAACAGTACATCGGCTGGGCTTCCGCTATCGTCTCCACATCCGCAGTCTTCCCGGTTGCCCCGACCTCGTCTTCCCCTCGCGTAAAAAAATCATCTTCGTTCACGGCTGCTTCTGGCACGGTCACAACTGCAGAGCCGGACAAAACCGCCCTGCCACAAAGCGCTCCTACTGGGAAGACAAACTGAACCGGAACGCGGCCCGCGACCGCTCGAACGCCGCGCGGCTCCGCCGAAGCGGGTGGAAAGTCCTGTCGATCTGGGAATGCCAGGTGCGCCACGAAAATCTCCCGCGCCGCCTCAAGACCTTCCTGGAGGCCGAGTGAAAGCCGGGCCTTTCGGATTCTACGAATTCTTCGCAGGCGGCGGCATGGCGCGTTTAGGCCTGGGCGATAACTGGCAATGCCTTTTCGCGAACGAATGGTCCGCGGCAAAGGCAGCCTCCTATCGCGCAAACTTTCCACCCGCCGCCGAACTCAAAGTCGACGATATCTGGAATCTTTCCATCGCTGACCTGCCGCCCGGAGCCTCGCTCGCCTGGGCGTCCTTCCCCTGCCAGGATCTCTCCCTCGCAGGCAACGGCGCCGGACTCGACGGCGCGCGAAGCGGCACTCTCCTGAAGTTCTGGAATCTGATGCGCGAACTCGCCCGCGCGAGCCGCCCCGTTCCCGTGATTGCGCTGGAAAACGTCGTCGGAGCCCTCACCTCCAACGAAGGACGCGATTTTCAATCGATGGCGGAACTCGCCGCGGCCGCGGGCTATCGCTTCGGAGCCTTCGTGATCGACGCCGCCGAATTTGTACCGCAGTCACGGCCTCGATTATTTTTCGTAGCCGTTCACGACTCAGTTCCAATACCGGCCGGGCCCGAAGAGTGCTCGCGCAATCCGCGTCTCGATCGCGCAGTCAGCGCGCTCAGTCCTCGTCTGCGAAAGCGATGGATCTGGTGGACGCTCCCCTCCATCCCCGCAAATCGGAGCCAATTGGATGATGTCATCGAATTCGAAAACCCACGTCTGAACTGGCACACCCTCGAACAAACGCAGCGCCTGCTCGCCATGATGTCGGAAGCCAATGCCCTCAAAGTCCGCAAAGCTCAGGCGCACCGCAAACGAATCGTCGGAACCGTCTATAAGAGGGTACGTGAGGAGAACGGACTACGCGTCCAGCGCGCCGAAGTACGCTTCGATCAGATCAGCGGTTGTCTGAGAACCCCCGCGGGAGGTTCCAGCAGACAAATCATTCTGCTCGTCGAAGGCCGCTCCGTGAAATCCCGCCTGCTGACGCCGCGCGAGGCAGGCCGCCTGATGGGGCTGCCCGAAGCTTACCGCCTTCCCGAGCGCTACAACGACGCCTACCATCTCGCCGGAGACGGAGTCGTCGTTCCCGTTGTCCGCTTCATCGCCGACCACCTTCTCACCCCCCTCGCCGCCAACGCCACTCAACCCCGCATCGAAGCAGCCTGAGCTCCCTGTCGGCAATTGTTCGGGCGCTCGCGTTCAAAGGATGCCTGCCCGGCCTGTCACTTCGGGTTCGCGCCCCACGCTTTGGCTTGATGGCGCGCTCCGTGAAAGACGTGCAGGATCTCAATGCCCTTTGAATATGGACGGTAGTAAATCATGTACTTGCCCGCCGGAAATTTTCATACACACGCACCAAACCGGGCGGCGGCAACGCCGGCTTCGGGATGATGCGAAATCGTGACTACCGTCTCAATGAGCCCGCCCACGAGCCGCGCGGCAACATCGCCGCCGGCCTCGAAGGTCCAGTAGTCGGAAATCTCCTGTAGATCGCGCCGCGCCGAGCGCGCAAGTCTGTAGTCAGCGCTCATCCCGCCTTTGCGCGGGAAGCCTGCTTTTTAACGGAGCCTGCGACAAGTTCTTTGGTAAGCCCTCGCAGCCCCCTGGCGTCAAACTCCTCGAATCGGCCCGCCTCGATATCCTGAATGCCTCGTTTCACGCTGCGCCGAATATCCTCGCGTTCGAGTGCCGGCAAGTGCGCCTCAAAATCAGTCAACAATGCCCGCTCGCTTCTCGCCGCTTCGGTCTCCTGCATATGACGAACGGCGTCCCGTACCACTTCGCTGGCGTTTGTGTACTGGCCGCCCTTCACCTTGCTGCGAATAAACCGCGCCATCTTCGGAGGAAGCGAGATGTTCATTTGCTCAATGGGCATGGCTGACCTCTTTTGAACCTTCTTTCCGCGTTCCCAGTTTAGCTCTGGACTCTTTCTCGAAAACAATCAAATACGGACTGTGCGACAAACGCCGAGGCAGCGGCCCCGCTCTGCCGGATGCCGGCCCCCATGTGCGGCCAACTCCTCTTCGTACGCGGTTCTGCGCCGCTTGCGGTTTCCACTCGCAGCCTGACCCGCGCTATCTCCGATCGGGTGGTTGCTCGCTCCATTCTGACCAGCGGCTGCCGAACCCCTGGCGAGAATGAAGTTTCCGGAACTTCGAGGCGAGGCTCCTCCGTCTGACAAAAAGTCCATTGTCAAATTCGATTAACACCGATAGATTGGAACCATGGCGCTCAAACGGATGGACAACGTGGGAATCGTGGTCGATGACCTCGGAGGGGCCATTGATTTCTTCCGCGAACTCGGCCTTGAGCTCGAAGGGCGGGCCACGATCGAAGGAGAATGGGCCGGACGCGTCACTGGCTTGGGCGATCAGCGCGTCGAGATTGCCATGATGCGCACGCCGGACGGCCACGCCCGGCTCGAACTATCTCGCTTCCTCACGCCGCCCGCCGTCGCGGATCATCGTAACGCCCCGGTGAACTCTCTGGGCTACCTCCGCGTCATGTTTGCCGTAGACGATATCGACGAGACGCTCGAAAGGCTCCGCAACCGCGGCGCGCAGCTCGTCGGCGAAGTGGTCCGGTACAAAGACGCCTATCGGCTCTGCTACATCCGCGGGCCTGAAGGCATTCTGATCGGACTCGCCCAGGAACTGAGCCGGGCGTAAAGCACCCCCCCCCGAGCCGCCGCGATGCAGACCCCTACCGCGGGACATATTGCGAGAAAACATAGCCATTCTCTTTACGCGAGATGTGGCACTGGTAACACGCCTGCTGCCCTTTGGCATCGAGCGTATTGACCTTGCTCCCTTCATTGAAATTTCCGTATCCCCAGCCGCCAGTGTCGGCGTAACGGCGGCTATCCTTCACCATCACCGCCGTCAGGACCCGCCGTCCCTCTCCACCAGTACCGTGCTCGCCGATCTGAAGCTCCAGCATTTCTTCCGCGATGATGGACCCGTCGGCGTATGTCCCGTCTCGCAGCCCCTTCATGGCCGCATCGTTTGCATAAAAGTAAAAAATCCCATTCGTGCAGGGTTTTACGCAGGGAGATTTAGAAAATCCCGAAAAGGCGCCCGGAACAATGGAACCATGCAGAAACGTCCACGCGCGATAGCCCTCGGGATATTCCACGGATCCTTCGTCAGCGCGCACGGCGGGCGCCGGCGACAACGTAACGAGCAGAGCAGTGACAACAATAATTCCTGTAACGGCGAAAAGACGTGATCTCATACTCACGCCATTCTAGAGAAATATTGGCCCCGTTACCAGATCCATTATGAACAGGAATGCTGTACCATTTGCTTCGTCTCTGGCAACTTCGGAGCACTTCGCGGCTGACGCGCAGACCTGTAATGAGGATATGCTCGTATTGGTCTATGACTCCCGGCAACTTTGGACCAATGCGAATGTACCGATGGCGGACCTATGTCTAAGATCCGAAGTTCATTTGAACTCCCGCTCCGCCCACGCTCAACAGGCCAGCCATTAACGGACTGGCTCTACGCCGAACTTCGTTCGGCGATCCTTGAGGGCCGCCTGGCCCCATCCAGTCGTCTTCCGGCTACGCGGGATTTCGCCGCGATTCACGGTTTTTCGCGGGGAACGGTCGTGCAGGCTTTTGAGCGTCTGCAGTCCGAGGGATATCTGTGTTCTCGCGTGGGCGCCGGGACCTGGATTAGTGACCGCGTGACGGCTCAGCCGCAATTTCTTCCGGATGCCGCCCCGCCGGATTATATTCGCCGAACGATTTCATCCTATGAAAGGCCGAAGGCCTTCGCCGGTCTGGCGCCCCTGGGGCCAGCGCGGCCATTCCGCGTGGGCCATATCGATCTTCAGCCGTTTCCTTCGAAACTCTGGGCGACGCTCTCGTCACAGCGGGCAAGAAAGATGAGCTCGTGGCTCCAGAGCGAACATGACGCGAGAGGCTACCGCCCCTTGCGCGAGGCGATCGCGCACTATCTCGGATCGTCGCGCGGCGTCGGTTGCACCGCCGACCAGATCATTCTCGTATCCGGGATTCAACAGGCATTGGATCTCCTGTCAAGGCTGCTGCTCAAGCCTGGGGCAAAAATCTGGATGGAAGATCCTGGCTACTTTGGCGCACGTATCGCCTTTGAAAGCGCCGGCGCCCAAATTGTACCGGTCCCCATCGACTCGGAGGGAATGAGCATCGGAAGTGGGAGCACCACCGAATCCGCGGTGGCCGGCGCTTACGTGACGCCAGCGCACCAGTTTCCGCTGGGGACGGTCATGTCGCTCGGAAGACGCATGGAGCTGTTGAATTGGGCCGCAAAGTCGGGGGCCTTCATCATCGAAGACGACTATGACAGCGAATACCGCTTTGAGGGTCGCCCGATTCCGGCGCTGATGAGTATGGACCGCGGCTCGAGCGTGATCCTGGTGGGTTCGTTTTCAAAGCTGCTGTTCCCGTCTCTGCGAATCGGCTACATCGTCGCGCCTCCCGCGCTGGCCTCTTTCGTAGTCTCATTCCGGGTGCGAACGGATTTCCGTTCCGTTCACGCCGAACAGGCTGTCCTGTGCGATTTCATCGAGAGGGGTCATCTTGGTCAGCATGTGCGCCGCACGCGTGAGATCTATTCCGGCCGTCTCGCCGCCCTGCTCGACGCGGGAAAGCGATATCTTCGTGGCGCGATGACGATGCGTCCCATCCAGTCGGGACTATATACAGCGGCGTTCCTCGAAAACGGCATGCCTTCAGACGACGCCGAACGCAGGGCCACCGCTCAGGGAGTAGAGACGCTCTCTCTCGACCGTTATACGATCCAGGCAGCAGATCCCCGAGGGCTGCTGCTTGGCTTCGCAGGCTTCAATGAGAGCTCAATCAAAGACGGAGTTCGCAAACTCGCGAGAGCCCTTATGGGAAAAGGGCACTAACTCACCACTCCCGCGGCGGCCCACCAAACAAAATCTTCCTCGGCGCCGCATCGCCCCCACGCGCGCCCAGCGCCGCCGCCGTCGCCAGCGCCTTCCTCCCCTCCGCGTCCTGCCCATGCGCCAGCAATATCGAACCCTCCGCCTCCCATACCGCAGCCGCTTCCGGCCACCGCCGCTGCGCATCCGCCAGCGCGCGCCGCGCGTCATCCGTTTTTCCCGCGAGCTCCAGCACCATCGCCCGAATCACCGGAATCTGCCAATCCCCCGGCAGCGCCTTCTCTCCTCCATCGAGCACGCTCAGCGCTTCGTTCGCATGCCCGTCCTTCACCATCAGCACCGCCGCCTGCCAGTAAAGATCCACATCATCCGGAACCGCCTTCACCCCTTCGCGCAATGCCGCAACGGCGCCCGCACGATCGCCCTTCGCATCCAGCATCTCCGCCCGCGCCAGATAATAGGACGCCCGGCGATTGGAGGCGGGCACCGCATCGAGCGCCTTCAACCCGGCCACCGCTGCATCCGCTCCTTCTCCCGCTCCATGGAACGCCGCAATCGCGCGGTCCAGATCGAACCCAACGAACCTCGCCGCCGAATCCGCCGCCGCCTGGTCGAGCAGTTCTTTCGCCGCCCCATATTGCCGCGCCTCAATCAACGCATGCCCCGCATCCGCCAGCCATTTCGAACTCGGCTTCCGCGCCGCTATCTTCTTCGCATCGTCCAGCGCATCCGGAATCCGATTGTCGGCGAGCAGCAGCTTCAGATACAGAATCTGCGAGCTCATGTCGTCCGGACGCTCCTTCACCGCCTTCTCCAGCCGCTCCCGGTAGAGCTCATGACGCGCCTCGGGCGAAAGACTCAGATAGTCCACCACTCCCGTCACCTTCGGAGCCCGCTTCCCCGGATCCATCTCCCGGAACCGCGCCATCAGCTTGTCCGACTCATCCGTTTTCCCCGTCTCAGCCAGCGCGTTCGCCAGATGCAGCAGCGTCTGCGCGTCGTTCGGAGCCAGTTCGGACGCCTTCCGCAATACCGGCAGCGCATCGTTCACGCGATCCATCGCCACCAGCGCCTGCCCCAGCCGGTCCAGCATCGGCGCCCGCTCCGGCGCGTCTTCCGGTATGTGATTGACGGCGAATTGCAAATCCGCCACCGCCTTCTCCGGCTGATTCGAAAGATGCAGCAGAATGCCCCGTCCCGCCCGCGCCGCCACAAAATCCGGCTGCAGTTCCACCGCGCGATTCAACCGCTCAATCGCCTTCCCGGGATCGTTCACGCTCTCCGCCATCCCCAGTTCATAAAAACCAACCGCGTCATTCGGATGCTTCGCGACATACGCCCGCAACTCCGGCAAAGCTTCATCGAGCCGTTGCAGCCGCGCCAGGCCAAACGCCCGCTCCCGCTTCGCCTCTTCGTCGTCCGGCGCCAGTTTCAGATAGCGATCCCACGCCGCCACCGAATCTTCATCGGCTTTAATATTGCGCGTCTCAATCGCGATGAGCTTCTGCACGTCCGCGCGTTGCGGCGCAATCTGGGCGGCCTTCGCCAGCAAACGAATCGCCTGCTCCGGTTGCGACATCCGGCTGTCCACCAGCGCCAGCGCGTACAGCGCGTCCGCGTCGTTCGGCTGCGCGCGCAAGGCCGCTTCCAAAGCGGACGCCGCCTTTTCCTGGCGCCCGGCATTCGACGCGCTTACCCCCAGATGATAGAGAATCTCGAAATTCGCCGCATCTTTCGTCAGCGCCTGCGTCAGAAACGCCTCCGCCTGGTCGAACTGGCGGGCCTTTTCGAGCGCCAATCCAAATGCCAGTCCTGCTCGTGAGTCGTTCTGGACCGCCGGCAGTAACTGATCGAACAACGCCTTCGCTTCCGCTGTCCGCCCCGCCAGGTCGAGCGCCGGCAACCGCAGGATTGCCGTATCGGGCGCATTCGGCAGACGATCCAGATACGTCATCGCTGTGTTGCCGTCGCCGTGGTTTAGCGCCACCTGCGCCATCGCGAGATTCGCCTGATGGTCCGCCGGATCGAGCGCAAGCGATTTCGCCAGAATTTCCCGCGCCGCCTTTTCGTCGCCGGTCGCCAGCAGATTGTTCGCGTAGTTATAGAGGACCGCGGTTGATCGCGGCGCCGCCGCCATCGCCCGTTTATGGAACACGCGCCCGTCGACGAATTTCTGCTGCTCGTCGAGCGCCACCCCAAGCAAACTCAGCGCCTCCGCATCCGCCGGATGCGTCTTCACCTCCGCGCGCAGCTTTGCTTCCGCAGTTTTGAAGTCCTGCCGCTGCAGCGCGGCCACAGCCTCCTGCACAGTGGTACTCGCCCCAAACGCAGAACTCACCACCACCAGCGTCATCACCAGCACAGCCAGGTGGGGCGGGGCTTCGGCCCTGCCGCCAGGCTTCCGCCAGGCGCAACCCGTCCGTAAACGTTCTCCAGCCACTTTCAGCCCGATTATATCGGCCATCCCTGATACCCTGAGGGCTGAACAGATGACCCGCCGGCAACTCCTGTCGCTCTCGGCCCTTGCTCTTCCCGCCAGCCGCCGGGCTCATGCCCAGATGCACGCCGTCATCCCCCAGGGCGTCAAACCCCTCCGGGCCGCCAAATTCTCCGGGCTCCCCTACGACACGAAATTCGTCAATGTTGCGGAAGCCGCCGGCTTTCACCACCCCATCGTCTTCGGCGTCACCGATCACGCCGATTACATCGTCGAATCCATGGGCTGCGGCGTCGCCTTTCTCGATTACGACAATGACGGCTGGCAGGATGTCCTCCTCCTCACCGGCCAGCACTATGGTCAGCCATCGCCCGAAGGCGCAATCATCCGCCTCTACAAGAACAACCGCGATGGCACATTCAAAGACGTTACCGAGAACTCCGGTCTCGGCCAGCGTGTCTGGGCATCGGGCGTCACAATCGCGGACTACGACAATGACGGCTTCGAAGATATCTTCATCACCTGCCGTGGCCAGAACATCCTGCTCCACAACGAAGGCAACGGCACATTCAAAGACGTCACCGCGAAGGCCGGATTGATCCAGCCGCACACTCGTTTCGGAACCGGCTGCACGTGGGTCGATTACGACCGCGACGGTCACCTCGACCTCTTCGTCTCCAACTATCTGGTGTTCGACCCCGCGAAAGTCCCCGCGCGCGGTAAAGATCCCGGCTGCGCCTACGGCGGCATTCCGGTGGAATGCGGCCCAACCGGCATTCAGGGCGAAACCTGCATTCTCTATCACAACAATGGCGACGGCACCTTCACGGACGTCAGCGAAAAGGCTGGTATCTCCACCGTTAAACCGCGCTATTGCCTCACCGCGGCGGCCGCCGATTTCGATAACGACGGCTGGCCCGATATCTATGTCGCCTGCGACGCCACCTACAGCCTCTTATTCCGCAATAACAAAGACGGCACTTTCACCGAACGCGGTCTTGAAAGCGGCGTCGCATTGAACGAAGACGGACGCACCCAGGAAGGCATGGGCCTCGGCGTCGGCGACTACGATTGCGACGGCTCGCTCGATATTTTCAAGACCCACTTCAGTTCGGATACGAATGTCCTCTACCGCAACAACGGGAAAGGCGTCTTCTTCGACAGAACGATTCGCGCCGGTCTCGGCGTCGAAACCCGCTTCGTCGGCTGGGGCGCCGCCATGGAAGACTTCGATAATGACGGTCTGCCAGACCTGTTCTTCACCACAGGTATGATCTTCCCCGAAGTCGATGGCAAGATCTCCGATTCGCCGATGAAGACCCCCAACGTCATCTTTCGAAACCTGGGCGAAGGTAAATTCGAAGAGCTGCTGGAATACGCCGGTCCCGCCATGACGGAAGTCCATTCCAGCCGAGGCCTCGCAGTCGGCGATTTCGATAACGACGGCGACCTCGATGTCCTCATCATGAACATGAACGAGCCGCCGTCGCTCCTGCGCAACGACATCGGCCGGACCAATCACTGGCTGAAGGTCCAGCTCATCGGCGTCGTCTCTAACCGCAGCGCTGTCGGCGCCACCGTCCTCTGCGTTTACGGAGAGAAGAAGCAGGCCAAGCCCGTCCTCGCCCAATCCTCCTACCTCTCCGTCAATGACAAGCGCCTTCACTTCGGCCTCGGCTCTGAAACCAAAGCAAACATCGAAATCCGCTGGCCCTCCGGCAAGTCAGAAACCCTGACCGCCATACCTGCAAACCAGCTGATCGTTGTCACGGAAGGCAAAGGCATCACCCGGACACAGTCCTTCAAGTGATTCCCTGGCTGGTGTTAATTCCAGTACTACTCCCAGGTAAAAACCCTGTGTTAATAAATACAGCGGGCCGGGCTCACTAACTCAACACGTGTCTGGAGCTACTGTGCGTGTGGTTACTTACATATATCGCAGTTGTCTTGACACTCTTTTAAGCGAGTGATACTGTTTCTCCAGGCACGGAACCTTCTGATACGGCAGAGGGACGCGCGCCATAACAAGGGTCTGCTGAAACCCGATGATGAACGGGGCCAGTTGAAGGGGACACAATGAACTCGAAAGCCTATATGCGCATTGCAATCGCGCTGGCGCTGAGTTGCGCCGGCGCGGTCGGTCAGACGATCTCCAGTTCGCTGATCGGAACGGTAGTCGATCCCGCGGATGCGGCGGTTGCAAATGCACCCGTCACACTTACTAACTCAGAAACGAATGCGACGCGCTCCGGCACGACAGACGGCTCGGGTACCTATCGCTTTCTGTCACTGGACCCGGGCACTTACACGCTTACTGTGAAAGCTTCGGGCTTCAAAGCGATGACGCAAACCGGAATCGTCATCAGCGCCTCGGAAACACACAATGGCGGCAAGATGGTCCTTCAGCTCGGCAACGTGTCCGAATCGATTTCCGTCACCGCGGAAATGGCCGCCGTCCAGCTGCAGAGCTCGGAAAAATCGCAGACCGTGGATGCCACCGCGCTGGAATCCCTCACCCTGAAGGGCCGCGATCTGTTCGGCTACATGAAGCTGGTGCCGGGCGTTATCGATACGGGCGGCGCGCGCGATGTGACCGGTCCGGGCGCGATCGGCGGTATCACGATCAACGGGAATACGTCCGCAAAGAACTTCACGGTCGATGGCATCACGGATATGGATACGGGTTCCAACGGAACTCTGCACTACGAACCCAACATCGACGCGATCCAGGAACTGAAAGTCCTGACCTCCAACTATCAGGCCGAATTCGGCCGCAACTCCGGCGGCACCATCACGGTCGTGACCAAGAGCGGCACACAGGACTTCCACGGAACGGCGGGGTGGAACCATCGCCACGAAGAATTCAACGCCAATAGCTGGGCCAACAATCATACTCTGAAGAACGGCGCCGCGACAGCCCGCGTGCCTTACCGGTATAACGTCGAGACGTACTCGATCGGCGGTCCCGCTTACATCCCGAAGCTGCTGAACAAAGACAGGAAGCACCTGTTCTTCTTCTGGTCGCAGGAATACACCGGGCAGTTCGTTGCAGGCACGACGCAGACGCTGTTTATGCCGACGGCGGCGGACCGCATTGGCGACTTCTCCGCGGACCGGGGCAACTCCGGCGGCAAGCCCGTGGATCTGACGCTGTTCGATCCGGCCAACAACAACCTCCCTTTTTCGGGCAACAAAATCCCGCAGAACCGGATCAATGCGGTCGGCCAGAAGCTGCTGAATTTCTTCCCGCTGCCGAATTACACGCCAACCGCTACCGATCAGCTCTATATCGATAACTACTTCGAGCAGGGCAGCGCGCAGCATCCGCGCCGCAATGACGTGCTGCGTATCGATACGCAGGTGACATCGAAGATCAGCGGCTATTTCCGCTGGATCAACGATCACGACGATATGCAGGTAATCTACTCCGGCGTGCAGTTCAGCGGCAATCCCACGGGCCGCGAATCCAGTCTGCCGCCCATCTCGAACATCGATCACCCGAATCCGGGCCACGGCTACTCGTGGTCTTCCACACAGACTCTGAGCCCGACGCTGGTCAACGAAGTGACCGTGGCGAATAGCTGGAACACATGGGCATATTACTCGCTGAACAACTACGCCGATTCGCTGCGCTCTCTCGAGCCCGGTCTGCCGACTCTGTTCCCGCCTCCTTCGGCGACGGACAACGGCCCCATGTCGAAGACCAATGGCTATCTGCCGCTTCTGCCGACATTCACTTTCGGCGGCGGCAATTATCCGGGCGGCGCGAATTACTCCCGTAACGGCACGTCCGCGGGCGCCGAGGAAAACTTCAATCCGATCTGGACCTATCAGGACAACGTGAGCAAGGTCATCGGCAATCACGCGTTCAAGGCCGGCATTTATCTGGAGCACAATCTGAAGCTCCAGCCTTCGCAGAGAAACTACAACGGCGCGTTCAACTTCGCGGCGAACAGCTCCGTCCCGTTCCTGAACACGAACTCGGGCTACGCGAATGCGCTGCTCGGTGACGTCAACAGCTACAGCCAGTACAACATCACGACGACATTCAACGTGAAGTACTGGAATGCGGAATGGTATATCCAGGACAACTGGAAAGTGAACCGCCGCCTGACGCTCGATCTGGGTCTGCGCTTCTATCATCAGACGCCGCAGATCGATCTGAACAAGACGTTCGTCAACTTCAATACCGGGAAGTATGACAAGAACGCGATGGCGCGCGTCTACGTTCCGGCCTGCAAAGCCGGCGCCGCGGCTCCCTGCTCGGGGACGAATCTGGTGGCGAAAGATCCAGGCAGCACCGACACGGTGAGCAGCAGTCTCATCGGCGATTACGTTCCGAACTCGGGCAATCCGGCGACGGGACTGGAGACGCTGGGCGTCAATGGCGTCAAAGCAGAGCCGTATTCGCAGGCTTGGGTCGCCCTTGGACCTCGCATCGGGTTCGCCTACGATCTGATGGGCGACGGCAAGACCGCGATTCGCGGCGGATGGGGTATTTTCTATAATCGCCTCGACGGGAATCAGGTGTATCCGATGTCGGGGCAGGCGCCGTCGGCCTACCAGCAATCGGTCTCGAACCTGACGCTGGATGATATCGCGGCCCAGAACACCGGCAAGCCGCCGAGCTTCACTTCTCTTTCGGTCGCGCCTCTGGCGCCGAGCGGATGGGCGATCGGGAAGGTGCCGTTCGACGCGGTGCAGAACGCAAGCGTCGACATTCAGCGCAACGTGGGCAGGAGCATGGTGGTGGATGTGGGCTATACATTCAACCACGGGTACAACCAGGTGTTGAATTACAACATCAACTACATTCCGCTGGGCGCGGGATGGCCATTCAATCCCGCGGCGCTCGATCCCACTACTTCGGGGAACTCCAGCAATACGATCGCGCAATGGCAGGGCGGTATTCTGCAGCGCACGATTTACCCGGGATACAACTCGATTACGACGCGCAATTTCCTGGGACACACGAACTACAATGCTCTGACCGCCAGCGTGAACCGGCGCTACTCGCACGGGCTGCAGTGGGGCGCGGTTTACACGTACTCGAAAGCTCTCGGCACGACCGCATTCACGCCGGTTGTTCCGGACAATGAAGCCTGGAACTATGGACGGCTCGGTTCGGACCGCCGCCACAATCTTCAGGTCAACTACACCTATGACATCCCGGGTATAGCGAAGCACCTGAACGCGAAGTTCCTGGGAGTGATCACGGATCACTGGTCGCTTTCCGGCATCACGTCCTTCCAGAGCGGCTCGCCCTTCAATCCGAGTTGCGCTCTCGTGTCCGGCAGCAAGAACATCACGGGAGGCTACAGCGGAACGCCGGATCTGGCGGCGAGCAATGCGACCTCCGCTATACGGTGCCAGGTCGTGGGCGACCCAATGGCGAACATCGGCACGAATGGAAACGGCCAGGTTTACTTCAATCCGGGCGCATTCGCCATGCCGGCTTTGCCGAGCGGTCCCAACAATTCGATTGTTGGCCCGCCTGCGCTGGGCAACATGGGCGGCGGCGCGGGGATCTTCAGCAATCCGCACGTAACGAACTTCGATGTCACGCTGACGAAGAACGTTCCGCTGGGGAGCGAGAAGAGATTGCTGCGCCTGCAGGCTCAGGCGTACAACGTCTTCAACCACACGGAAATCGGGACCGCGACCGGCGGCCTTGGCGTCGGCAACGGCATTCAGTTCAACGCGACGACGAACCAGGTCACGAACGCGGCCACCATTGGGTATATCACCAGCGCGTTCAACGCCCGCGTGCTTGCGTTCTCCGCTCGCCTGCAGTTTTAGGCAGGCGGGTTGTAAACTATTTTCGGAGCATCCATGGAATTCACAAGACGTAATTTTGGGAAACTGGCCTTGGCCACAGCCGCGGTTCCGGCGGGGACGTTGTTCGCCGCGAAGCCCGATTCGAAATTCGACGGCGTTCAGATTGCGACGATTACGTACAGCTATCGCGACAGACCGGAGCTGGCGAACGATGCGCATGAACTGCTGAAGCTCATCACAGAGAGCGGCATCAGCGCGATTGAACTCATGCCCACGGCGGCGGAGCGGTTCGCCGGCGCTCCTCTTCCTCCGCTGCAGCCGGCTGGCGCTGCCCGGGGCGGTGGCGGCGCTCGCGGCGGTTCCGGCCGTGGTGGACGCGGCGGCGGTGGTGGCGGCCGCGGCGCGATGACTCCGGAGCAGCAGGCGGCGGCGGACAAGCTGAAGGAATGGCGCCTCTCCGCGTCGATGGACAAGTTCAAAGAATTCCGCAAGCTCTATAACGATGCGGGCGTGGAGATCTATTGTCATAAGCTCACGCCCACGATGAACATGGACGACAAGGAGTTCAACTACTTCTTCGAAGTGGGTAAGGCTCTCGGCGCCACTCAGCTCAGCCTCGAGCTGCCGGAAGAAGCCACGCCGTTCAGCCAGCGCCTCGGCGATACGGCGCTGAAGCACGGCATGGTGGCCGCCTATCACGCTCACGAGCAGGCGACCGAAACCGCGTGGGACGCCGTGCTCAACCAATCAAAAGGCAACGCCGTCAATCTCGACTGCGGCCACTACTATGCCGGCACCGGCAAGAGCCCGGTCCCCGCGATCATCAAGTACCACGAGCGGATCGCCAGCCTTCATCTGAAGGACAGAACACCGACCACTCCGCAGGCGCGCGGCGCCAACCTGCCGTGGGGCCAGGGAACGACGCCCATCGTCGATATCCTTCAGACCCTCAAGAAGAACAAGTACAAATTCCCGGCCGCGATCGAGCTCGAATATCAGATTCCAGCCGGGTCGGACTCCGTGACCGAAGTGAGGAAGTGCATGGAGTACTGCAAGAAAGCTTTGGAATCCGCCTAGTGTAGTGTCCAACAAATAACTAGACATCCGCCCTGCTTCAGATTATCCTGGGGTATGAGCGAAGCGTGTAAACTCTCGGTCGCGGACAAAGAGAAGCTGGACCACTGGATTTCGGCGCATGGGACGCCGCAACAGGT
>CAZWTH010000434.1:0-16250 GCA_964636715.1 uncultured Solibacteraceae bacterium | reverse complement strand
GGCGCGCGGTTTCGAGAACTTCTTTTGCGCGGTCGTAGTGGCCGGCGTAGAGCGCCACCACGCCCAGATCGTAGAGAACATGGAAGTCAGATGGCGCGGCGGCGTGCGCTTGCGTCAGGAACGTTTCGGCCTGGGCGTATTGGCCGGACTGCGCGAGCGTCCCGCCGATGGAGCCCGCGGCGTTGGGTTCGTTTTCCGTGGCGGCGGAGAGACGGGCAAAGAGCGTGTTGGCTTCGCTCTGTTTTCCGGGGAGGGAATCGAGCGCGACCAATTTCGCGCCTGCGACCTCCGGCATCTCCTGCTGGGCGGCGGGAATACGGCCAATATAATTGAACGCTCCCTGAAAATCCTTCTGGCGGATGGCTGCCTGGGCGAACTGTAGATTGGCGAACCAGTTCGTGGGTTCGAGCGCCAGCGCCTTCTGCAACGTGTCTCGCGCGGCTTTGGGATCGCCCGCAACGAGAAGGTGCTGCCCGTATCGCGCGAGGATGGTTGCCGAACGCGGCGCGGCGGCGATCGCGTGCTTATGCAGCGCGTCCGCTTCGGCGAGCTTCCGCTGCGCGTCGAGCGCCATGCCGAGCAGACTCATCGTCTCCGCCGATGTGGGATGAAGCCGGAGATTCGCGCGCAGAAGCTTCTCGGCATGGGGGAAATCCTCTCGAAGAATCGCGGCGTTGGCGTTCTGCAGGGGATCGGGCGGAGCGGCTGGAACCGCTCCCGGAAGCGATAACAAAACGGCGAAAAATGCCAGATGGATCGCTCGCATTCCACGTCGATTATAGCGGTCATGCGGCGATCCCTTTGTTATCCTCAACGTGGATGACGCGCCGGGAATTACTGTCGCTTTCGGCTCTGGCGCTTCCGGCGGCGCGCTCCGCGAAGGGCCAATATCGCTCGATGGCATCGGCCGGAATAAAGGCGGCGCCGCGCGGCAAACCTTCCGGAATCCCGTTCCATGCGCGTTTCGTCAATGTGGCCAAACAGGCCGGTCTGACGGCGCCGGTCATCTATGGCGATGAAGGTCACGTCGATTATATTTTGAGCGCGATGGGATGCGGCGCCGCATTCATCGATTACGATAACGACGGCTGGCAGGATATCGTGATCCTCACCGGCAAGCGGCAGACCGGCCCGACGCCGCCCGAAGCGACCATCCGGCTTTATCACAACAATCGCGATGGCACGTTCAAAGATGTGACCGCGCAATCGGGACTCGGGCGCAGCGTGTGGGCGGTGGGAGTGACGGTCGGCGATTACGATAACGACGGCCGTGACGATTTGTTCATCACCTGCATGGGGCAGAACATCCTGTTTCACAACGAGGGCGGCGGCAAGTTCAAGGACGTCACGGAGAGCGCGGGGCTGCTGCATCCGGGCAATCGCTATGGAACGGGCTGCACATGGATCGATTACGACCGCGATGGGAAGCTCGATCTTTTCATCGGTCACTATCTCGAATACGACGAGAAGCAGATTCCGATTCGCGGCAAAGAAGCATCCTGCAACCGGAAGGGCGTGCCGGTGTTCTGCGGTCCGGGTGGCGTGCAGCAGGAAGCGTTCCGGCTGTATCGCAACAACGGCGATGGCACTTTCAAAGATGTGAGCGAAGCCTCGGGCGTTTCGAGGGTGAAGCCGGGATATCCGCTGGGCGTTTCCGCCGCCGATTTCGATTACGATGGCTGGCCCGATATCTACGTAGCGTGCGACACTTCGCCCGCGCTGCTCTTCCGCAATAATCACGACGGCACGTTCACGGAGCGCGGCCTGCAGGCGGGCGTGATGTTCAACGAAGACGGCCGGGAGCAGGGCGGTATGGGATTGGGGATCGGCGACTACGATAACGACGGCGTCCTCGACATTTTCAAAACCCATTTCAGCGACGATACGAACGTGCTCTATCACGGCAATGCGCGCGGGCACTTCACGGATGTAACTACGCGCGCGGGTTTGGCAGTGGAAACGCGTTTCGTGGGGTGGGGCGCGTGCATCGAAGATTTCGACAATGACGGGTTGCCGGATTTGTTTTACACGACCGGCATGGTTTATCCGGAAGCGGAGAAGAACGAGCCCGGCGCGCCATACAAAACGCCGAGCGTGATTTTTCGTAATCTGGGCAATGGCAAGTTCGAGGAGTTGTTCGAGGAGGCTGGACCGGCGATGCTTGAAACGCATTCGAGCCGCGGTCTGGCCGTTGGCGATTTCGATAATGATGGCGATCTGGACATCCTGATCATCAATCTGAATGAACCGCCGTCGCTGTTTCGGAACGACGTGACCGGGACGAATCACTGGCTGAAAGTGCTGCTGGTGGGGGTGAAGTCGAACCGCAGCGCGATTGGCGCGACCGTGTTTGCGACGTTCGGCGGCAAGCGGCAGGCGAAGCCGGTGATGGCGCAATCGTCATACCTTTCGGCGAACGACCGGCGGCTGCATTTCGGACTCGGCGGAGAGACCACGGCCAGTCTCGAAATCCGCTGGCCGAACGGCGGGGAAGAGAAGATCGAGAATGTCGCGGCGGACCAGCTTGTGGTGATCGAAGAAGGCAAAGGCGTGGTCCGTAGCGAGAAGTTCAGGAAGTCATGACGCGGCGTGAAGTACTGGCGCTCGCGGCGCTGGCCGTGCCCGCCGCAAAGGGGCAGGGCAGCGGTCACGGCATGGCTTCGCGCAATGTGAAAGCGACGCCGCGCGAGAAGCCCTCCGGCATTCCGTATCACGCGCGGTTCACGAACGTTGCGGCGCAGGCGGGGCTGAAATCGCCGGTGATTTACGGCGATGAGGGGCACGCCGATTACATCCAGGAATCGATCGGATGCGGCGTCGCGTTTCTCGATTACGACAACGACGGCTGGCAGGACATTGTGGTGCTCACCGGCCGCCGGCGTACCGGGCCGACGCCGGCCGATGCGACGATCCGGCTCTATCGCAACAGACGCGACGGAACATTTGAGGATGTGACGGCGCAATCCGGACTTGGAGGAAGCGTCTGGGCGACGGGTATCACAGTCGGCGATTACGACAACGACGGTTTCGACGATATCTTCATCACCTGCTACGGTCAGAACATTTTGTTCCACAACGAGGGGAACGGAAAGTTTCGCGACGTCACGAAAGACGCCGGGCTTCTGGTGGAAGGCACGCATTTTTCATCAGGCTGCACGTGGGTGGATTACGACCGCGACGGGCATCTGGATCTGTTCGTCGGGCACTATGTGGTGTTCGACAAGGACAAGATCAGGCCGCGCGGCCAGGACCCTTCGTGCACGTTCAAAGGCGTGGAAGTCTACTGCGGACCGATGGGGCTGCCGAAGGAAAGCTGCCGGCTTTACCGGAACAACGGCGACGGCACGTTCAAAGATGTGACGGAGAGCGCGGGTATTCTTAAGGCGACTCCCAGCTACGCGTTGACCACTGTGGCGGCGGATTTCGACGGGGACGGGTGGCCCGATATTTATGTGGCCTGCGACAGTTCGCCCAGCCTGCTTTACGTCAACAACCGGGACGGAACATTTCGCGAGAAAGCGCTGGAGAGCGGTCTCGCCCTGAACGAAGACGGCCGCGAGCAGGCGGGGATGGGGCTGGGGATCGGCGACTACGATACCGATGGCCAGCTCGATATTTTCAAAACGCATTTCAGCTCGGACACCAATGCGCTGTACAACAACCGCGGGCACGGTGTCTTCCGGGACGTGACCAATGTCGCTCGCCTCGGGGTTGAAACGCGATTCGTTGGGTGGGGCGCGGCGATGCTCGACTTCGACAATGACGGATTGCCCGATCTGTTCTACGTAACCGGCATGGTGTCGCCCGAACTGGAGAGCGCCCTCAAGGATTCGCCCTACCGGACGCCGCCGGTCCTGTTCCGGAATCTGGGGGGCGGCAGGTTCGAAGAACTTCTGGGCGGGCCGGGACCCGCGATGGAAGAGTCGCATTCGAGCCGGGGAGCGGCATTCGGCGATTTCGACAACGATGGCGATGTGGACATCCTGGTGATGAACATGAACGAGCCGCCGTCGCTGCTGCGAAACGACGTGGATGGCGGCGCCCACTGGATCAAGGTGCTGCTGGAAGGAACGAAATCGAACCGGAGCGCGATCGGGGCAAGAGTTGTGGCGTCCTACGGGGATCGGAAACAAGTCCAGGCCGTCATGGCGCAGTCGTCGTACCTGTCAGTCAATGACCGCCGGTTGCACTTCGGGTTAGGAAAAGAAACAACCGCTCATTTAGAAGTTCATTGGCCTTCCGGAAATATAGAAACGGTTGAACCAATTCTTTCCAATCGACTGGTAATAATCCGAGAGGGAGCCGGCGTCGTACGGACATCAGTGTTCCCTTCCGCAGCCCAATAAAGTCAGGTACTTCAGGCGTATTCGTAAATACATGCCCCTTGGCCTGCAGTGCTATTTCTAACTAATAAATACCTGTAAGTTTCCCTGACAATATGTATTTAATATCCCTTGTTTCTAATAGGAAACTGGTATATTCTTTTCCCCAGTTGTACAAGTGGAACCGGTTCCGGATTGTTGGCGAGCCGGTACGGGCTTTTGGTTCTTCCAGGGGAAAGGGGCAACTCAACGATGAGATTCAGAAGTATCGCGATCCCCATATCCGTGTTGGCTTGGGGATGTGTGGCCATGTTCGGCCAGACGCAGAGCAGTTCTATTCTCGGCACTGTCGTCGATCCCGCAGGGGCAGTGGTTCCGTCGGCCGCGGTGACCATCACGAACCAGGGAACGGCGGCGGTCAACAATCTGACCACCGACAGTTCCGGACTTTTCCGCATCACCAACATCTTCGCGGGCGCCTACAGCGTGAAAGTGACCGCGGCCGGGTTCAAGAATTACGAAGTCAAGGACATCGCGCTCGGCGCGGGCGATACGCGCGATCTCGGTAAGATCTCGCTGCAACTCGGCCAGTCGACCGAATCGATCAACGTCACCGCCGAACTGGCGGCCGTGCAGACGGCAACCAGCGAAAAGGCGGGCCTGATCAACACGCAGGACGATCTGAACGTAGTCGCCATCAAGGGCCGGGACATGATGAGCTACATGAAGCTGATTCCGGGCGTGGTGGATACCAGCACGGGCCGGGACGCGTCCGGGGGGTCGATCATGGGCGGCCTGAGCTTCAGCGGCAATACCGGCATCATCGGCTATTCGGTGGATGGAGCGACCGATATGGATACCGGCTGCGCGAGCTGCTTTGCCCATTTCGAACCGAACATTGACTCAATCTCGGAGGTCAAGGTTCTGACCTCCAACTTCGCGGCGGAATACGGACGAAATTCGGGGGCGACGATTTCGGTCGCGACCAAGAGCGGCACGCAGGAGTTTCACGGCTCCGCCTGGTGGACGCACCGTCACGAAGATTTCAACGCGAACTCTTTCTCCAATAACCAGACCGGCGTTCAGCGCCAGCGTTACCGGTACAACATTCAGGGCTGGAGTTTCGGCGGTCCCGTCTACATTCCAGGGCACTTCAACAAGAACAAAACGAGAATCTTCGCGTTCGGCTCGCAGGAATATACCCGTCAGCTTCTTCCGGTCGCGACCCAGTACCGCACCTTCCCGACGCAGGCGAACCGCACGGGCGATTTTTCTCAGGAATTTCTCGCCCCGACTTCGGATCAGGCAAAAGCCGGGGTGCATGGGAATCCGGTTATTGTGAAGGACCCGCTGACCGGTGTGCAGTTTCCTGGGAATATCATTCCGCCGAACCGCATCAATGGCTGGGGCCAGGCCATGCTGAACTTTTTCCCGCTGCCGAACACCGCATTCGCCGCGGGTACGCCGCAGTTCGGCCAGGATAACTGGCAGCAGGCGGCTTCGGGCGCGCACCCCCGCCGCAATGACATTATCCGGGTCGATATCGTCGCGAGCCAGAAGCTCAACGGCTTCTTCCGCTACGGCAACGATTACGACGATTCCGATACGCTGTTCGCCGTTTCGCAGTTCAACATCGGCAACATCCGTCACCCCAATCCAGGCAAGGGCATGGTGGGGACGGTGAACTACACATTCAGCCCGACTCTGGTGAACCAGGCGACTTACAACTTCAGCTACAACTATTTCTCCTACTACGAGAGCGCTCCCGATCAGGTGGCGCGCAGCCTGCTGAATGGAACGTCCGGAACGCCGCAAGCGGGTCAGCCGCTTCCCAGTCTCTTCCCGCTTCATCCGTTCGGACCCGGACCCGGCGGCGATATGCTGGAAGGCCCTGGAAAATGCTCCAACGGTTATTGCAATTACGTTTCAGGCTACAACTTCGGCAGCAACAGTATTCCGCCGAACGCGGGCACCGTAGCCATCGGCAATACCGCGGACTATGTCAATACGAACCGTATCCGCCAGTTCACGGACAATCTCAGCAAGGTCTGGCGCTCCCATAACTTCAAGTTCGGTCTCTATGTGGAACGCAACCGAAAGCTTCAGCCCGGCAACACGCAGTATCTGGGGAGCTTCAACTTCCAGAACGATCCGAACAATCCGCTGAACTCGGGGGACGGATTCGCCAACGCCCTGCTGGGTTACTACGATCAGTACACGCAGAACAGCGGCCACTTCGTCTATGACGTCTACTACTGGAACACGGAGTTCTTCGCGCAGGACGACTGGCGCATCGGAAAACGCCTGACGGTGAACTACGGAATCCGCTTCTATCACATGTCGCCGCAGGATGATTTCCTGAACGAATTCGGCTACTTCGATCCGAGCCGGTACTCCGCGGCTACGGCGCCGATCTTCTATCTGCCGGGTTGCAGCAACGGCGCGACGACCTGCTCGGGCGCGACCCGAGTTGGCGTCGATCCGCGTTCGAAAGCTCAGGTGCCGTCTTCGCAAATCGGACTTTATGTACCGCAGAGCGGCGATTTCGGCGACGGTATGGTCATTGCCGGAGTGGGCGGCGCATCGCGCGATACGTATACGAACAAGTACATCGTCACCGCCCCCCGTATCGGCTTTGCCTACGACGTTTTTGGCGACGGCAAG
This sequence comes from uncultured Solibacteraceae bacterium, assembly GCA_964636715.1. GTDB lineage: Bacteria > Acidobacteriota > Terriglobia > Bryobacterales > Bryobacteraceae > BOG-234. The sequence continues at coordinate 9,264 of CAZWTH010000434.1, read as the reverse complement.
ACTGCGCTGCGCGGCGGTTTCGGCGCGTTTTATGACCGGCTCGATGGAAACCAGGTGTACAGCATGTCCGGCCTCCCGCCTCTGGGCTATACGCCGACCGCTTATTACGGCACCATCGACAGTCTGGCGACGACGCAGGGCCTGTTCGGACCGACCAACTTCACGCAGTGGTCCGGCTACACTCCGGTCCCGGGGACTCGCAATGCGAGTCTCGGCATTCAGCAGAGCGTCGGCGGCACTCTGGTGGATGTGAGCTGGCAGGGTACTTACGGATTCAGCCGCAACCTGACCAACAACATCAACGCCATTCCGATTGGCCGCGACTTCGATCCGGCATTTGCCGATCCGACGAACCCGGCTAACCACCTCGCGACATCCAGCCTCCGCACGAACTATCCGGGGATGGGCGCGATCAGTTACCGTTACTTCATCGGCCGGTCGAACTATAACGGCCTGCAGGTGAACGTCAAGCGCAGATTGTCGAAAGGGTTCCTCTGGACGGCGGCGTACACCTGGTCGCACAGCTTCGCGCTGAGCGCTTTCGATCCGCTGGTTCCGGATAATGAGGTCCGCAACTGGGGCCCGCAGGGTTCCGATCGCCGGCAGGTTCTGCAGCTCAGCTACGCGTACGATCTGCCGAAGCCGGGCAAGGCGCTTCACAGCCGCGCGCTCGGCATCGTGACCGACGGCTGGAACATCTCCGGTATCACCTCGTTCCAGACTGGTTCCCCCTTCACGCCCAGCTATAGCTGGACTGACAACCGCGATATTACGGGATCGTCCGACGAAGGGACCAACGGTGAATCCCGCATCAACGTGGTGGGGGATCCGTACTCGAATATACCGGCTGCTCCCAATGGCGCCCCACACGGCAGAATGTTCTTCAACCCCGCTGCGTTTGCGGTGCCGGGCAACTATAAGGTGGATGGATTGGCCTCGATCGGCAGCGCGGGCGTCAACATTATGTACGGCCCGGGCTTTGCGAATTGGGACCTGACGCTCCAGCGGAAGGTTAACCTCGGAAGCGAAAAGCGGCAACTGCAATTGAAGATCGAGGCTTTCAACGCCTTCAATCACGCGGAATTCCAGGGCGTGAACAGCAGTTACACGTTCAACGCGAATACGAACCAGCAGACGAATGCGAGTCTCGGTATTCTGACCAGCGACCGGGGACCTCGTATTCTGGCTTCGGAGATCCACATCATCTTCTGAGGGAACCCCTTTTGGGGCCGCAGATGAACACAGATGCACACAGATAAGAAAAAATCTTATCCGTGTGTATCTGTGTTCGTCTGTGCGCATCTGTGACCTCTCTGCGTCTGTTTTACACTCGCAGAGAGGATATGAAGCGAGTTCTGATCACGGGCGCCGGAAGAGGGATTGGGTTGGCCACTGCGCGGGCGTTCGTGTCCGCGGGGTGGCGGGTGATCTCGCTGGATAAGGAATTTGGCGCTGAGGTGATCGGCGAGCGGCTGGAGTTCGATTTGCGCCGCACCGAGGGAATCGGCGAGATGGCCGCGTCGCTGGGGGACCTGGATACAGTCGTCAACAACGCCGCGGTGCTCTACTGCGATCCGGTGGATGCCGTTCCCGAGGCGCACCGGCGCGAAATTCTGGCGGTGAATCTGGAGGCCCCGGCCGCGTTGATCGAGGCGGTTTCGACGCGCATGAAGGCGCGCCGGTCGGGGCGCATCGTGAACGTGAGTTCGGTCTCGGCGTTTACCGGGCATCCGGATCTCTGGTACGGGATCACGAAAGCCGGATTGCTGAATCTGACGAAGAGCTGGGCGCGGGCTTTGGGGCCGTACGGCGTCCTGGTGAACGCGGTGGCTCCCGGTCCCACGAAGACGGTGATGTACGATCAGCTGCCGCAATCGCGGCGCGACGATGTGATGCGTGCGGTTTATTCAGGCCGGGCTTGCGAACCCGCGGAAGTCGCCGCTGCCGTGTTCTGGCTGGGCAGTTCGTCGCCGGCGTATGTCAACGGGACGACTCTCGACGTGAACGACGGCAGCTATCCGCGCTGATGAATCAGCGGCGGAAGTCGGGCAGGGGGACGATCTGGCCGCCCTGCATGGCCGATTCGTGGGCGCAGATGCCGGCGCAGGTCCAGTTGACCGACTGGTAGACGTCCGGGAATGACGGGCGTCCTTCGACGATGCTCGACACGAATTCGTTCACCAGGTGCGGGTGCGAGCCGCCGTGGCCGCCGCCCTGCGTGAACGAGAGGTGGGCGTGCTCGTCATCGTAAACGCCTTTGGTCGTGAAGCGCTGGATCTCTTTCGGGAGCAGGTGCGCGTAGTCGGGGATCGTCACCTTCTCCGGCTTTTCGCCGTGGTGAACGATGGATTGCTCATTCTCGACCAGTGTCCATTCGAACGCGGTTTTACTGCCGTAAACGTCAATGCTTTCGATGTACTGGCGGGCGGTTTCAAACAGCGAGCGGGTGACTTCGAACGCTAACTGCTGGTTACGGACCTTGAACAGCGCGCTCTCCACCGCGAACGGCGAGCCGTATTTCGCGATCAGCTTGTCTTCAATGCGTCCTGAGCCGAAGCAGGCCACATGTTCCGCTTCGCCGCGCACGAGCGCGAGGCAGGGGCTGACGGCGTGCGTCGCGTAGTGCATGGGAGGGAGGCCTTCCCAGTAACCGGGCCAGCCGGCCATCTCCTGCTGGTGGCTGCCGCGCATGAACTGGATGCGTCCGAGCGCGCCGGTATCGCGCAACTCGCGGACGTAGAGGAATTCGCGGGTGTAGATGGCGGTTTCCATCATCATGTAATTCTTCTTCGCCGCGTTCGCGGCATTGACGATGGCGCGGCAATCTTCCACTGTGGTGGCCGCGGGGACTGTGCAGGCCACGTGCTTGCCGGCATTGAGAGCGGCAACGCTCTGCGGCGCGTGGAGGTGAATCGGCGAATTGATGTGGACCGCGTCTACTTCCGGATCTTTGATCAGGTCTTCAAAGCTGGTGTAGCGTTTCCCGATCTTGTATCGATCGCCGATCTGATCCAGGTTTTCCTTTGTGCGCTGGCAGATGGCGTACATGTTGGTGTTCGGGTGGTTCTGGTAAATGGGAATGAATTCCGCGCCGAAACCCAGGCCCACAATCGCGATATTCAGCTTCTTCTGACTCATTGGTTAGTCATCCTGTCGGGGTGATCGTAAATTGGAGATGCTTAATGGCCTGCCGCCGCGGCGCGTCCACCGCCGCGACCGCCGCCCGAGGTCAGCGCATTCAAACCATTCTTATACGCGGGATCCTTCTCCGCAACCGCGGGACGGTAGGAAACCGAATTCGCGGTGGGGAAATCGGCTGGCACTTTCTGAGTGACCTTGCCGGTGGCGGCCCATTCGGCGCCGCGCTGCAGGGTGACGAGCCAATCGACGGAGGCCATGGCGAAGGCGTCGTGCCCCGCGAGCGTGTTGAACACGCGTCCTTTGCCGTAGTTCACGACAATAAGCTGAGGTTCGTCGCGGCCGGTGCCGCGATTCGCCGGATCGGAGTAAGCCGTGGCGAGAACCTTCATGTTCTGGCCGGGGCCACGAAGCTTGTTGTAGAGCTCATCGCCCTGATGCATCCACGTTTTCGGAAGGCCCTTCATGATTGGATGAGTGGGGTCCTGCACGACGACTTTGTAAGGAAGGCGCAAACCATGCGCGCCGGCTACGCCGGGCGTGTCGTCAGAGGTGAGCTTGCCGTCCTTCATGAACCAGAGCGGGCCGGCGTTCCCGTCGCGTCCGCGGAAGCCACTGACGCCGATCATTTCGTTGAATTCTTTCCAGCCGGGGAAGGCGGTTTCGGCCGCGTGGACCGCCACCAGGCCTCCGCCGTTTTTCACGAAGGCTTCGAAAGGCTGCTTCGCGGAATCGGGCCAGTCCTGCGCGTCGTAGTTGAGCACGATGACCTGATATTTCGAGTAGTCCGGTTTGAAGGCGCTGAAATCGCCGTCTTTCGCTTTCGGCGCGGTGACGATGTCGGTCTGGAAGATGCCGGCTTCGTCCAGAATCTCTTTGAGCGCGGCGGTGAGCGGCGGCCAGGGATGTGCACTGGCGCTGTCTCCATCGAGCAGCATCACTCGAATCGGAGCCGCGTACGAGGGAAGGGCAGCGGCCAGCAGGGCGCCGCACGCAACCGCGAGAATCGTCTTCTTCATGCTGTGCTCTCCTGTATCGCGCAGGCCGATTTGACAATCGGCCGCAGGTTCCCAACCTGCCCCACTCATCTTCGCCGCTTCAATCGGCCTTGAAGGTGAAATCCGCCTTTTCTCCCGCTTTCACTTTCAGGGTCTGAGTGCCGAGCTTTTCGTGCCAGGCCTCGATTGTGTAATAACCCGGGGGCAGGCCTTTGATCGTGAAGGTTCCGTCGTCTCCCGTGACTGCGTAGAAGGGGTTCTGCAACACGTGAATGAACATGCGCATCCACGGATGGAGGTGACAGATCGTCAGGATGCCGACTTCCGGCTGATTGAAGGTTACTGTCTGCGGCCCCATGCCTTTGTTCTGAGAGACCGTCCATTCCTTATTGACTTCGGCCATTGCCTGGATATGGTGGTTGGTCGGATCGCTGTTGGTGAATTCCACCGGCTGGCCGGCCATGACGACGACAATACGCGGCGTGTAGATGCAGCCTTTCTGGTCCACTTTGGCCGGAGTAGTGGGAGCAGGCGGAATGCTGGCCGCCGGCACGCCGGCTTTCGCATAGACAAGGACGTTCTTCAGGCCGCCGCCGGGGCCGACCAGCGTGTCGTCAGAGGTAACCGGTCCCGGATGCTGCGAGGCGCAGACCGGGTCGGCATCCATCTTCAGAACTTTGTTTTTCGGCGGCGCGCCTTCGTAAATCACCTTGCCGGTGATTTCGCCGGCAGCCGCCTTCGGCGCCCCGGCCTTCGGAGCCTGGCCCCATAAAATAGCCGGAACGATCAGGGCGGCGCCGAAGATCGATTTGTGAATCATGGTCATGCTTTTTGTGAAGCTCCTTATTTACTCCGCGACGTGCAGAATCCCCCGCATGGTCTGCCAGTGGCCGGGATACGTGCAGAGGAACGGATAATCGCCCGGCTGCGGCGGCGCGTAGAATTCGAGCGTGCCGGTCTGGCCGATTTCGACCAGCTTCATCCAGAAGAGGATGTCCGGCGTGGGCGGCAGATAGCTGCGTTCTTCGGCGTTCGGCACTTTCGCCATGGCTTCCACCTGCGCGCCGACCGTATCGATCGTGCCCGGTTTGATGAGCACGACGTTATGCAGAACGTCGCCGTTGTTCGTCAGAGTGATGCGGATTGGATCGTTCGGCTTCGCGTTGATGCGGTCGACGGAATAGGTCATTGCCGCGACGTTGATATTGATTTTCACGTCTTCCGCAAACGGACCGGTAGGGGTACCGCGAGGACCGCGTCCGCGTCCGCCGCCACGGCCAGCCTGGTTCGGAGCAGGCCGCGTGATCGGTCCGACGATATCTTCCACATAAGCGCGCATGATGCCTTCCGCGGCGGGAATAATCGGATCCGGCGGAATGATGGTGCCCGCGCCCTGCTGGGTCTGCGAGAGGATATTCAGAGGCGGCTTGGGAGTCTCCTCTTCTTTGGCGATCTTCGCGGCATAGTCCTTGAAAGCCTGCGCGCCCATATCGGCCTGCATTGCTTTGAAGAAACCGGTGCGGTTCTTCGCGGCGGCGTCGTGAATGGCCATGGTGAGGAATTCATCCTTCATGACGTCCGGCTCCTTGCCGAGCTTGTAGAGTTCGGCGCCGATTTCATCGGACGGCGGAAATTCGGTGAGGAAGAGAATGGCTTCGAGGCGCGTGTAGGGATCTTTATCGTGCAGCATTCCGTTCGCCTGGAATGCCTTGAAAGAGGCGTCATTCGCCGGCAGAATCTGGAGCGCGGCCTTGCGGACACCGGCCGCCGGATTCTTCATGGCGGCGATTACTGTGGCGGTGGCCGCCGGATTCGAGCCGTTGGTGACGCCCAGGCCTTCGAGAGTCCAGAGCGCATGGAGCGCGCCGGGGTTCAGGCCGAGTTCATCGGTCTTCGTGGACTTCGCCAGCGTGATGAGTTCCGGAACCACGTCTTTGTTGGCGCGTTCGACGAGGAGGCGCTGCGCGGTGAGACGCCAGAACAGATTGCTGTTCGAGAGCGCCGCCACCAATTCCGCCGGACGCTGCTTGCTGAGCGAAAGAACCTTCTCCGCGGGCGCGCCCTTATAAACGATGCGGTAGATGCGGCCCTTCGTGTGGTCGCGCAGCGGATTGATGTACGCGCCGCCGATGCCGTTTTCGAAGCCGATCGGAGTTGGATTGTGCTGCACGATGAAGTTGTAGAGGTCGTCCACCCATACTTCGCCATCGGGACCGACGGCGGTCAGCACGGGCTCAAACCATTCGTCGCTGCTCGAAACGAGATTCCAGCCGTCCTGTTCCTTATAGCCGGCGCCGTCCTTTTGCAGAATGGCGCGGTGAACGACGCGGCCGGTCGGCTCGTTGACGAACGCGATTCGGTCCCAATACTCTTTCGGGTAAACGCGCGCCGTATAGAGGTTGAAGCCGTTGGCGGCGGTGAAGCCGCCCATCACGTCCACCTGGCGGACGTTATAGGTATCGGGCGCCATGAAATAGTGGCCGTCAATCTTCTTGCTGCCGGCGCGGACCGGGAGGCCCTTCACGTCCGCCGAGTAGCGGGGCGGAATGCCGACATACACGGCGTGGGTGTTGTTCGCGGTGGAACCGAAGAGATCGAACGTTTCCGAGAAGCCGAGGCCCCAGGTGTTGTTGCTGAATGTGCCCATGAATTCGAGGCCGGTGCCATCCGGGTGCATGCGGAAAATGCCCTGCGCGAAGTTCATGGTCTTGCCTTCGGGAGTCGTGCCGTTGAAGCCGCTGTAGCCAACCGAACCCCAGATGTAGTTATCGAAACCGTACTGCAGGTTGCCAATGCCGGAATGCGTGTCGCGGGTGCCCCAGGCGTTCTGCAGAACGGTGCGAACATCGGCTTTGTCGTCGCCATTGGTGTCCTTGAGATAGAGCATTTCGGGCGCCTGGCCGACGATGATGCCGCCATTCCAGAAAGTGATGCCGGTCGGGACGTTCAGGTTGTCGGCAAAAACCGTGAACTTGTCGGCCTTGCCATCGTGATTGGTGTCTTCGCAGATCTTGATGCGGTCATGGGGCTTCATCGCAGCCTTCTTCACCGGATCGGTCTCATTCGCGATGATGGCGTTCGGGTAATCGATCGATTCGACGACCCAGAGACGGCCGCGCTCATCCCAGTTCATGGCGATGGGCTTGGTGATATCCGGCTCGGAGGCGAAGAGCTGCACTTCGAAACCGGGCGGGACCTGCATGGTCTTCATGGAATCCTGCGGCGAGAGCGGTTCCTGGAACTTCAGCGGGGGAACGCGGCGCTCGTAGTTCGGGATGAAGACGCTCGGCTTGTAGGAAACCGAGGGCATCTGGAGTCTTTCCCACTGGTCTCGGGTTGCGTCGCCTACGGTCCAGAGCACCGCGCCGCGCACGAGCGCCTGGAACGTGGGGTTCTTCCAGGTGGGGTCATCATGGCCAAGCGCGGTGTAGACCACGCGGCCCTTGCCTTCATTGCGGGCCCAGGTGACGGCTTCGCGGCCGGAACCTTCGGGGCGATCCATCAGGATGGTGCGGTCCGCGGAGGGGCTTTTGAAGAACCAGGGTTCATCTTCCGTCTGGATTGCCGTGACTTCGCGAACCACGGGATGCTGGGCGTCTTTGACCGCGGCGTTGATTGCCGCGACCGCGCCGTGGTGATCCGAAGAAGCGCCGATCAGTTTCGTGAGCGCCGGGGATTCGACTGCGGAGTGGATGGCGACCAGGCCTTTGCCGCTATCGATCCAGTTGGTGAGAGCCGTTTCTTCCGCAGGCGTGATGCTGGAGAAAGTTCCGTACACCATCAGGGTGTCATATTTCGCGAGGTTCGCCGCGTTGAGATCGGCCACATTGTGCGTCCAGGAAACGTTGATGCCTTCACGCGCGAGCGCCGGCACAAAGAGGGCGGTGGCTTTTTGTGTGGAGTGCTCGATGCCAGGAGCTTCGTTGCCGAGCAGGAGAACCTCCAATCGGCGGGGTCCGGTGGAACGAGCGGCGGCCGGGGCTTTTGTGGCTGCCTTCGGGGCGGCTTTCGCGGGAGCTTTTGTGGCGGGCGCATTCTGGCCGAGGAGCGAGATGCAGGCGAGCGAAACCGTAAACAGCGCGGCGGCGGGCAGCCCGATGGACCAGACGTGGGAACGAGCGGGTTTCCTGATCGATTTCATGCGTGAACTCTCTTTGAGAAGAACGTTTTGGCGGGAGGGCGCCCGCTGCGCTGGACGGCCGTCCATTTGGAAAGTGGAAACGGTTCCATGTTGGACTTAAAAATTTTATCCGAACGGCCAGGGCAATGCAAGCATCGGCGGGCGTGCCTGGCGCTCCGGACCGCGTCATCGAAATTCCGTACCGCCGGATAGTTTATCAGCCGCGGCGGGCGAGTTTGTGGGGGGATACGAGGAAATGCGCCGACCTGCTCGACGCTCGCAAGATTGCCGATTCGGGGAGACACCGGCAAAATAGTGGATTAGTGCTCCCACGGGTTTAAGATCACAATTCCGAGGCCCGTGAAGTCCTTAACGTTGCGTGTATCGAGAGTGAGGTCATGCTCAGCGGCGGTGGCGGCGATCATTCCGTCAGCGATGCCCCAGGGGCTGCCCTGCGGCCTGTCGCCAGCCATCGAGAACGTCCCAGCGCTCAGCGATAGCTTGCCGAATAACAGCGGGATTTTGACTTCAATGTACTGCTCCAACTGTGTACGGCGCCTGGAATCGGACGCCAGAAGCGTTGCGCCTCGTCACAGTTCACCGATCGACACTACGCTGACGAACTGAACGTCTTTGCTTTGCGCCTCCAGCCATGCAATCACTTTCGGGTTTGGCGCGGGCCGGAGCGTTTCAGACGGAACGTTCGTATCCAAATAAAAATCCCGCGCTCATGTCAAATCAAGCGGCCGGGAAGTGGAGCGATCGCGGCTGAACAGCGTATCGATTTCTTCGTCGGTGAACATACCTCGCAGCGGAGTGGAAATCTCCACGAGGTTTTTCGGCGCGGCCGGGGACGACATTGGCGGCGGAGACTCCCGGTCGAGGGCGTCGAGGGCCCTTTCGATAAGATCGTCCGCGCCATGAAGATGGCGGCGCCGAATTTGCGCATTCACGCGCTGTACCAATTCGGGGTTGCGGATTTCAAGGTTCATGGTCGCGTCCTCCCTT
>CAZWTH010000433.1:0-28808 GCA_964636715.1 uncultured Solibacteraceae bacterium | reverse complement strand
GCCGTTCGATTGCAGCTTCTCGCGCGCGAACAGCAGCTTCAGCCCCGGCCCTATTTTTACGTCCACGCTCGCGGCGAAGTGGCAGGACGAGCATTGCTCGTCAAAGAGCTCGTTTCCTTTATCGGGCGACCCTTTACTGTCCGCCCAGCCCAGAGCCAGGCTGGTGGTCAGCAGCAACAATGCGGCGGTCAGCTTCATGGCGCGGAAAGCGCAGTGTAGCAGCTTTTGGCCCATACCAATGGGGGGTGTAACCGGCCGCGGGCTGTGATAACCTCCCTCGAAGGTGCGTGCCCTGAATCGCTCGAAATATATCTTTGCCCTGATCGCCCTGGCTGTCCTCGTCGGCAGCACGATCCGGGCCGCGGAAGAAACCGCCGATCAGCAGAAGAAGGCCGAAAAAGTCGCTCCGCTCGGCACTTATACCGAGGCGCAGCGGAATTACTGGGCCTTCGTCCCCCGCAAGAAAATCACGCCGCCGGTCATCACGAATCCGGTGGATAAAGCCTGGGTGAAGACGCCGGTTGACGCCTTTATCGTCGCAGGGCTTCGCAAAGCCGGTCTCCGCCCGGCCCCGCAGGCGGATAAAGTAACTCTGATCCGCCGCGCCACTTACGACCTTCATGGCGTCCCTCCCACGCCGGAAGAAATTGACGCCTTCCTCAAAGACACCTCGCCCAAGGCCTGGGAGCACGTCGTCGATCGCCTGCTCGCATCGCCTCGCTACGGCGAACAGTGGGGGCGCCACTGGCTCGACGTCGTGCGCTTTGCGGAATCCGATGGCTACGAGTACGACACGCATCGGCCGGACGCCTACCGGTTCCGTGACTACGTGATCCAGAGTTTCAATCAGGATCTTCCTTATGACGAATTTGTCCGCGAGCAGCTTGCAGGCGATGAAATCAATCACTCGAGCGAGACCGATCTGATCGCCAGCGGATTCAATCGTCTGGGTCCGCTGCGCAAGAATGCGGGCAACCAGAACGTCGCCAGCTCGCGGAACGAAGTACTCACCGAGATGACGAACGTTGTCGGCGCCGCTTTCCTGGGCGTGACCGTTGGATGCGCTCGTTGCCACGATCACAAGTTCGATCCGTTTAAGCAGTCTGACTACTACCGTCTGCAGGGTTTCTTCGTGCAGACGCAGCCGGATGACCTGATTCGCGCCACTCCGGAAGAGCAGGCGGCGTGGAACGCCAAAGTCAATCCGATGAAGCAGCGGACACGGCAACTCGAATTGCAGTTGACGAAGGCTCCGGAAGAGAAGAAGGCGGATATCCAGAAAGAGCTCGATTCCATCGATGAGCAGATGCCGCTGCCGTTGACCGCGGTTTACGCCGTGAAGGATGACGCAAAGCAGGCCACGCCGCCCCACACGCTCTTCAAGGGCGATTACCTGCAGCCGCAGGAAGTGGTCGGCGCGCGCGTGCTCGGCGTGTTGCTGCCCGAAGGTACGCCGGAAGATCCGGTCACGATCGCGAATCCGCGCACGAAGCTCGCCGGCTGGCTCACCGATCCGAATCACCCGCTGACCGCGCGCGTCATGGCGAATCGCATCTGGGGTTATCACTTCGGCCGCGCCATTGTCGCGACGCCGAACGATTTCGGCCGCATGGGCGCGCGCCCCTCCAATCAGGCGCTGCTCGACTATCTGGCGAACACGTTCGTGGAAGGCGGCTGGAAGATGAAGCCGCTGCACCGCATGATTCTTCTTTCGAACGCCTGGAAGCAGGCGAGCGTTTCACCGATCGAGAAAGCCGCGACAGACAAGGATCCCGATGACGATCTGGTGTGGAAATTCGCGAAGCGCCGGCTCGAAGCCGAAGAAATCCGCGATTCCATGCTGGCCGCTTCCGGGCGCCTGAATACAAAAATGGGCGGCCCCAGCGTGATGACGCCGATCGATCAGGATCTGGTGAAGATGCTGAAACGCCCGCAATACTGGGTGCCGACAAAAGACAAATCCGAATACGCGCGCCGCACGATCTATATGATCTACAAGCGCAATCTGCAACTCCCGTTCATGGGCGTGTTCGATGCGCCCGATATGCAGCTCTCCTGCCCGCGCCGCGAGCAGTCCACGCATGCCCCGCAGGCGCTCGAATTGCTGAACGGAGAAACGTCGAACGAACTTGCCCAATCGTTCGCCGATCGCGTTGCCGAAGAGAAGCTGACGCCCGCCGAGCGAATCGACCGCATGTGGCGGCTGGCGGTGGGACGCGTGCCCACCCCGAAGGAAAAACTGCTGGCCGCGAAGTATCTTGCGGAAAATCCGGACGACAAAGCGCGCCTGAAGGAACTGGCGCTCGATGTCTTTAACCTGAATGCATTCCTGTACGTGAACTGATATGAGCGAACACATCCGATACAACAAGAATCGCCGTGAATTCATCGAGAACTGCTTCTGCGGGGTGGGCTCGCTCGCTTTCGCGTCCATGATGGCGCAGGAGCAGGCGCGCGCCGCGCAGTTCAATCCGCTCGCGCCGAAGCCGCCGCACTTCGCCGCGAAAGCGAAATCGATGATCTTTCTGTTCATGGCGGGCGGGCCCTCGCATCTCGAAACATTCGACCCCAAGCCGCTGCTCAATCAGCTGAACGGCCAGAAGCGTCCCGCCGAGTTCGGCGACGTGCAGTATCAGAACGTGAATGCGAATTCGCGCATCCTCGGCACGAAGCGTACGTTCAAAAAATGCGGCAAGTCCGGAATTGAAATTTCCGATCTTTTCCCGTATCAATCGGAAATCGCGGACGAGCTCTGCGTGGTTCGCTCCATGCATGGCGACATGGTGGTCCACTCAGCCGCGCAATACCAGATGATGACGGGCCGCATCATTCCCGGTTTCCCGGCGATGGGGAGTTGGGTTGTCTACGGTCTCGGCTCCGAAGCGGAGAATCTGCCGGCGTATGTCGTGATGCCGGATGGCCATGGCGCCCAGGAAGCCGGCGTGCCGATGTACACCAACGGATTTCTGCCGTCTATCTATCAGCCCACGATGTTCCGGCCTGGCGCCAAGCCGATCCTGAACCTCGATCTGCCGAAGGGCATCTCGCTCGATGAGCGCCGCCGTTCCATTTCGTTGCTGCATGACCTCAACGCCGCCACCGCGGGCGAGGACCAGGAATTCAACGCCCGAATGTCCACCTATGACACGGCGTTCAAAATGCAGACCGAAGCGCCGAAGCTCTTCGATCTTTCGAACGAACCCAAAGAGACGCTCGATATGTACGGCGTCGGCGACGCGAAGACCGATGATTACGGCCGCCGCTGCCTGATGGCCCGCCGCATGGTGGAAAACGGCGTCCGCTTCGTCTGCGTCGTTGCCGGCGGAGGCGGCCCCGATGCCGAGTGGGACGCCCACGCCGATATCGAAGACAACCATCTCCGCATGGCGAGCTGGACGGACAAGCCCGTCGCCGCGCTCATCAAGGATCTGCGCCGCCGCGGACTGCTCGATTCAACGGTCGTTCTGTGGGGCGGGGAATTCGGCCGCTCGCCCGAATCGGAAAAGAGCAAGGGCCGCGATCACCACAACACCGGCTTCTCCATGTGGGTGGCCGGCGGTGGCTTCAAAGGCGGAACAGTCTACGGCGCTACGGATGCCATCGGTCTGAAAGCGATAGAGAATCCGGTCCATTTCCGCGATCTCCACGCAACGATTCTCAACCAGCTCGGCCTGAATCAGGATGCGCTCAGCTACCTGCATCTCGGCCGCAAAGAACGCCTGACCGAAGTGCGCGGCACGGTGATTAAGGACATCGTCGGTTAATCAGAGGCCGCGCGCCGGTACGGTCGCGGCTTCGGGCCGGGCCCGGTCCAGGCGTGTCGTTTGCCGCAGCCGCGCAGCCGAGTTTAAGACGCCGCGGCCGGGCCTTCCGTCTGTTTGTTCGCCGGCGTTTTGCGGAATGCTCCAATTGCCTGTGAGAGCGCGATGCCGAGAAGCGCGCCTGTCAGCAGCAGGCTTTCGACGGAAACCATGGGGGTGACCGCCATGGCGGGCATTTGCATGGTGCGGCGCAGAACGATCAGCGCAATGACGGCAGGGATCATGACGCCGAGGATCATTTTTCTTCGTAACGGTTTCATACTTTTCGTCTCCGCGGGATGGAATTCAAATCCTCCGCGCGGTTTCATTATGCAGGAACTGGGACGGAGGTTCCAGAACTTTTCGCCTGTTGTTAACCAAAGAGATTCGCGCTGGTAAACGATCCGGTAAAGGGTCACGGACGATCCAATCCGGCATGAGATACTGAACAATTCCGCCCCGGTATGCCGCAACAGAAACCCACCGAAATCGTGAGCGCCCACAGCCCGGACTCCGACGACGCATTTATGTTCTACGGACTTGCCACCAGGAAAGTCCGTTCGCAGCTCGTCAACTTCCGCCACGTGCTGTCGGATATTGAGACGCTGAATCGCAAAGCGCGGGAAGGCGTATACGAGCTCAGCGCGATTTCGTATCACGCGTATCCTTATGTTGCCGACAAGTATGTGCTGATGGCCAGCGGTTCGAGCGTGGGAGACGGGTATGGGCCGATGGTGGTCGCGACCCGCACCATGGAGCCCGAAGAAATCAAGGGAAAAAGAATCGCTATTCCCGGAACGCTTACCACGGCATTTCTTTCGCTGAAGATTTTTGAGCCGGATTTCACGCCGGTCGTGGTTCCGTTCGACAAAATTCTGGATGCCGTGACGGACGGCTCGGCCGATGCGGGGCTCATCATTCACGAAGCGCAGCTGACGTATGCCAAGGCGGGATTCCACCGCGTGCTCGATATGGGCAAGTGGTGGAAGGAAACGTATGGGCTGCCGCTGCCGCTGGGCGGGAATGTGCTGCTGCGGTCGCTGCCGGACAACGTCAAGACGGAATGCTGCCGCATGATGCGGGAGAGCATTCAGTATGCGCTCGACAATCACTCCGAGGCGCTCGAGTACGCCGTGCAGTTCGCGCGCGACATGGAGCCGCGGCTGGCCGAGAAGTTCGTCGGGATGTACGTGAATCACTATACGGTGGACGCCGGCGAAGAGATTCCGAAAGCAGTGAAGCTGCTGCTCGACAAGGGATTCGAGGCGGGCCTGATTCCGCACCGCGTCGACGTCGAATTTATCCGCTAGCTCCGCTGAACAATAGAGCGGACGCGCGGAGCGATAATCGAATCAGAATGCGTATTCTGAACGGTCTTCTCTGCCTGCTGTTGCCGGTGCTCGCGCTGGCGCAGAATCCGACTCCCAAAGATGTCCGGCTGGTTGCGAAAGACGGACAGTCCGCGATCCCGAAACTGGCCCTCTATCTCAACAGTCCTTCCGTCGACACCAGAATCGAGGTAGTCAAACAGCTCACGGATCTCGGTGGCAAGGATTCAATCGATCCGCTGATTCAGGCGACGCACGACGCCGATCCCGAGATGCAGATGCGGGCGATCGACGGGCTGGTGGATTTCTATTTACCGGGCTACGTGAAGTCGGGTCCCACAGCGTCTCTGGCGCGCGTGGGCTCGTCCATCAAAGCGAAATTCAGCGATACGAACGAGCAGATCATTGACGGCTTTGTGACGGTGCGGCCGGAGGTGATCGCGGCGATCGGGAAGCTGGCGAGCGGCGGCAACGGCATGGACGTGCGCGAGAGCGCGTGCCGGGCGCTCGGGATTCTGCGCGGGCGCGCGGCGCTCCCGGATCTATATGAGGCGTTGCGGAGCAAAGACAGCGACGTGATGTTCGAAGCGCTGGTGGCGATTCGGAAGATTCGGGATCCGCAGGCGGGGCCCCGCATCGTCTTTCTGCTGCGCGATTTCAACGAGAAGGTGCAGTCCGCGGCGATCGAGACAGCCGGGGTTTTGCAGGCGAAGGATGGACTGCCGGCGCTACGCTCGATTGTGGTCAGCCCGCGGGGAAGCAAGGACGAGCGGGCGGCCCTGACCGCCATCGCGATGATGCCGGAAGCCGGCGACCGGCCGCTGCTGCAACGCTATCTGACCGCGAAGGACGAGCGGCTGCGGGCGGCTGCGGTGGAAGGGCTGGCGCGCGTCGGAGATCAGGCCGACAAGGCGGCGATTGAGAAGGTCTGGCGGGACGACGACAAAATGGCGCCCCGCCTGGCAGCGGCTTTTGCCTTAACCATGGAAGGCGAACTGGGTCTGGAGGAGACATCGCCGTTTCGGTACCTGCTGAATACGCTGAATTCGTCCTCCTGGAGGGACACTGCGTCGGCCTACCTGGTGGAAGCGGCGCGGAAGCCGAATGTGCTGGCGGCGCTGAGAGTTCCACTGGCGACCGGAACGCGCGACGAGAAAATCATGCTGGTCCGGGTGCTGGCGGTCAGCGGCGATTCGAGCGCGCTCCCGTGGCTGGAAGCGGCAAGCCGGGATTCGGATTCCAACGTTGCGCAGGAAGGGCTTCGGGCGCTACGGAGTTTACGCGCCCGGCTCTAGTGTGTTTTCTTACAGTACTTTTAACCACAAAGTTACTGTAAAACGGGATACAATCATCGGGATAAGGAGACGTCCCTCCCGATGTGTATCTTTCCGCTCTTTTCCCTGTTGTGCCTCTCTCGCAAACATCACTTTCAGCCGCTGCTCAAAACTCCAATCGTATTTCGCTCTTTTCCCGCGAGCCGCCCGATAATTTTGGCTGGGATGGCACTTTTCGCTTGGAGTCCTGTATGGGCTACGTCGTCCCAGACCATCACGTTTAGCGCAATACCCGATTCGATTCTTGGAGGGACCCCATTTCAGATAGGCGCAAAAGCAAGTTCGGGACTCGCGGTTAGTTTCGCTTCAAATTCAGGAGTATGTAAAGTTGCGGCCGGTCTGGTGATCTTGGTCAGTTCCGGGTCCTGCTCAATCACAGCGACCCAGACCGGTGACTCAAATTTCGATCCAGCTCCGGCGGTGACCCGGACATTTACCGTATCTGCCGCAAAACATGCGACTTCATTCCAACCTTCGACGGGAAGTCCATTTGTCGCGGACGCGGATCCGTTCTCAATAGCACCGGGTGATTTTAACAAGGACGGCATTCAGGATCTGGTGGTAGCGCACGGGGGAGGCGGTGGAGGCGGCAACGATTTGCGGGTGCTCCTCGGCGATGGCGCGGGAGGATTTACTGCTGCGGCGGGTGGGCCGTATGGCTCGGGAGGTCACTTTAAATCAGTTGCTGTAGGCGACTTCAATGGGGACGGCGCACTCGATTTTGCTGCCTGTTACTCTTCCGGTGTTGCGGTATTTCTGGGGGATGGTTCAGGCGGATTCAATGCGGCGCCGGGCTCTCCGTTCGCGGGGGGCACACTTCCATCCAGTATCGCGGTCGGCGACTTCAATGGAGACGGCGCCGAAGATCTTGCAATCACGGATCAAAGCGGCACTAATAATGTCAGCATTCTGCTCGGCGATGGAACTGGAGGCTTTACTCCCCCCACCGCCGCAACTCCGTCGGTGGCCGGGTCCGCGAGTGCGCTGGCTATTGGCGACTTTAATGGGGACGGAATACAGGATCTTGCGATCGCGAGTGAGGGGGCCGGCGCCAACAGTCTTACTGTGCTGTTGGGAAACGGCAACGGCGCCTTTACAACCGCCGCTGGCAGCCCGTATCCAGCCGGGGCGAATCTCACCTCCGTTAGGGTGGGCGACTTCAACGGAGATGGAATTGCGGATCTGGCGGCCCTCTCTTTGCAGAGTAGCGGTGTCAGCGTTTTGTTGGGAAATGGATCAGGCGCATTTGCAAGCGTCCCTGGAAGTCCTTTCGCGGTTGGGGCGAACCCGCAGTTCGTTGCCGTAGGAGATTTCAATGGCGACGGCGTGCAAGATCTCGCTGCGGCCAACTCGAACAACAACTCGGTCTCAATACTGCTCGGGAATGGCTCTGGCGGTTTCGCGGAAGCGCTCGGGAGCCCTTTCGTTGTGGGCACCGAGCCAATTTCAATAGCGGTCGGAGATTTTAACGGCGACGGAATTACGGACCTCGCTACCGCGAATCAGGGCACCAGCAGTGATCTAACTGTGCTTCTCGGTTTCCTTTCCGGCAACGTACCTCAGACAATATCCTTCGGTGGCTTAAACAGCGCGATCTACGGGGCGTCTCCATTTACTGCGAGCGCCACGTCGACCTCGGGCCTTCCGGTCACCATCGCCGCGACCACTCCCTTCACCTTCATTTCCCAGCCCCCCGCATCTTTCGTCTGCAGCGTAAGTGGAAATACGGTGACCATTCTCGGTGTCGGTACGTGTTTCATCACCGCGAGTCAGCCAGGTAACAACACTTATGCGCCGGCCCATCCAGTTGTCCAGTCGTTCACCGTGAGTCCATCGTCCCAAACGATTTCGTTTGGGGCTTTGAGCGATAGATCTCTGGGATCAGGGTCATTTGCGCCCAGCGCAACCTCTACTTCAGGCTTATCAGTCAGCCTCAGTTCAACCACGGAGTCGGTATGCACGGTTAACTCCGGCACCGTTACGCTTCTTACGACTGGACTCTGCACAATTGCCGCGGACCAGGCCGGGAACGCCAACTACACGGCAGCGCCACAGATCACACGGAGCTTTTCCGTGTTGGCGATCGCGCCAGTAGCGATTACGGACAGCGGGGCTCTCGGAACCACTACGCTCGGCGATTTTCAATATCCTCTGGACCAGGCGGCCACAGGCGGAAACGGACAGTTCACCTGGACGCTCGACAGCGGGACGCTGCCGCCCGGAATCGCGCTTCGAACCGATTTCACGGACGTCAATGTGGCGAACGCGTTGGTCGGCGTGGCCAATACGCCGGGCGATTACGCCTTCACGCTCAAAGCGGCGAGCGGGGGACAGTCCGCGACGAAGCAATTCACGATGAAGGTGACGGCCCTGAATCTAATGGACTCGTTCACTCTTCCGGATGCTTACGATGGGGCGTCATACAGCTATTCGCTGACGCCGGTCAACAACGCGGACGCTGTCTCGTATTCTCTGGCGGGCGGGGCTCTGCCAGCCTGGGCCACGCTGACGAACGGGACTATCAGCGGTACGCCGTCGGGAACAGGGACCGCGAATTTCTCCATCACATTCAACGACGGCACGGACGCGGTTACGCGGCCGTTCATGATCACAACCAATAAGATCCACATCACGAATTCGGCGCGGCTGCCAAATGCGACGCAGGGCCAGACGTATACAGTAACGTTGACCTCGAGCGGCGGAACCGGGAATGTGACCTTCACCGCTTCCGGCCTGCCGAATGGCCTCTCGATCAGCAATGGCAATGTCCTCACCGGAACGTTGGATTCAAATGCGCAGGTGGGCTGGAACCCGGTAAAGATTACAGCGACCGATTCGGGCAACGCCTCGATCACCCAGAATTTTTCGATCAACGTGACGGGGACCAGCGCACGGCTGCCGGGCATCTCGTATCCAACCCCGGATGACGCCATCATCGGGACACCTTACTCATGGACTTTGAACCCGTGCTGTGGCGGGGTGGCGCCGTTCACATGGTCGGCGCAGGGACTGCCCGCGGGACTGGCTATTCGGTACGACGGCGGGGGCACGGCGAATACGGCAAGCAGCAGTCTCTCCGGCTATGTGACGGAAGGCGCGGTGGAAATCTACGGGGTGGCGAAAACGGCCGGCGTGAGCACGGTGACGCTGACGATGACCGATTCACTGGGGCAGGAGAGCAGCACGAGTTTCAGCCTCAACGTGTCCATCCTGGACATTCAGCCCTCTATGTCGAACGGCACGCTGGGCCAGCAGTACGGCCCCGTTTCGCAGCACATCACCGGAGGCGCGGCGGACGCGAATTACGGCGGAACGAGTGTACCGCCGGCGGGTGGTCCGCTGGATTCTTACGCAGCGGCTCCGGCGACCGGAGCCTCCGGCGGCTGGCAGAGCGAACTTGGTGGGTTGCCTGACGGACTGATAGTGACGGCGTCCGGGAATCCGCCGGTTCGCGTGACGAACGGGGCGCCATTCGAGTCAGGATTCTTCGCGCCTGTCTATCTGGTCAACGACGGACACGGCAATACTCTGCGGAAAACCAATTTCTTCACCATCAACCGTCTTTTGGGCACAACGGTTTCGATCAACACGAATGCCGCTCTGGGCGGAATCCTCACGAGCTCGAATTACTCGAACCAGCTTTCGGCTTCGGGGGCGGCCTCGATTACCTGGTCGCAGGTGGATGGCACATTGCCGCCAGGGCTGACGCTTACGTCGGGCGGCCTGCTTGCCGGTCAGGCGAACACGCCGGGGAACTATTCTTTCCTCATCAAAGCGGAAGAAACCGGCAACAGCGGGAATTACGACAGCCGGGCTTTCACGCTGGTAGTGACGCCGATCCAGATCACGACGAGTTCACTTCCCACGGGAACGATCAGCGCCGCCTATTCGGGATCGCTCGCGGCGTCGGGTGGAACGGGAGCGCTGACGTGGACTGTCACATCAGGTACCCATCTTCCCCCAGGCCTTGTGCTGGATAGCGGAACTGGGGCGCTTTCGGGTACGACGGCGAGTGCGGGCCTGTACTACACGAGCTTCACGGTGACGGATAGTCTCGGGAACCGGACTTCGAAAAGCTTCTCGATCAATATATATGGGGCAAATGGGCCGCCGGTTTCGATCACGAACGGGTCGGATCTGGGAACCTGGTCCGTGGGCGAGGTTCAGCTCGAGCTGCAGGCCACAGGTGGGAATGGCGCTTATACGTGGAGCCTGCAGAGTGGATCGCTGCCTCCGGGATTCTCGATCCGGACCGACATGCCATCGTTCTTCAGCGGGGCTGCGTCAGCCGGTTTTATCGGCGTGGCGACGACTCCGGGTACCTATACTTTCACACTACAGGCGACGAGCGGACAGCAGAGCGCAAGCCGGCAGTTCACGATTAAAATCGCGTCCCTGACGATGAAAGACCCGTTCAATCTTCCCGATGGGTATTCCCTCATTGATTACAGCTACGCTCTTACGCCACTCAACGCAGCTCAGGGAACGACGCCGGTGTTCTCGACGACCCAGGCTGCCTGCGTTGGGAATTCGACCGCGTGTCTGCCTCCCGGTCTGACGCTCGGAACAGACGGCTCCATCACGGGCCAGCCGACGGCGTTTGGCTCTTATAGCTTCAACGTGTCCGTGGATGACGGCACGGCAAAAGTGTCGAGGCAATACACGATTCAGACGTACTTGATCGGATTCACCACGCCATCGCTGCCGAATGCCACGCAGGGAACGGCCTACAGCAGTGGTGCACTGTCCATCAGCGGCCCTGAGTCCGTGAACTGGTCGGCGAGCGGTCTGCCGAATGGATTTAGCATCAACAGCTCGACCGGCGCGATTACGGCTTCATCGAGTTTCCCGGCGAGCCCGGGCCGCTACTCGGTGACGGTGACGGCCACTGAGCAGGGGACGGGCGTTTCTTCGGTGCATCGATATTTGCTGGACATCCTGGGCGTGCCGGCGACTTTGCCGCAGCTTGCGCTCAATGGCTCGTATCTGGACGATGCGACTGTCGGCTGGCCCTATGATGCGACCTTCGCCGTCAACAATGGCGGGACTGCTCCCTTCACCTACTCGGCGACGGGCCTGCCGCCGGGTATGTCGATCCGCTCGGCGATACCGGCGCAAAGCAACGGGGGCACGACCTGGGGCGACGCGGAAATCTGGGGCGTGGCCACCGCGACTGGTTCGTTCGACGTGACCATTACAGCGACCGACGCCAACAATTTCTCCACTTCGAACACTTTCACGCTGAATGTTTCGCCGCTCATCCAGGATCCGTTTTTGCCGAAGGGCACGGTGGGGACGAGCTACAACTCGAATCTTCGGATTGTGGGAGGATCCGGTTCGTATTCTGTGACGAAGACAGTGACCGGGTCGCTGCCTGCCGGATTGACCCGGACGGCGCTGAACGTTGCGGGAACGCCGGCCGAGAGCGGCAATTTTAATGTGACGTATGCGTATGCGGATACGGCGACTCCCAACGCAAACACGCTGGTTCGCACGAATTACATACAGATCGATAACACCCTGAACAATCCCGTCGGGATCAATACGTTTTCCGATCTGGGCAGCGTAACGGTGAACAGCCCGTTCAACCGCACTCTGAACGCCTGCTGCAGCCAAACCGGCTTCACGTGGGCGCTGGCGAGCGGCAGCACACTGCCGCACGGTCTAACGCTGGGCTCGGGCGGCGCGCTGACCGGAACGCCGGACACGTCTGGGAGCTATGCCTTCCTGATCACGGCGACGGACGGCGCCTCTCACACCGCTGCTCGCCAGTTCCTGCTGAATGTCACGCCCATCAATCTCTCGACAAATACGAATCTGACTTACGGCACGGTCGGCACGGTCTATCCGACGGTCACGCTCACGACCACCGGCGCGCAGGGAACCGTCGCATGGACGCTGAATCCGAACAATTTTCTGCCGCCCGGTATTGCGCTCACCGGCAACACCCTTTCGGGGACGCCGACCGCCGCAGGACACTACTCATTCACGTTGACGGCCACAGATCAGGCCACAACCCCGAACACTCTTGCGAGGACGTTCTCGATCGATATTTATCCGGCGGGCAGCGGGCCGCCGCTTTCTTTCAGCCTGAATTCCAGCTACGGCCCATGGACGATTGGACCGAATGCGATCGCGCTTTCCGCGACGGGCGGCGTGCCTCCCTACACGTTCTCGTTCGCGCCGGGAGCGAATACGATCACCGGCTGCAATATCAAAAACGGCGGGGCCATGCCGTCGAATTTCTCGCAGGGTATTACGGCGGGTCTGCTTTGCGTGGTAACGGACGTGGCATCCACGAACACGACGATTCGCGTTACGGACTCGAACAGCAACACGTTTGACCGGCCGGTCACGATTATTGTTTCACCGCTCATGCTCGAAATGCAGAGTACTCTGCCGCGGGCGACCGTGGGCGTTGCTTACACCTACGACCCAACGGCGGGCGGCGGCGTGGCCGCCATCGGCGGTTCCGGCGCCTATACCTTTAGCGCCTCCAATCTGCCGACTGGCTTGTCGATCAACGGCTCGACCGGCGTGATTTCGGGAACGCCCTCCGCGGCCGGAACTTTCAACCCCACCATCACGGTCGGGAACGCGTCGGTCACCGGGACCACGCAGACTCAGGTGACGCTGAGCGTCAACGCCTCCACCATTAGTTCCGTCTCACTGCAGGGGACCGCTGGACAGGCCTTCTCGACGAAATTCACGGCGCCGAACTGCGGCGCGAACTGCGCATGGACGGCGCCCAACGGGCTTCCGAGCAACTATGTCCTCGCAA
Source organism: uncultured Solibacteraceae bacterium (assembly GCA_964636715.1). Lineage (GTDB taxonomy): Bacteria > Acidobacteriota > Terriglobia > Bryobacterales > Bryobacteraceae > BOG-234. The sequence continues at coordinate 15,565 of CAZWTH010000433.1, read as the reverse complement.
ACGACGGAACCTTCTCCACCAGTCAGGGCAATCTGGCTGCGGCGATCGATACCTCTTTCGTGGTGCAGGCAAAGGGAGGCAACGGCACGAGCCAGCAGGTGATTTCGCTGGTCATCGCGCCGAATGCCATCACGGCCCTTTCGATCGTAACGACGATTCCAACGACTGCCCAGCTCGGGAGCGCTCAGAATATCGGGCTGTTTGCGGCGGGAGGCAAGCCGCCATACACATTCTCGGTGTCCGCGGGCAATCTTCCCGGGGGCATTTCGCTCCAGGGGCCGGGCGATCAAATCGGTTTCCTTGCGCCGAGCCATCAGTATCTGGCGGGCCGGCCGGTCTCCGCCAGCGACTTCAGCTTCACTCTCAAGGTGACGGATGCGAATTCGAGCGAGGCCACCCAGGATTACACCTGGACGGTTTCGCCGCTGAGCATTCAGTACACGAATCTTCCCATCACGAATACGAGTCTCATCTACAACACGCCGTACTCACAGCTTCTGCTGGCGATGGGCGGGAGCGGTAATTATTCGGGATGGGCCACTCAGAGCCGGTTGCAGCGAGGCTTGACGCTCAATTCCGCCAGCGGCCTTCTCAGCGGAACTCCTCTGGCCACCGGACAGATTTCGACAATCATGTCGGTGAACGACGATGCGGCGCATAGCGCAACGACGAATGTGAATGTCAACGTCAATTCGAACGCCGGTACGACGCTGTCGCTCGGCGGGCCTGCTTCTCCCACCATTCAGGCGCTGGGCTACACCGGTACCTACAATCTCAATCCGAGTGGCGGAACTCCCCCCTACACCATTACGTCAATGGATCCGCTGCCGCCAGGCGTCATCCTTGAATCCACGAATTCGCTGGGTTCGACGGTGGGCAACTCGCAGTACGAGATGCAGGCGACTTTCTCGACGCCAGGTAGTTACTCGTTCACCGTGAAAGCGGTGGATTCCTCCCCGACGCCGCTCACCGCCGCACGAACGTACACGATCTCGGTTCCCGATTTTGCGCCGCCGATCCTGACCACGCTGCCGCCCGGTTCGAAAGATGTCGCCTATTCGCAGCAGCTCTACTCGTTCGGCAATGGAACCTGGTCTGTTGCCGCGGGTTCCGCGCTGCCGCCCGGCCTGTCCGTTTCGTCGGCGGGCGTCATCAGCGGTACGCCGACCGCAACCGGGTTCTATGCCTTCAATCTGAACGTCGGCGATATCACCGGAACCGTGCAGCAGTCCTTCACGATGCAGATCTCGCCGCTTTCGATCTCCAGCACGCAGACGCTGCCTCCGGCCGCCATAGGCGTTCCTTACGGAGCGGGAAGCGGCGTTCAACTGGCTGCTTCCGGCGGTAGCGGGACCACGACCTGGACTCTGACCGGAGGACAGCTGCCGGATGGCCTGACGCTTTCGGGCGCGGGACTCATTTCCGGTACGCCCACCGGCGACAATTTCAGTACCTTCTATACATTCACGGCGACGGCGTCGAATACGTCCGGCCAGATCGCGAAGCAATTTTCGATTTACCAGACGCAGACCAATCCGCTGAATCTGGATTACCCGATTTTCCAGACGTTCATGAATGACGCGACAGTCGGACAGAATTACGTGTGGACGCTCCAGCCCGATGGCGGCGTGCCGGATTACACATGGAGCGTCGCGAGCGGTTCGGCGCTGCCGGATGGCCTCCACCTGGTACCGGCGTCGCTCGTATCGACAGGTTCGGGGCCGGGCGTCACGGCCATCGCAGGGACGCCCACAACGCCGGGGCTCACTACTTTCGACCTCGTTCTCACCGATTCGACGAGCGCAACTATCACGCGTACTTTTACGCTGAATGTGACGCCGCTTTCCCTCACGCTGGGGAATCCGAAGAATGCGGTTCAGGATCAGCCCTATTCCTTCCAATTGCAGGCGACGGGGGGAACGGGACCCTACACCTTTACGCTTCGGCCAAACCCGAATCAATCCGGGCAGGACTCGCTGCCGCCTGGACTGATGATGGATTCCACGGGTCTGATCAGTGGAACGCCGCGCGGTACCGGGAGCTTTTCGTTTGTCGTGTATTTGACGGACAGCGCCCAGCCGCAAAACTCGCTCTCGCAGTCTCTCTCGATCGCCAGCAATCTGGGCAACGAATCGATTCAGGCGCGTAATCAGGATCTCAACTTAAACTCACCGGTCAACATTCCGTTGGGCGTATCGGGAAGCGCCAGCACGTATACCTGGACTGTCGAAGCGCCTTCCCCGGCCCCGCCCTCCCCGGTTCAGCCGAACCTGCCGGCGGGTGTGCAGTTGATCAGCAACCAGGGTGGAACGTCCATTCAGGGACCGGCAACGGCGCCCGGTACATATACCTTCGTGCTCAAGGCGACCAACGCGGGGAATCCAACAGACGTGGTGAAGAGACAACTCACGCTGCGGATTACTCCGCTCTCTTTTGTAGCGCCAGTGCAGAACGGCCTGTTCACGCCAACGCTCCCGAACGCGACGGTGGGTACGCCCTACTCGTTCGCGCTGAAGGCGGCGGGCGGCTCCGGTACGTATACATTTTCACGGGCTCCCAACGCGCCGATGCCGCCTGGACTCGGCGTCGACATAAACGGCATTCTTTCGGGGACGCCGACGCAGTCCGGCGTATTTGCGCTTCATCCGTGGGTGACGGATTCGGCGGGCGACGCAACAGACGTGAATCTCAGCGTGACTCTGGTTGTGCTGCCGCCCGGCGGGCACGCGCCTCTCGAGGCGTTGGGCAAAGTCGTAGTCAGCGACGCCTCGCTCGGCGTGCCCTATGCTCTGATGCTGGACCGGCTCGTTTTCCCGGCCAGCGGACCGCTTACCTGGACAGCGGTGGGCCAGTTGCCCACAGGTTTGAGCATTTTGCCTGGATCGAACGGGCTGTCTTCGATTCTTGCGGGAATTCCGGCTTCGGCGGGTCAGGCCAGCGCCTTCACGCTTCACGCAGCGGATACGAACGGTCAATCGCTGGATATCGCGGTGGATAATTTCAACGTCTCGCCGTTGACGTTCACGCCGAATTCGATTCCGAACGCGGTGAAAGGAACGTCGTACTCGACATTCATCGCGGTGCAGGGCGGGACGGCGCCTTATGGCGTGCACTTTGCGCCGGGAATGACGCCTCCTCCGGGAATGTCGATTCAGGGCGGTCTCTTCACCGGAACCCCGGCCTACCCGGGCGTGTTCCCCATCGGTCTGGTGGCAACGGACAAGAACGGCGCTTCCGTGACGAAGTATTACGACTTCAGTGTGGACGATCCGACGGCGGATAAACCAATCGGCGCCGTGCCCTCGCTTTCCCTTGCGCCGAAGCCGGTGCAGGCGCTGGAAATCCAGGGCCAGTCGGCGACCTCGACCACGATCACGGCCAACTCTTCGAGCGGAACGCTGCCATTTACCACCGCGCTCTATGGGATTCCGGGAGCGTCGCTCACGGGCAGCGGGACGACGAATAGCTCGCTCACGCTGGATTACAGCGGGCTCTCGGCGGGGAACTACACCGGATTCGCGGCGGCGGTTTCTCAGATTGCGGTGAATCTGGTGGATGTGACCCCCGTGTTTATCTCGGTGCTCCCGCCGCCGCCCTGCGTTTACTCGCTCAAAACTTCGACTACGAGTTCGCCGATCGGCGGCGATTCCGGAACAATCGAAATTTCCACCGGCGACGCGTGTTCGTGGACGGCGGCCGCGGCGGGCGACTCCTCCTGGATCACGCTCACCGGAACGACTTCGGGAGCGGGCAATGGAAAAGTAACATACACAACGGCGGCCAACGGAACGGGTTCGGCGCGTAACGGGACGGTGAACATTTCGGGATCGACGAATTCGCCGGTCTTCACCATTAACCAGTTCTCCACCGGATGCTCGTTCTCGCTGAGTCCGGCTTCCATCAACATCGGCTCGGCGGGCGGTACGGCCACGGTCGGGATTACGGCTTCCGGTTCGTCCTGCGGTTGGACCACCGGCGCTGAACTTACGGTGGCGCCCACGGCCGGTACTGGCTCCGCATCGGTCGATGTGACGATTCCGGCGAACTCGAACGCGTCGCCCACAATCCTGACGGCGACCATTGCCGGGAAGACGCTCACCATCAATCAAACGGGCGTCAACTGCACCTATGCGCTCAGCGCTCATTCCACGCTGTTCGATTCGAACGGCGGATCGGGCTCAGTGGATATCACGGCGCCGAGCGGCTGCCCGTACAACACGATTCTGGGACCGTCCTGGATCAACGTCACCTCCGGCTCCTCGGGCACCGGGAACGGGAGCGCGCAGTCGCTCGTGTATTCGGTGGATGCAAACTCCACGACGGCTCCGCGCACCGGCGCGCTGATCGTCGGCGGCCAGGCGTATGCGATTACGGAACAGGCGCTGGCCTGCTCGGTCAGTGTGGATACCTCGCAGCTCGGCAGTCCGTTCCCCTCAGGCGGCGGCTCCGGCACGATCGCAATCACAACCAATGGGCCGAACTGTCCGTGGCGGGCATTGAGCAATTCGGGCTTCGCGCAGGTCAGCCCGGGAGGCGGCCTGGGCAGCGGCACGCTGACCGTCAGCGTCAACACGAACATCGGTTCCACTACGCCTCGGCCGGGTTCGGTTACGATTTCCGGTCAGACGATCAACTTCACGCAGGCAGGCACCGCCTGCACCTTCGTTCTGCGTTCTCCAGGCAGCGGTATGCCGCCGATCGGTGGATCGGCCAGGGTGGGCGTAGTGGCGCCGGCGGCCTGCAACTGGGACGCTTCGGCCAATGACTCCTGGCTTCATATCGTGGCGAAGGGAACCAACGGAACCGCGGATGTTTCCTTCACCGCGGACGCGAATACAGACCAGACGCCGCGAACCGGCACGCTGACGATCGCGAGCCACACCTTCACGGTCAACGAAGGCGGAGCGCCCTGCACGTATACGCTGTCGGCGCAAAGCTCCGGAACTTTGGCGAACACCGCGGCCCAGAATCAAACCTTGAACTACACGGCTTCCGCGGACAATTGCCCGGCGCCCCCAGTAGCGGCCTTCTCCAGCTGGATTGGCGTGACGGACTCGTACACGGCGCCCACCGGGACGGTGACGTACGGGGTCGAGGCGAACACTTCCGGCAATCCGCGAGCGGGCAATATCCAGGTGGGAGACAAGGTGTTCCGCGTAGTGCAGAACGCCGCCCCCGGGGCCTGCCAGTACAGCCTCAATTCGTACGGTCTGGCGGTGAATTTCGAGGGGACGGCCAGCAGCTTTACGGCCGCGGCAAATCTGGGGTCGTGTACCAGTCCACCCACGGGAACGAACCAGCCGTTTATCAACCAGCTGAGCCTGACCGGCGACCCAACAGAGTTTACGGAGTCGTTCACGGTTGACCCGTTCAGCTCGGCCAATAAGAGTGTCCGCACGGGGTATATCACCTTCGGCGGCGTGCTCTTCTACATCAAGCAGACTTCATTCTGAGGAAACCAGCCATGAAAACAACATCCATTGGGAACCTCAACATGAAGAACACGAAAATGATCCGGACACTTCTGGCGGCGGTGGCGCTGGCGCTGCCGGCGGCGGCTCCCGCGACCACGCTCGCTCCGGACGCCGGCAACTATTCGGCGACCGATCAGACGCCTTTCAGCTTCGTGGATATTTCGGGCGCGGGTGGCGGCACGTCCGTGCTTGCGGGCGTGGACGACAGCGCAGTGGCGCTGACGCTGCCGTTCAGCTTCAATTTTTACGGCACGGCGTATACGCAGGTATGCGTGAGCTCGAACGGCGCCCTTTACTTCGTTACGGATGCGGCGACGTGCTCCACGACGACCGGCGACTTCGCCCATATCGATCTGAATGCGGGCGCGCCGGCTCCGGATCTGCCGGCGGTCTATGCCTTCTGGACTGACCTGACGTTTCAGGATACGGGCGCTGGTTCGGTTTTCTATCAGACGCTGGGAACGGCCGGCAGCCGGCGGTTCATCGTGCAGTGGAACACGGCGCTGCCCCAGGGCGATACGAGCGGCGTGACTTTTGAAGCGATTCTGACCGAAGGCACGAACGCAATCACGCTGCAGTATCAGACGGTCAGCCTCGGAGCCGGCGATAACAATCGCAACGGGCGGTTGGCGACGGTCGGAATCCACAATGCCAACGGCTTCGCGCAGTCGAAGCAGCAGCAGTGGAGCTATAACGCGGCGGTGCTGACCGATGGGACCGCGCTGCAGTTCCAGGCGGCGGCGCCGAGCGCGCCCGCGCTGAGTTCACCCGCGAATGGCGCTACCGGTGTGGGAGCCCCTGTGTCTTTGACGTGGAATACCACGATCGGGGCCTCGACCTATGACGTTTATTTCGGAACCACGGCTACGCCGCCGCTGGTTCAGGCCGATGTGACCGCCACGAATTATTCCGCCGCGACCACGGCCGGCGCGACCTATTACTGGAAAATTGTGGCGAAGAACGGAGCCGGGAACGCAGAGTCGCCGGTGTTCTCGTTCACCACGGCCGTTGCCGCGCCGGGCGCGCCATCGCTGACCGCGCCCGCTAATGGCGCATCCGGTATTACGGCCCCTGTTTCTTTGACCTGGAATTCGGCGATCGGCGCCACGTCTTACGACGTTTATTTTGGAACCACGTCAACGCCGCCGCTGGTTCAGGCGGATACGACCTCCACGAATTATTCCGCCACCACGGCGGCGGGGACGACGTATTTCTGGAAGATCGCCGCGAAGAACACAACGGGAACCACAAACTCGGCGGTCTTTTCTTTCACCACAGCCGTTGCGGTGCCCGGCGCGCCGTCGCTGAGTTCACCGGCGAATGCGGCGACCGGTGTTGCTTCGCCTGTTTCTCTGACATGGAACGCGGTGACCGGCGCCACGGCGTATGACATTTATTTCGGAACCGCGTCAACGCCCCCGCTGGTTCAGGCGGACGCGACATCCACGAATTATTCCGCCACCACGGCGGCGGGGACAACTTATTTCTGGAAGATCGCCGCGAAGAACGCGAGCGGCAGCACCAACTCGCCGGTCTTCTCGTTCACCACAGCCGCCGCCAGCGGAGGCAGTGGTGGTGGCGGCAGCGGAGGAGGAGGTGGTGGCGGTGGCGGTGGTGCGGCTCCGATCACGCTTTCGCCTGCCACAGTGACGCTGAACGCCGCGGTCGGGACGACGGCGGCCACACAGACCGTCACGCTGAGCTATCAGACGTTCACGCAGGGCGCGCCGTCGTTCCTGACGAGCGTCAATACAAACCAGGGGCAGGGGTGGCTGACCGTTACCCCGGCTTCCGGGACGATGACGCAGACATCCCTTGTCGGCGGGTCTTACACCTACTCCGTGACGTTGACCGTGAAGGGCGACCCGACGGGGATAGCGGATGGTTCCACCTATACCGGCAGGATCAATGTCACGGCGGCTGGCGCGATCGCTTCGCTGCCCGTGACCATGAAGGTGGCCACACCGCCGGCTCTCACGCTTGCGCCGACCCAGGTGACGCTGAATGCGGCCGTCGGGACGACGGTGGCAACGCAGGCCGTGACACTGAGCTATCAGACGTCCACCGAGGGTGCGCCCTCGTTCCAGACAACCGCCAGCACAAACCAGGGTCAGGGATGGCTCACCGTCACCCCCACTTCCGGAACGATGACGCAGGCATCCCATGTGGGCACGGTTTACACCTACACCGCGACATTGACTGTGAAGGGCGATCCGACGGGGATCTCTGACGGGTCCACCTACACCGGCAAAATCGACTTCACGGTGGCCGGGACAACGGCTTCGCTGCCGGTGACGATGAAGGTCGCCGCACCGGCTGCTCTCACACTGGCGCCGGCGCAGATGACGCTGAATGCGGCGACCGGGACAACGGCCGTCACGCAAACCGTCACGGCGAGCTATCAGACGTCTACTGAGGGCGCGCCGCCGTTCGTGGCAAGCGCCAGTACAAGCCAGGGACAAGGCTGGCTGAGCGTGACTCCGGCTTCCGGCACGATGACTCAGACGTCCCACGTGGATTCGCTTTACACCTACTCCGCGACGTTTACAGTCCAGGGCGATCCGACCGGTATCGCGGACGGAACGACTTATACCGGCGCGATCAACCTCACCGTCGCAGGAACGATGGGATCGCTGCCCGTGACGATGAACGTGGCCAAAGCGGCGCCTCTGCCGCAGCCAACGGGCGGTATCGCGAATGCCGCGAGCGGCGGACAGGCGACGCCGTCCGTTGTGACGCCGGGCAGCTACGTGGCGATTTACGGCACGGACATGGCGGATAGCGGCGATCCGAACGCGAAGACGCTTCCGCTGCCGACCACGCTGAACGGCGCGCAGGTAACGCTGTGCGGAGTGCCCGTGCCGCTGCTCTATGCGAGCGCGACGCAGATCAATATTCTGCTTCCGCAGACTCTGCCTTCCACGACCACGTGTCCGCTGGTGGTGACGAAGGGGACAGTGGCCTCCGCGGCGGTCACGCTGACCGTGGCGCCGTTGCAGCCCGGCATCTACACGGCGAATACGTCGGGCTCCGGTCCGGGCATCGTGACAAATGCGGCGACGGCCCAGCTGAACGATGCCGATCATCCGGCGCACGCATCGGACTTCCTGGTCATCTACATGACCGGGCTCGGCCAGGTGGTGGGACCGGACGGAGAGGCGGGACCGGCGGACGGCGCGGCGGCTCCGAGCGACAAGCTGTTCCACACCGTGGCCAATGTGACGGCCACGATTGGCGGTGTGCCAACGCCGGTATCGTTCTCCGGTCTGACGCCGACGCTCGCAGGGCTGTATCAGGTGAATGTGCAGCTACCGCAGGGCGTGACGCCGGGAAGCGCCGTGCCGGTTGTGGTGACGGCGACGAATCAGGATACCGGGGCTACGGCGCAGTCGAATACGGTGACGATAGTGGTGCAGTAAAGTCGCGCAGCAGGAAATCCCGATGTTCCGTGGCCGGGCAGGAGTCCGGCCGCGGAACAGGGCGCACGCCAAAATAAAAACGGGGCGAAAGAGCATTTTGGCTCATTCGCCCCGCTTGATTTTTTGGATAGAGAAAAAAGCTTACTTTGCTTTCTTCTGCTTCTGCTGACCGACGCGGACCTTGGTGTGAAGAGTCTTGGCGTCCTGGAACGCCTTGTGGTCGTGACGAGACACGGCGTCAGCGAGATACGTATCGATGTTGGTCTCGCGAGGGATCACCGCCATGACGGTAAAGTTGTCGTTGCACGTCGGGCAGAACGGGCGGAAACGCTTGACATTGGGAATTGCCATAACAGATCTAGTGTAGCAAAGCCTCACGAATGGCTTTGCCCAGGGCGGCGAGCCCGGCGTCGATATCCGCCGGGAGATGGACGCGCAGGGCGCGGCGGCCGCGGGTGGTCAGGACTTCAAAATCGCCGCGCGCCTGGGCGGCTTTCACCACGCCGAAGGTGAAGCCTTCGCCGGGGACTTCGAGATCGTTGGCGTCATCGCAGGTAACCTGCAGGAAAACGCCGGAATTCGGCCCGCCCTTGTAGGCCTGGCCGGTCGAATGGAGGAAGCGGGGGCCGAAGCCGAGGCAGGTGGCGGCGTGTTTTGCGCCGCGGACGGCCAGGCGCATTTCGCTGAGCCGCTCTTCGTTTTCCGTGGTCATGTCGATGTAGGCGAGGAGCGCGAAATAGTCGCCCACGCCGATGCGGCTCAGGTGCGCGCGAAGAATGCCTGCGGCGTCGGTCGCTTTGAGGGCGGCGGCATTCTTTTCGTCGGTGAAAAACTTCAGGCCGTTCGATTTGAGGATCGGGGTTTCGGCGGGAAGCTGGCGCGTCGCCTTGTAGGCGTCGGTGATTTTCCGGGTCTCGATTTTACTGGCTTCGACGTCCGGCTGATCGAACGGATTGATGCCGATCACGGATCCGGCGACGGCCACGGCGACTTCCCAGCGCAGGAATTCGGCCCCGATGTCGTACCGGTCATGGATAGCGAGCCGGATCACCGGCTGACCGGATTTTTCGAGCAGGGAGAGCGCTTCGTCCTGCGCGGGATCGTGCATGGGCGAGAACCGGATGTGGACGAAGACGCGGTCTTTGCCGTAGGTTTCCGCGGAGGCGAGCGGTTCGCGATCGACCGGGATCAGTGCCCGGCCATTCTTGCCGGTGGATTCGGCGATGAGTTGTTCGAGCCACGCGCCCAGGTCGTAGATGGCGGGCGAGGCGACCAGCGTGACTTTGTCGCGGCCCAGACGCGCCAGCGTGCCGAGCGCGAGGCCCAGCGAGACGCCGGGATTAAGCGACGCGTCCGCTTCGCGGCAGGCATGAGTCATTTCGACAGCGCGGTTGAGCAGGCGCGGGATATCGAGGCCCATGACGGCGCCGGGGACCATCCCGAAATCGGAGAGCGCGGAGAACCGGCCGCCGATCGTGGGATCGCCATAGCAGATGCGGCTGAAACGGTCGGATTCGGCGACGCTCTGCATCTTCGATTTTGGATCGGTAATGGCAATAAAGCGGGAGCCGTCCCGGCCGGACTTTTCGAAGAAGTACTCCTTGAAGATGTTGGGTTCGAGCGTCGTGCCGGACTTGCTCGCGACGATGAAGACGGTGGATTTATCGGCGGGGTCGGCGAGGCGCTCGATGGATTTAACCTGGGCGGGATCGGTGGAATCCAGAATATGGAGCGCAGGGAAGCCGGGCTGGTGGCCGAAGGTGACGGAGAGAACTTCGGGACAGAGGCTGGAGCCACCCATACCGAGGAGAACGGCGTTGCGATAGCCGGCGGCCTGAATTTGCGCGGCGATTTCGCGGAAGCGGGCGGCGTCCGCGGCCTGGCGCTCGGCGATATCGAGCCACCCCATCCATTTGTCTTCAGAGGTGTTGCCTTCAGCGGAGGTCCAGAGAGATTTGTCGCGATTCCAGAAGCGGGCGACTTTTCCGTTGGACGTCCAGTCCTGAACGGCGGCTTCGAAGGCGGCGGTGGCGTCGGGGGGGAGGGAGTGGTTCATGGGTTCGGCTCAGATATTAGTTTCGCGGGCCCGGCTCAGCCAACCTCGACCGTCTCGGCCAGCGTGACCGGTTCCGGCACGCGCTCGCCGTGGAGCAGCATGCCTTCGATATGGAATTCAATGGCTTCCTGGATCAAATCGAGTGTCTCCGCGTAGGTGGCGGCGGCAGCGACACATCCCGGAAGATCTGGAACGTGAGCGCTATAACCCGTGTTCGTTTTTTCGATGAGCGCAACGTATCTACTCATTTGTTCAGCCCTGCTTGCTTCAGAATACTCTTTTCCGTCTTCGCATCGAGTTCCATTGATGGATGTCCGGCGATAGTTACCGTTCCCGGCTTTCGGGGATGGTGATATTGCCGGTGGCTACCCTTCTGGCGAACTTGCGTCCAGCCGTCAGACTCAACCAGTCGAATCGCCTCCCGAACCTTCACCGGACCAGTGTACCTGGGAGCGGGAAGTGACCAGACACCATTGCTGCCAGACTAAACGAAGTAGCCCTTCGTCGCCCGGTCGATTTCTTCGCGCGTCGCTACCGGTTTGCGGCCTTCATAGAGGGCGATGGAACGCATCGCGTTGCAAAGATCGCGGGGGTAGCAGGGGCGGAGGTCGCCGCCGTCGCGGATGCAGACTTCGCGGCAGTACGCGATCACATCGTAGTCGCATTCGATGTTCGCCGCGGTCGCGGCCATGCGGAAGATGGCGTCGAACGTCGGCGCGTCCACCGCCGGAATCAGGACCTTGTTCGGGATGCGGCGCAGGAACGCGTCGTCGGCCAGCTCCGAGGGCTGCAGGTTAGTGGAGAAAACGACCATCACTTCAAACGGAACGTCGAATTTACGCCCGCTGCCGAGCGACAGAAAATCCACGCGGCGATCGAGCGGCACAATCCAGCGATTGAGCAGATCGCGCGGAGAAATCATCTGGCGTCCGAAATCATCGATGAGCAGAATGCCGTTGTTCGCCTTCATCTGAAGCGGCGCTACGTACGTTCCAGGACCTTCATCGCGCTGCAGGTCCAGCATCGACGTCACGAGTTCACCACCCACCGCGAGGAACGGCCTCCGGCAATGCATCCACCGGCGGTCGAGTTCAGGAGCGTCCGGGTTATCGGCGGGAACCTCCTGATGAACGGCGGGATCGCCAATCGTGATGATCTGGCCATCGACCTCGATCGCGTACGGTATCAGAACGGCGTCCTTATAAACGCGGCTGAGGCGTTCGGAAATGGTGGTTTTGCCCGTGCCGCTCGGGCCATAGAGAAAAAGCGAGCGCTGAGAAATGAGCGCCGGGCCCAAAGAATCGAGAACGCCGTCGTTCAGGATGACGTCATGGAACGCATCGCGCAGTGACTCGCGGTTGATCGTCACCTGTGCGGTCTGGGCGCGCGCGGATTTCGTGTAAGCGGCGAGCGAGACGGGCACCGGTCCCGAGTACTGAAGAGTGGCCGAGCGCTCAATCGACATGGCGCGGCCGGAAGGGCTCAGCGCAAAGATATAGTCGTCGCCCACCATGCGGCGCACTTCGATGAATTTCTGATCGGAAAGACGCCGGAAGAGCGTTTCGGCGATTTCGATCGAGAGCTTCATCATGCCGGCCAGCATCTCGATGGAGCATGTGCCGCGCAGATAGATGTGGCGCAGCGCGATATCGAGAAGCAGGTGCTCGGAAACGTCGATTTCTTCGAGCACGCGCGGGATAGCGGGCCAGAAGCGCTCAGTTGAGGCGGTGGCGAGAATTGGGCTCATAACGCGACGCTCATAGGGCAACCCCGGGTCCCGACTTTCGTCCGGACGTATGCCGGGATTTGAGCGGACCGTAGTGCTTGAGCTTTCGAATCAGGGTGCGGCGCGAGATGCCCAGGATATCCGCGGCCTTCTGCTGATGTCCATGCGTCTGTTCGAGAGCGCGAAGTATGGTTTGCTCTTCGAGCCGTTCGAGCGAATATCCCGGGTCGGCGGCCCCGACCTGGCGCATGGCTCCCGGCAAATCGGCGGGGGTGAGGACGGGGCTATCGGCGAAGACCACCGCCTTGTTCAGAATGTTCCGCAACTCGCGGATGTTGCCGGGCCAGGAGTAGGACTTCAGCAACTGAAGCGCGTCATCGCGCAGGGTGCAGCCGGAGGCGGCGAGGAAGTATTCGCAGAGGGCAGGAATATCGTCAACCCGCTCGCGGAGAGGCGGAACGCGCAACTCGATGGCGTCGAGACGATGGAAAAGATCGGAGCGGAACTCGCCTCGCTGCACGGATTCGCGGAGATCGGTGTTGGTGGCGGCAATGACGCGCGCGGCGTTCTGAATTTTGCGGGTCCCGCCGAGCCGGAAATACGGCTGGCCATCGAGCACGCGCAGCAGCTTGGATTGCATGCGGGCTTCGATTTCGCCGATCTCATCCAGAAAAATGGACCCGTTGGCGGCGGCTTCAAAGAGGCCGGCCTTCACGTTGTCGGCGCCGCTGAACGCGCCCTTTTCGTAGCCGAAGAGCTCGCTTTCGATGAGATTTTCGGGAAATGCGGCGCAGTTAATATCGACGAAGGGTTTTTCTTTGCGGGGAGAGAAGTGGTGGATGGCGCGCGCGACCAGTTCCTTGCCCACGCCGCTTTCGCCGGCGATCAGAACGATCGAATCGGTTCGCGCCACCTTCTCGACTTTTTCGAGAGTCCGCTGCATGGCGCGGGACGCCACAATCGCCGGCATACCCAGGAAATCGAGCTGCTGAACTCTCGGCGGCAACCCGCGCCCGAGGCCCGGAAGCGTCACTTCGTCACTTTTCTGGCGCGCAGGCGACATGGGTCGGCTCAGTAACTTATATTCTGTGCCAACTAATTGATTTGTCAATATTAACGTGCGGAATAGGCATTTTTACCTGGATGGGTTGCCCGGCCGACGTGTGACATTTTGGCAATATCCAACGTAACTGAAAAAGGGCTATCACTCGATTTAAGCCGGTACTTTACCCACTTTGGTTAGGGGGAAATTCCCCTAACTTCAGATTCTGTAGGACTTACGTGAACCATGCCAGGCGTGTTAAACTGGGGTATCCTTTGTACGGGCTATGCCACTTCGGGCCAAATTTTACATCGCCCTGGTTCTGACGTCCGGGCTGATCGGACTCACTCAGCAACTCCTGCATTTCGCCCCGCCTGACCCGTTTTTATTCTGGCCGTTCTTCGTTATTACCGTTCTGACTTCGGGCGTCAAGGTTCGCCTGCCCATGGTGACGGTGACGCTCTCGGTCAATTTCCTTTTCATTCTCGTCGGTATCGTCTGGTTTACTTTGCCGGAAGCGCTGGCGATTGCGGCGGCCGGAACCATTGTGCAGTGCGTGTGGCAGGCGAAGGCGCGGCCTCGCGTGATTCAGGTGGCGTTCAGCACCTGCTCCATTTGCCTGGCGGTGATTGCGGGTCACGAGGTCTATCACGGAACGCTTTACACCATTCTCGGCAAAGACAATTTCATCCTGCTCGGCCTGACCGCTGCGGTCTATTTTGTAGTCAACACGGTCCTGGTGGCCGCGGTGGTGGCGCTCACCGAGAACAAGTCGATTTACAAGACCTGGGTGGCGACGTTTTTCTGGGCGATGCAATATCACCTGGCGGCCGCGATGGTGGCGTGGCAGATTCTGGTGCTGCAGGAACTGACAAATCAGCGCGGGTGGCAGGCGCCGCTGGTTTTTCTGGTGCTGGTCGGCTTTGTCTATTACAACTACAAGCTGCACCTGACGCGCCTTGAAAACGACAAGATGCATGTGGAAGAACTGGCCGGCCTGCACCTGAGAACGATCGAAGCTCTGGCGCTCGCGATTGAAGCCAAGGACGCGACGACGCATGACCACCTGCAGCGTGTGCGGATCTACGCGACCGAAATCGGGCGCGAGATGAACATGGCCCCGGAAGAGCTGGATGCACTGCAGGCGGCGGCGCTGCTGCATGACATCGGCAAGCTGGCCGTCCCCGAGCACATTATTTCGAAGCCCGGCAAACTGACGCCGGAAGAATTCGAAAAGATGAAGATCCACCCGGTAGTGGGCGCGGAAATTCTGGAAGAGGTCAAGTTCCCCTATCCGGTGGTGCCGATTGTGCGGGCGCACCACGAAAAGTGGGATGGCACGGGATATCCGTTCGGTCTTTCGCGCGAAGAAATTCCGGTGGGCGCGCGCATCCTTTCAGCCGTGGATTGCCTGGACGCGCTCGCTTCCGACCGCCAATACCGCCGCGCTCTGCCGCTCGATGAAGCGATGAAGATCGTGGTGGAAGAATCGGGCAAGGCGTTCGACCCGATCGTGGTGGATATTCTGAAGCGCCGCTATGTGGAGCTCGAGCACATGGCCACCAGCGCGCCGAGCGAGAAATCCGTGAAGCTTTCGATGGACGTGAAGATCGAGCGCGGGCTCGCGCCGGCCACGGGCTTCGCGATTTCGACCGAAAGCAAGACGCCTACGCTGAACAGCACCGGCAGCGACAGCGACGCGATGGCGACGATCGCGGCCGCCACGCAGGAAGCCCAGATGCTCTACGAACTGACGCAGGATCTGGGAAGTTCGCTGAGCCTGCAGGAAGCGCTGGCGTTTGTCGGCGTGCGTCTGCGGCGTCTGATTCCGTATGAAACGGTGGTCGT